>PBOD01000164.1 GCA_002724215.1 Gemmatimonadota bacterium | reverse complement strand
GATAGAGGAGGGCGGGTTGCCGCGCAGCCAGGAAGAGCGCCTGTTGTGGATTAAGCAGCGGGTTGAGGCCGGCTATTACGAGAGCGACAAGATCAAACAGGCCGTCGCCGAGGCCTTTCTGGAACCACCGACTGTGCGGCGAGCCGGCGACCAGGCGGTACCCCGCCGCAAATAAGGTATTNNATCTCGCGGTCTGAGANCNGGAANCAATAGTGATGCGCAGCGAGCCCCTCTACTATGAGTAGGGGGGCTCGCTGTGTGTNTGGAGGNCAGCGANGAACNGCCNNNNCGCNGTCGGCCAGGNCCATTGCNCTGGAGATCTATCGGCGCTGCCGCTGTCNGGNATATTCCATAAANAACTAGGGAAGCTCTCGATCTACGAGAGCTTCCCTGATATGGTGGGGGGAGCAGGATTCGAACCTACGAAGGCATGAGCCAACAGATTTACAGTCTGCCCCGTTTGACCGCTTCGGTATCCCCCCTAATCCGCAAAAAACTGAATGAGAAAAAATAGGGGGAATTCAGCCTCTGTCAAGAACCTCAGACCTCGGTGGCGAGGGTTTTGAGTGACTGGTGCCGCGAGGGATGGCGCAGCTTGCTAAGCGCGCGCTCCTTGAGCTGGCGGATGCGCTCNCGGGTGAGGTTCATCATGTCCCCGATTTCCTCGAGCGTCAGCGCTTCGTTGCCGTCGAGGCCGAAGTAGAGCCGGATGATGCGCAGCTCNCGCTCTTCTAAAGTGCCGAGTGCGGTTTCGAGCTGGACCCGAGCCGATTCGCGCAGGACGTCGGCATCGGGGGCTTCGGTGGTGTCGTCGGCCAGGGTGTTGAGCAGGCTGCGCTCGTCGTCGTCGGTGAAGGACTCGTCGAGCGAGCAGACCGCGCGGGCGGAGAGAATGGTCTCCAGTACTTCTTCGGCCGGGACTTCTAACTCGGCGGCGATTTCCTCGATATCTGGTTCGCTGGCGCGATCCTGACCCAGCTTGCGCGAGGCCTTGGATATATCCTTTAGCAGGCTGACCTTGTTGAGGGGGAGTCGCACGGTGCGCACGTGCTCGGCCAGGGTCTGGAGTATCGACTGGCGGATCCACCAGACCGCGTAGGAGATAAACTTGTAGCCCTTGGTTCCATCAAAGCGGTCGGCCGCCGTGATCAGGCCCAGATTGCCGGCGCTGATCAGGTCGGAGAGGGACAGACCGCGATTTTGGTACTTCTTCGCGACATCGACGACAAAGCGCAGGTTGGCTCTGATCATTTCGTCGCGGGCACGCATGTCGCCGTTTTTGATGCGGTCGGCGAGTTCTACTTCGCGCTCCCTCGAAAGGGGCGTGGATTCGGCGATATCGTCGAAGTAGAGCCGCAGGGTNCTCTCTTCGTCATGCAGATTCTGCATAGATCCTCTCATCCGTGGGCGTAAGTAGGAGTGAAACTAAGGGATTATACATACTTAGAGGTNCCGNGTCAAGTGGTTTGTGCGGGCATTTTNNCGCTGGGCAGGCGCAGGATATCGACGATGTAATTGCGGGCNCCTGCAAAGGANTCGTACCCCATTTCGCGGGCGACTAACAGGGCGCTTTCGGCGAGAACCTGATCGCCGCTCGCCAACTCGAGAAGGGTGCGGGCGTGTTCGGGAAGAAGGGCAAATTTGCCAACGAGGAATTCGATGGCTTCCACGTCTTGGGGCGCGATATGCGCTGGGTTCATAGGGACTCGTCAGGGTGCCAGGGGAGCGCGCTGGGGNGCGCGTCTCGNTATATAGAAACATACTGTTTTTGATCTTATTTCGCCAGTTGCTACGACGGGCCAAAAGNGGGTGTTACCACTTAGTGCAGAATGGTAGACGACCACTCTATATTAAAGTGAGAAAAGGATTTATGGCTGTAGTAAAGGGTGGATTACCACTTCTTGCAAGAATGGGTAAGGAGCGTCTAAGTGCTTGACTTTCAATTCGGTTGAAAAAAGAAAAAAAAAGTTGCTATTGGGTCCAAATCGCCGGCTATATATCGGGCACAACCCCCGAATCAGGCCAAAATGCGATCGTCTCCCGCGCGTTCCCAATCGACGAGGCTGCGCCCGTTGAGATCCCAGGTGATTCGGCCTGCTCTGAGGGTCAGTTCGCATTCTAGNTTTTTCCGGGCCTGGATCTTGGCTCGGCCCGAGNCGACGAAGCAGAAATCGCCCTCGTGCAGCGCAAAGGCGGCCAGATCGGCTTCGCTCCCGACGCTGAGATGGCCGAGTTCGGGGCGACGTAGGACTTTGGCGGGTTTGTGGGTCGAGCGGTAGACGACCTCCTGTAGCGGCATGCCGAGGGCGAGAAATTTGGACATGGTGATCGGCATCGTGGCATTGGGCAGCATGCGGCTGTCCTTGTGCAGGTCGGTGCTGATGGTATCGGGGTGGAAGTCCTGGGCCATGGCCGGGACGGCGATGCGGAACCATAAGGAGCCATTGCCGTGCCCGGTGTCGAAGATAATCCCGCGCCCACGGGCTGCACGGACGTAGTCGTTGACCTGCCCCTCGTCGTCGAGCAGGGGGATATGGGCGGCGTGGAGGTGGGTGTGGATATCACCCGGGCTCATGTGCTCGAGCAATTCCTCATAGGTGCGGGTGGGTTGCGGGGCGAAGTCGATCATGGCGATGGAGTCGCTGCGCCGGGCCGCCTCCAGTGCGCCGCCAGCCGATTCCCACCCCGGACCGCCAAAATGGGCCGATTTGGCCCCGACCACGTGCTCGCGGTATTGCACGATGGTGGCAGCGCAGGGGATGGGGTCCATCTCGCCGATATCTTGCTCCGGGGCTCCGGTCATGCCGGCGCCGACGATATTGATAAAGGCGAGTACGCGGGTTTGCGAGGGATCTATTATGGTGCGCTTGAAGTTGGCGAAATCCTTCCAACCCGCCCCACCGGTATCGACGACCGTGGTCACGCCATAGGGCAGGGCGTGTTGGTCGGGGAAGAGCCAGCCGCGATAACCGCCGTAGGCGTGCATGTGGATGTCGATGAGGCCCGGTGTGACATAGAGGCCAGCAGCGTCGATTTCCCGGTCGGCGGTGCCCGCGATTTTGTCATCGACGGCCGCGATCAGCCCGTCTTTGACGGCGATAGCGGCGGGGCCGTCCCACTGGTTTTTGGGGTCGATGAGGTGGCCGTTGCGCACGATGATATCGAAGTCGCCGCTCATGATGCCCTTTCTGTTGCTGCAGGTGAGGGTAGTGGTAGAATAAACCAGGGGCTAAGAGTCGGGTCAAGGGGTGGGCGGCCATTGCACTGGGCTCTTTTTTTTAGCAAGTTCTAAGATCTCTATTAACTAAAAAATGCCCTTACTTACTTAGGAGGATATTCCATGGCACGCACCGTTAAAGTGGCCATCACCGGCGCCGCCGGTCAGATCGGCTATGCGATTTTGCCGCGTCTGGCCTCGGGCGAGGTTTTCGGCCACGATGTCCGGGTGTCGCTGCACCTATTGGAGATCACCCCGGCACTCAAGGCCCTCGAGGGCGTGGTGATGGAACTCGACGACTGCGCCTTCCCGCTGCTCGACGACATCGTAATCACCGACCAGGCCGATGTGGCCTTCGATGGCATCAACTGGGGGTTGCTCATTGGCTCCAAGCCGCGGGGGCCGGGCATGGAGCGAGGCGATCTGATCAAGGAAAACGGTCCGATTTTCGTCGGTCAGGGCCAGGCCATGGCCAAGGCCGCCGAAGACGTGCGAGTGCTGGTCGTCGGCAATCCGGCCAATACCAATTGCCTTATTGCCCTGAGCCACGCCCACGCCGCCGGGGTGCCGCGCGACCGCTTTCACGCGATGACCCGTCTCGATCAGAACCGCGCCCAGGCCCAGCTGGCGCAAAAGGCTGGGGTCAAGGTTGCGGAGGTGACCAATATGGCGATTTGGGGCAATCACAGCGCCACCCAGTATCCGGATGCCGAAAACGCCAGAATCGGTGGCCGCCCGGTGCCCGATGTCATCGGCCATATGGCCTGGTTGCGCGAGGAATTTATCCAGGTCGTACAGCAGCGCGGTGCGGCGGTGATCGATGCCCGCGGCCTGTCTTCGGCGGCTTCGGCGGCCAATGCCGCCCTCGACCACGTGGTCAGCGTCGAGAGCGCGACCCCGGAGGGAGATTGGTTTTCCTCCGGCGTTTACTCCGACGGCAGCTACGGCATCGAGGAGGGACTGATGTATTCGGTGCCGGTGCGCAGCGATGGCCAGGGCAGTTGGGAGGTCGTGCAGGGGCTGGAGTTGAGCGATTTCGCGCGCGAGAAGATCAAGGCTACAGAGGACGAACTCAAAGAGGAGCGCTCGGTCATCGCCGACCTGTTGGCCTGAGTATCCGCCACGGCGAGTAGTGCGGTGCGGCGAGACGCCCATGCGGCGTCTCGCCGTTTGCTTTGCAAAATGCAAACCGCTTGTCAGGGAGAATCGAATACCATGCGCGCATATGCCAGTCGTTTTTACGATGGGTATTTCGTCGGCGTCGAGGGCGATGTGGCGTTTTACGCCGCCCATGCAAAAGAGGCCGACGGAGCCGTGCTCGAGGTGGGGTGCGGCAGCGGTCGCATCGCCCTGGCCCTGGCCCGCGCCGGGGCCGAGGTCGCCGGGTTGGATCTCGACGCGGATTTACTGGCGTTGGCCCGGGGCAAAGCAGCGGAAGCGGGGTTGGCGATTGAATGGGGCGAGGGCGATATGGCCGAATTCGACCTGGGTCGGCGCTTCGCGCAAATCCACGTGCCCTATCGCACTTTTCAGCACTTGCTGGCCCCTGCCGACCAGATTCGCGCCCTGCACTGTATGGCCGATCATCTGGACGACGATGGGTTGCTGCTCTTCGATTCTTTCGACCCACTGGGACAATTGGCGGCCGAAGGTTTTACTAGCCCGCTGTGCAAGGACACCGACTTTGTCGATACGGCTACCGGCCATCAGGTCGTAGTCTACTACAGCCGCGCCGCTGATCCGCAGACGCAAATCCTCGAACAGGAGCTGATATTTGAGGAGATCGGCGCCGACGGGGTCGCCGTAGGCCGCACCTTTACCCGCTTGCTTTTGCGCTGGTCGACCCGCTGGGAATTGGAGCACTTGCTGGCGGGGTGCGGTTTTGAGGTGATGGCCCTGGATGGAGATTTCGCGGGCGGGGCATATCCCGGCTACGGCAACCAGATCTGGACCGCCCGCAAGGTTTAGGGAGTGCAGCCTGAGCACTATCTCGATGCGCCTTGGTGGTGCGAAATCAGCCGCGCGGCCATAGCGGCCAATATCGCCACCTTGCGGGGGGCTTGCTGCGGGCACTTTGCGGGGTAATGGCTGGATGCAATCAATACACTACGAAGCCGTATCGCGCATTCATCTCGAGCAACCGCGCTTTGTGCGCCGGGGCCACGGGACACTAGAAAAGGAGCACTAAATGACCGAGGATTGGCGCGGGATCATGCCCATTGTAGCCACGCCCTTTGACGAGAGGGGCGCACTGGACGAAGCGGGTTTGCGGCGATTGGTCGATTTCTGCATCGAGGCGGGCGCCACCGGGTTGGTGGGGCCGGCCAACGCCAGCGAGTTTTCGACCCTGTCCGACGACGAGCGCCGGCACTGGATTGAAATTGTCGTCGCGGCGGCGGCGGGACGGGTGCCGGTCGTTGCCTCGATCACCTCGGGGCACGCGCTGCCGGCCGTCGATCTGGCCCGCTTCGCCGAAGACGCCGGCGCCGACGGGGTGATGTCGATGCCTCCGCACGTCTTGCGCGTGGATCAGGACGGTTGTTATGCGTTTTACAGCCAGTTGGCGGCGGCGGTGAAAATCCCCATCTGCGTGCAGAATTTCGACGCCCCGGTGGGCACGCCGATGAGCGGAGACTTGCTGGGGCGGATGTGCCGCGAATTGCCGGGCGTCGATTATATCAAAGAGGAGACCGTGCCCGAGCCGAGGCAGGTCAGCCGCACGCTGGCGGTGGCGGGAGACGCCTGCAAAGGTGTTCTTGGAGGCAAGGGCGGGATTTTTTTGCTCGACGAATTCCGCCGGGGGGCCTGCGGCAATATGCCGGGCTGCCACACTACCGACGCGCTGGCGGCGATTTGGGCGGCGCTCGAGGCCGGCGACGAAAAAGGGGGCCGCGCGCTCTTTTATCGCATGCTGCCGCTGATGAACTACGAGCGGCTCTACGGCATCGCGGTCTACAAGTGGATTTTGCACCGCCGCGGGTTGATTGCCACGACGACCTGTCGGGCACCGGTGGCTATACTGGATGCCGATGACCTGCGCGAGTTGGAGATTATCATGGCCGACGTCGAGCCGATGTTTTCGGTGTGAGTGCCGTGGATGCGCTGCAGCGACAGATCGAGCGCGACGGCTTTTGCGTCGTTGAGGGGGTGATCCCGGCCGGAGAGGTACAGGCGATTAACGCCGAATTGCTGGCGGCACTCGAGAGCAACCGCGAGCGCTCAGAGGGCGAATTGGCCAAAACCCGCAGTCGCGGCCACCGCATCGGTACCCCCGGGGTAGCGGTGCTCAAGCAGGCGATCAACGAAGTCCAGTCCTTCGCCCCCTATCTGGCCGACCGTCGCGTCCTCGATATCGTCGAGGCCTTTTTCGGCGCCTGGGCGCGGATCTCCTGCACCGACTGCGTGGCCAATATGCCCGGCAATGCCCGCGGCTACTGGCATGCGGATTGGCCCTATAACCAGACGAATGCTTCGCATATTCCCGCCCCGTATCCGGATGCGGTGTTGCACCTGTCGACGATCTGGATGCTGACGCCTTTCTCCGCCGAGACCGGGGGGACGTTGGTCGTGCCCGGCAGCCACCGCTGGCCGAGAAATCCTGCGGCGGGCGATATGCCCGAAGTCGACAATGAAGCCGTCTATCCCACCGAGCGCCACGTCGAAGGGCCAGCCGGTAGCGCGCTGGTCTATGACAGCCGCTTGTGGCACGCGGTGGCGGCTAACCGCAGCGACCAACCCCGCGTCGCGCTGATCGTGCGCTATGCGCCCTGGTGGCTCAATCTCAACCCGACGCTGGTTGGCCGGCCAGAGCACCAGGCGATGGTGGTAGAAACGGGGGGCAAGAACTACGAGATGGAGCCGCTAGACCGCGAGGTATTCGAACGCTTGCCCGGCCAGGTCCAGCCGCTCTACAGGCATTGGGTCGGCTAATCGGCACAACTCGGTTTGCTCAACGGCCGACATTCTTTCCGCAGCGGTAAATTTGATGGGTCTCTGATCGGGACAATCCACGCACCGGAGGGGAGCTAGATCCCGCTTATGTCGCAACCCAATATTCTCTTTATCATGACCGACCAGCAGCGCTTCGATAGCATTCGCGCGCTGGGCAACGAGCATATCTACACGCCCAATCTCGACCGCCTGGTGCAGCGCGGAATGGCCTTTACCAACGCCTACTCGACCTGCCCGGTCTGCGTGGCGGCGCGCTATACTATCCGCACCGGCTGTGAGCCGCCGACCACCCGGGTCTTTTCCAATGGCATCGCGGCGCCCGCGCCGGGGCAGGCTGCCACCATCCCCGCCCGCTGCGGCCCGTATCTCGCCCAGGCGATGAACGGGTTGGGTTATCGCACCTTTGGCATCGGCAAATTCCACACCCATCCCTGGGCGGAGGACCTGGGCTACAGCACCTATTTGCGCAGTGAAGAGCTCTACGGCGACCCGGCCAAGCGGCAGGGTGATGCCTACGCGCGTTTTATCGCCGAGGAGCATCCGGCCTATGATTTTGTCGAGGGCTTGATGGGCGAGCGCACCGAGATGTACTACATGCCGCAGATGAGCCCGATGCCCGCCGCGGTGACGGTCGAGGCATGGGCGGCCGACCGCGCAGTCGAGCAGATCCAGCGGACCGCTGCGGAGCCCTATTTCGGCTTTGTTTCCTTTATCGGCCCCCCCCCCCCGCTGGCCCCGCCGATGCCCTACAATCGTATGTACGATCCCGACCGCATGCCCAATCCGCTGCGCGGCGCCCCCGCGGTAGATCATATGGACGAGCAAATCCCCTGGA
>PBOD01000163.1 GCA_002724215.1 Gemmatimonadota bacterium | reverse complement strand
ATGCAGGCGACGGAGTTATTGACCCTGGGCGCCGATCTCCAGGAAATAATCGGTCACTTAAAGATCTAGACCATCGGTGTTTTGCGTATATGGGCCGTCTTACATTATGTAGGACAAGAACGGAGACCATCTCATGACCGACTCCCAGTACCGCCTCGCCCCGCCCGGCTTCAGCGATGAAGAGTGGGAGATTTTCGAGCGCGACGGCATGCTCTTTTTTGAAGACGCCCTGGACCAGAACACCATCGACGAGCTCACCGCCGCCATCGACCGCGTCTGCCAATCCAGCCCCAGGTTCGAGGCAGGCCAGACCTTCGGCTGCCAGAATATCGTCGAGCGCGACCCCGCCTTCGCCGCGCTGATCGATCACCCCCGCCACGTCGGCTACGCCTACGACCTTTTCGGCGAGCTGCTCAAGCTGCACCAGAGCCAGTTCTTCATCCGCCCGCCCGGCGGCGAGCGCTACAATATCTGGCATCCCGACGGCGCCCGCGCCGTGCCCTACGGCACCTTCTCGCCCGAGCTGCCGCTGCAGATCAAGATCGGCTTCTGGCTCACCGACCTGCCCGAAGCCAAAATGGGCAATCTGGTGGTCCTGCCCGGCAGCCACCGCGAACAGTATATCGACGAGTACGACAGCCACGAGCCCATCGACGGCGAACAGGTGGTGACGCTCAAAAAGGGCACTATGACCCTGATGCACTCGAGCATCTGGCACCGCGTCGAGCCCAACGACAGCGACGTGGTGCGCAAGAATATCTTCTACGCCTATTGCCCGGCCTGGCTCACCCGGCCGACCGCGTGCTGTCCGACCCCGCCTATCTCGAGACCCTCAATCGCGAGCAGCGCATCATCATGCGCTCCTACGACAACGCCTATTCCAACGCCAAACCTCCGGCTTCCGACTTCCCGCTCTTCCTCGACCGCGAGACCGGCCTCGATCGCGACCCCGATGCCTATCGCGACGATGTCAAGTTGCACCGCCGCAAGCGCCGCACCTGGGCCGAGCGCAAGAAGGCGGCTGCGGCGATTTCCCGATCCGCTTGAGGGCTAAGCACTCCTCGTAGCAGCCCTTCAGCCTCACGTCGAGCGTTGCTATTGCGCACTCTTCCGCATGCCCGAAGCAATTCGGCGACCTCTCGAGCAACCCTCTCGCCGATGAGATCGCCGCGCCACTTTTGCAACCGCCGCTGCCCACCTGCGGGCATTCGGCTCATTCGCGCTGCAACAAGCGCTCGCTGAACAACGTCCGCGCCAGCGCCCGCACGTTGCGCACCTCGACGGGCCGGGCCTGGCCCACCGAGACCAGTACCACTTCCACCGTGGAGGCAGCCACCCGATAGACGATGCGAAACCAACCGCCGGCGGAGCGCAGGCAGCGATAGCCCTTGAGCTCGCCAGCCAGAGGCCAACCCCGCTCCTCGGGATCGGTCGCCAGATCGCTGAGGTGCTGGGCCAACTCCTCGGCCAAACGCCGGTTGAGCACGGCATCGAGCGATTCGAGCGCGCGCCGGGCAATGACAACGCGATAGCTCACTGGCCCGCCCAATCGGCGCCCTCGCCCGCCTCAAGCTGGCGGATGCCCTCGCGCAAATCCGCGCACAGCGCCTCATCGCCGAGCACTTCGAGCGTCTCGGCTATGCCCTGGTAAAGCGCCCAGGGCATCACCGCCAGCACGGGCTGGCCGCGGCGGGTAACGGCCAGAGCGCTGGCCTGGGGATCGGCGGCGAAGAGATCGGGCAGCTGGTTGAGGTCTTTGCGGACCTGGGCGATGGGCATGGACTGAATCATTTTTTGCCTTTTGTACTTTTTTTAGTACTATTTAATGTACAAATTTACGTGACATAGAGCATATCGCATTGTGATTTCTGCCACCAATAGACCCAAATATGGGGTACTGCTATTGCTAAGTTGTTGATAATTCTCCTTATTCGTCACTGTAGACACCGATCCACATTTTAAGTACTAATAAAAGTACATTACAATGTACTTAATTACAATCCTTAATTTCATCTCTTTTAGTATGGAATACACGCGCCTTTTTTCGAGGTCGTTTTGGCCTATGCCCAGGTGCTGATGCAACGCTTTAGTCTCAAGCCAGACCCGTGTGCCATTGCGAGTACACCAACGTGCGCCGCAACTCGAATATCGGCGGGGCGCCCCACGATCAGACAACCCGATCCGGCGAGCATATATCGCGCCGGCTACGTCGCCGCCAGCGATAAAATTCGATAACTCTATGTCTAATATTTTAAGCTTATTATATAGCCTCTGGACCCTGGTTCTGCTCTGCGCGCCGATCGCCGCCGCGCCGCGCATCGAACTCGAGCCCTGCCCGCGCAAGATCACCGTCTCCGGCGCCCAGTGCGGCACGCTCGAAGTCTACGAGGACCGCGCCGCCCAGAGCGGCCGCACGATCGCACTCAATATCGCGGTGCTGCCCGCCTTCAGCCGCAGCCCCCGTCCCGACCCGCTCTTCGCCTTCAACGGCGGCCCGGGCGGGGCTTCCACCGATCTGGCCCGCATGGCCGATGGCCCCTGGCGCCGCATCCGCCAGGAGCGCGACATCGTCCTCATCGACCAGCGCGGCACCGGCGAATCCGGACCGCTCGACTGCGCCTCCGACGATCCCGACAGCCTGATGTTCCTGCCCGAGGCCATCGAGTGGTCGATCGATCAACTCAAAAACTGCCTCGACGGCTACGAGGCCGACACGCGTCTCTACACCACGCCGATCGCCATGGACGATATCGACGAGGTGCGCCGGGCGCTCGGCTACGATCAGATCAACCTCTGGGGCGGCTCCTACGGCACCCGCGCTGCGCTGGTCTACATGCGCCGCCATCCCGCAAGTGTCCGCGCCGCGATAGTCGATGGCCTGGCCCCGCCCTCGATGCGGCTGCCCGTCCACATGGGCACCGACGGCCAGCGCGCGCTCGACATGCTGTGCCAGGCCTGCGCCGCCGACCCATCCTGCGCCGAGGCCTTCGGCGATATCGGCGCCAAATTCGACTCGCTGCAAGCGCGCCTACAGCGCGATCCGGGCAAGGTGCTGGCCCGCTTTCAGGACCCGCGCACCGGTGCAGACCACGAACTGCCCGTCTACTGGCAAGGCATCGCCGGGGTCGTGCGCGCCGCTCTCTACAAACCCGAGATCGCCACCCTGTTGCCGCTGATCATCGACCGCGCCTACGCCGGCGACTACGGGCCACTGGTAGCCCTGGCCGTGCCGCAAGCCGATGTCGCGGACAAAATAAGCCAGGGCATGTTCTACTCGGTCGTCTGCAGCGAAGACCTGCCCTTTGTCACCGACGCCGAGCGCCGCGGCCACAACGCCAATTTCTTCGGCCCCTTCGCCCTTGAACTGATGTCCCGCATCTGCGGCTTCTGGCCGCAGGGCGACATACCCGACAACTACCACGACCCCGTCGCCACCGACCATCCCGTGCTGGTCCTCTCCGGCAATCTCGACCCGGTAACCCCACCACGCTGGGGCGAGGATGTCGCCAGCCACCTGCCCAACGCGCGCCACGTCGTCGTGCCCGGCGTCGGCCATGGCACTGCCTACGGCTGCGTGCCCAAACTAATGGCAGAGTTTATCGCCAATGCCGACGCGCACGACCTCGACGCTTCGTGCATCGACAAGCTCGAGCGCCCCGCCTTCTTCACTACCTACCTCGGCCCCGCACCAGAGGAAGACACACCGTGATCCGCATTGAGGATCTGCACAAGCGCTTCGGCGACGTGGTCGCCGTCGATGGCATCAGCTTTGAGGCACCCGACGGCCAGGTCACCGGTCTGCTCGGCCCCAATGGCGCCGGCAAGACCACCACCCTGCGCATGCTCTACGGGCTGATGCGTCCCGACTGTGGCCGGATTGAAGTCGATGGCGCCGAAGTCTCCGCCGACCCACAGGCGGCCCAGGCTAAAATGGGCATCCTGCCCGATTCGCGCGGCCTCTACCCGCGCCTGACCCCGCGCGAGCATCTGCGCTACTTCGGCCAACTGCACGGCTGCGCCGACCTCGACGCGCGCATTGACGAGCTGGTGCAATTACTCGACATGGGCGCCATCGCCGACCGCCGCAGCGAGGGTTTTTCGCAGGGCGAGCGGGTCAAGACCGCGCTGGGCCGCGCGCTGGTCCACGACCCGGCCAATGTCATCCTCGACGAGCCGACCAACGGCCTCGACGTGATGGCCACCCGCGCCATGCGCGGCCTGATTCGCCGCATGCGCGAGGAGGGCAAGTGCGTATTGTTCTCCAGCCACATAATGCAGGAAGTCTCCGCCCTCTGCGACCGCATCATCATCATCTCCACCGGCCGCATCGTCGCCGCTGGTACCCCCGACGAGTTGCGCGAACAATCGGGCTGCGACAACCTCGAGGACGCCTTCGTCACCCTCACCGGCCTCGACGAGGAGAACACATGAGCCAGATCCTCGCCGTTCTGCGCAAAGAGCTTATCGACGGCCTGCGCGACAAACGCTCGGTCATGTCGGCCCTGCTCTTCCCACTCCTGGCGCCGATGCTCGTCACCTTCATGCTCAACCTCCAGGCCGAACGCCAACGCGAGTCAATGGACATCGACATCCCCGTGCTGCACGGGGAGCGCGCCCCAGATCTAGTCGCCTGGATCGAACGCAGCGGCTTTGGCGTGGTCGCGGCGCCAGAAGACCCCGAAGCCGCGGTCCGCGACGGCGTGCACGACTTCGTCTTCGTCATTCCCAAAGACTTCAACGAGGACTTCGCCGCCGGCCACACCGCCGAGATCGAGCTGGTCCACGACGGCACCAAGAAGGACGTCGGCCCCGCCCTCAACCGGGCGCGGGGGTTAGTCGAGGGCTACAGTCACAACCTCGGCGCACTGCGTCTGATCGCCCGCGGTGTCAGCCCGCAAATTGCCCGCCCGATCAAGATCGAAGACGTCGATCTGGCCAGCGCCCGCCAGCGCTCGGCCCACTTCCTCACCTTCATCCTCATGTATGTGATCATGGCCGCCTTCATGGCCGGCATGAACCTCGCCATGGACGCCACCGCCGGCGAGCGCGAGCGCGCCTCCTTCGAGCCCCTGCTGATCAACCCGGTCTCCCGCCTCAATCTGGTCTTGGGCAAGTGGCTGGCTGCCGCGCTGTTCTCTGCCGTCGGCATCGCCTTAACCCTGGGCAGCCTTGTCTTTGCCCTGCAACGCGCTGCATTGCAAGAGCTGGGCTTCAGTCTCGAAATGGACGCCGCGGTGGTGATCGGCTCGCTGTTGACCGCCCTGCCCCTGGCCTTCTTCGCCGCGGGCACCCAGATGCTGGTCTCGACCTTCGCCCGTTCCTTCAAAGAAGCCCAAACCTACGTCTCGCTGCTGATCATCGTCCCGATCATCCCCTCGATGATCGCCATCCTCTACTCGCTCGACAACGAGTGGTGGATGGGCCCGATTCCGGTGCTGGGCCAGCAGATGCTAATCACCGATATCCTCGGCGGTGAGCCGGGTGGGCTACTGCCGTATTTGGTGTCGGCGATTTCGTCGATCGGGTTGGGTTTGGTGGGTGCATGGGTTACGGCGAAGTTGTTTGAGCGGGAACGGATTGTATTTGGCCGTTAGATACGAGGCTGCGTCTCGCGCTTCCGGTCCTCGGGGGCCAAACAGGGCCCGCTATGGTGCATCGGCCCGGCGCCCGACCCCTGGGAGGAGGTGTGATGTGGCTTGCCTACAGCCCCGCTGTGCCCACCACCACCAAACGCGCCTATCCGTTGCTCCCAAACCCCACCACCCCATTGGCCCCAATCCCCGCTCATCGTATATTCACTCCCCATGCCCGCCGCCAAATTCACCCGCCCCTTCCCCGCCCTCACCCCCGCCCAGCGCTATCATCTCGACGTCTATGGCTACGTCGTCATCGAAAACACCCTCACCGCGGACGAAACCGGCCGCCTGCTCGAAGCTATGCAGCGCCTCAAGCGCGACCTCCTCGCCGCCGCCGATCCGGCCACTGCCATCGTCCGCAACTGCCGCCTCTCTGCCCATCGGCCGCACTATCTGCACTTCGCCCACATCCTCGAAGCCGACCCCGCCATCTGCGACTACCTGACCCACCCGCGGCTGGTCGGCATGGCCGAGGAGCTAGTCGGCGGCAGCGTGCGGCTGGAGGAATCCGAAGCCGTCGTCAACAGCCGCGACCCCGACGCGGATCTTTCGGCGGTGCCGCGCTACGGCTTCCACACCGGCACGGGACCCGACGAGGGCACCTACACCGAAAACGGCCTCTTCCACTGCACCTTCGTCAAAACCCTGACCAATCTCACCGAGCTGGGGCCCGACGATGGCGGCACCGTGGTCATCGCCGGCAGCCACAAAATAAAGATCGACCGCCAGGACATTATCGCCGCCGCCGGCGATGACCCCGCGCTGATCCACCAAGTCATCGCTCCCGCCGGCTCGACCCTACTCTTCGGCGAGGCGTTGATCCACGCCACCGGGCAGATCCGCTCCGACCGCGAGCGCGTCATCGTCATCGGCGGCTATACCCCACCGATGTTCCAGGCCTGGAACGGGCAGGAGCCCAGTGCCAAATTCATCGCGCAGACGCCCGAGCATCTCAAGCCGCTGATCTCCGGCGGCGACAAATGGAGTTGGCAGCGGCGGCGGCGCACGCTCGACCTGCCGGTGGGCCAATGAGCGACCCGTGTAAGGAGTGGGTTGTCGGCGGTAGCGGGCTGGCCCACAGCGGGCTGCACAATCCCGTCGGCAGCGGGCTCTACACTGCCGCCGACCTCGACGGCCCCTACCGCAAACTCGGCCACAGCCAGCTCACGCCCTTCTCCGTGTTGCGACAACCGAAGCGGCTGGCCATCGCCGCCAACCACGGCCTGTGGGAATGGCGCCGCGACCTGGCGCGCTACCGCCAGCTGCACGACGAGACCCTCACCGAAGTGCTCGGCCTGGCTGCCATCGCCGGCGACCCCGGCCTCGTCGTCGCCTGCCCCTATGGCATCGCCACCGCCGTTCGCGACGAGTTGGGCGCGGCGCGCTGGACCTTCCATTCCGACTCACCCGTCCCCGACGAGCGCTTCGCCAATGCCCTGCTCATCGATCCCGCGCGCCCGGATCAGTGGCTGGTGGGCACCGAGGCCGGGGTCATGGTCTACGCTGCCGAAGACGACCAATGGCACCGCAGCGATCTCATGGGCACACCGGTACGCGCGCTCATGGCGGCGCGCGACCGCCTGTGGGCCGGCACCGACGATCGCGGTATCTTCACCAGCGAAGACGGCCTGCAGTGGCAAGCGAACGGCAGCGCAGCAGGCGCGGTCTACGCCCTGCACGATGCGGGCTCGACGCTGCTGGCCGCAACCCAATTCGGCGTGCTAACCGGCGACGGCGAGTGGAAGCCCAGCGGCCCGCACCTCCCCGTCACCTGCATCGCCGCTCGCGACGACACGACCTGGGCCGCCGGCGCCTCGCCCGGCGGCCTCTGGCACACCCGCAACGCCGGTGCCAGCTGGCAGCAGACCGGCCACTTCAAGCACGTGCGCGCCGTTCTTGCACCGGAGGAGTAATGACCGCAGACCAGCGGAATTACGACGCCCAAGTCGATGCGCGCGCGCGCCAGATGCTCGCAGCCGCCTGCGACCAGGAACACTACTCGCTGTGGACCCTGCACGCCCCCCTGACCATCGATCCCCAGCTGGCAGATGGTACCTCTGACAGCGACGGGCAGTCTGCCCAATTGATCGCGCGCACCGTTCGCCGCGTGCTCTGGCGCGACGAGGACCGTCCGGTCGCAGAGTTGATGGGCGGTCCCTTCGAAATACTGCCCGCAGCTCTGGTCTATTGCCGTTTCGAAGACGCGCTCACCGGCGAGGGCCACTCCCTGCTGCGCGACTATCTGACCCGCGCCCACTTCGAGCGCGGCAACACCGAAAATCACTGGTTGATGTACTACGCTGGCCTGCTCTTGGCGTGCGAGCGCTTCCCCCACGACGACTTTACCTGGAATGGCCTTTCACCCCAGGCACTGGCCGCCGAGGCCAGGCGCTGGATACTCGGCACCATCGAGCGCAGCGCGCGACTGGGCCACCACGAATACGATTCCACCGGCTACCACATCGAGCATGCCGCCGCCTACGTCGCTCTCTACGAGCACAGCCGCGACCAGCGCGTGCGCGAGCAGTGCCGCAAAAAACTCGACCTGCTCACCGCCGACATGGCGCTCGAATACTTCAAGGGCGCCTGGGCCGGTGGCCATTCGCGCGAGGGCTACCGCCAGAACACCTGGACCCGCATTGGCGCTGTACAGCCTTTGCACTATCTCTATTTCGGCGATATCGAATTCGATCCGGTTGCGCACGGCGGCGGCTTCAGTACACCGGTCGTCGCCTCCAGCTACCGCCCGCCGGCCCTGCTCGCCGAAATCGCTCTCGATCGCGCCCGAGCCCACGTCGTCAAGAAAACCCGTGCCCCGCGCAACATCTACCGCCACGCCACCGCCGACCCGCGCCCGGTGCGCAAATACACCTATATGAGCCGCTCCTTCGCCCTCGGCTCGACGCAGCTGGGCCTGCCCGCCAACACCCAGGCCGGCCCCATCGATCTGGTTTCCTGGGACCTGAGTTGGGACGCGCCGCGCCACCAGGGCAAGATCGTCTGCAATCATCCCTATCGCGGCAGCGGTCGCTTCAGCGCCTTCCTGTCGGGATTTCCGCAAAACATCGGCCGCGCCATCGGCCTAGATAAGCCCTACCTGCAGCGGCCCGACCGCCTCTTCGGCGCCTCGCCCTACGAGCGCATGTTGCAGTGCGAGGGGACCATCGTCGTGCTCTATGATATCCCCGCAGACGACGAGGCACCCTTCGTCAACCTCTTTTTGCCGCACGGCTATATCTGGGAAGAGAACGAAGGCTGGATCTGCGCCGACCTCGGCAACTTTTACGCCGCGGTCTTTCCCATCGGCCCCTATGCCTGGCACGAAATTCGCGAAGATGAAGGTTCGATCTACATGGTGCACGGCGGCAGCCTGATCGACGGCTGGCTGTTGCGCCTGAACAGCTCACACCCCGGGCTGGTGCTCGAAGCGGTCGAAGCCGACGAATGCCAGAGCTTCGCAGCATTCTGTCAGCAGCGCGCCGCCCTGCAACCCGAGCTCAGCCAGTGGCCCGACGGCCGACGCATCACAGTCGCCACCACCACCGGCCACGCGCTCGACCTCACCTACGACGGCGCGCATCTCGTCGATGGAACTGTTGTCGACTACGACGCTTATCCACTCTACGAGTCGCCCAACGCGCGAGCGGCGCTGCTTACGGGCAAGATGGTTTTTACCAGGGGGGACGAAAAGCTGGCACTGGACTTCGGGATCGACGCGGAACAAGCCTCAATCCCGATGCGGGTCATCGGCTGATTATCCCTGCTGTAGCAGCAGCGGGCGGCGTTTTGGTGCCTCGTCACCCAATCGCCGCCGAAGCGTCCCACCCACCCAAAACTTGACACTATCCGCCCCTCACCCCACACTAAACCCTCTCNTGCTATTCCATNTNCGTTGAAAGTTGCAGAAAATGACCGCCAGAATCTCCAGCGTNGAGCGCTTCNCCCTNCAGGTGCCCTTCGTCGATCGCGTCCGCCGCGAAATGGAACGCGCCGGCATTCACACCTGGTCCGAGCTCGAAATCACCCGCGTCGAAACCGATGCCGGCATCGTCGGCTGGGGCGAGACCATACAGAACTACACCTGGGGCCGGGTCGAAGCCCACGAACGCGTCATCGGCCAGTCGCCCTTCGCCCTGATGTGGGACGACTCGCTGGGCGCCGGCCTGCAGATGGCCCTCTTCGACGCAGCCGGTAAGCTCTCCGGCGTGCCGCTGTATCAATTGCTGGGCACCAAGTGCCGCGACTGGTGCGCCATCTCGTTCTGGGACCACGACATGTCGCCGGAAAAATATGCGGTGGAGGCGCAGACCGCCGTCGAGCTAGGCTACACCTCTATCAAGATCAAGACCCGGCCATGGTTTGACGTGCGCGAAACCATCCGCCGCATCAGTGAGGTAACCCCCGATCACTTCCGCATCGATGCGGACTGGAACGCCTTTCTCAACAACGCCTCCAACGCCATCCCCGTACTGCGCGAGCTGGAGCAAAACTTCCCCAAGATCAAGATTTTCGAAGACCCCATTCCGCGCCACGACGCCTCGGGCAACCGCTTTCTGCGCGGCCAGATCCAGAGCGCCATCGCCCACCACTACGGCGTCATCAGCCCGCGCGAAGGGCTCGAGATGGGCGGCGTGTGCGACGGCTGGGTTCTCGGTGGAGGCGTCGATGGCATCACCAGCCAGGGCCGCACCTGCGATGCGGTGCGCATGCCCTTCTTTTTGCAGATGGTCGGCGCCGGGCCCACCACCGCGCTGTCGCTGCACCTGAGCGCGGTGCTGACCCAGGCCCAATGGCCCACCATCACCTGCCACGAACTATACGAGCACAGCCTGCTGAAGGAGCGCATCGAGGTCGTGGGCGGGCACGCCCGCGTGCCCGAGGAGCCGGGCCTGGGCGTCGAGATGGATGAAGACGCCATCGAGAAATACCGCGTCGACGCAGCCGACCATAGCCTGCCCAGGAGGTTAATCAAGGTCACCCGTGCCGGCGGCCTCAATATATACTTCGCCAACTCGGGTCAGAAATGGACATATTTTCAGGGGGGCAACCACCCGGTCGATGAATGGGGCTCCGATACCGAACTAATCGACGACAACGGCAGCGCCGACTTCGCGGATTTGCACGCCCGCGCCGTCCAGGCGCCCGTCTACACCACTGAATAGCCTCGCAGAGGAAACACATATGATCGTCAAACGCGCGGGCGAAGTCGCCGGCGAAGAGGTGCCCGCGGGCGTGGGCACCTCGCGCCAGGTGCTGATCGGCCCGGAAGAAGGACCTCATTTCGCCATGCGCCGCTTTCGCATGGAACCCGGAGGCGGCATGCCCAACCACACCAACACCGTCGAGCACGAGCAGTACGTGCTGGCGGGCCGGGCAACCATCGGCATCGGCAACGAGGTGGTAGAGGTGCAGAAGGACGATGTCGTCTACATCCCGGCCAATGTGCCGCACTGGTACCGCGCCGAAGGGGACGAGCCCTTCGAATTCCTCTGCATGGTGCCCAACCTCCCCGACGAAACCAGACTCATCGACGAAGACTGAACCAAGCCGCTGATCGCGGCCCTCACCCCATCAACGGCATCGGGAGTTTTAGATGAAGCGCGTATTGCTCACCGGGATCAACGGAACTGTAGCCCAGGTGATGAAAAAGGAATTAGGCACCAAGTACGACATATCCGGACTCAGCATCCCGCGTATGGACGGCCTGCTGGCGGAGGGCAGGTCTACTTGGAAGGAGTTGCTCGATGCTTATCGCGATCGCGTCAGCGCAGAGTTGACAGCGGCATGTAGCGGCGTCGATGCCGTCGTCCACCTGGGCTGGAATACCATCGACGAGAATTGGCAGGGGGGCCTCGACCCGCTCAATATCGCGGTTGTCGACTGCGTCTACCGCGTCGCCATCACCGAGCAGGTGCCGCGGATCTACATGGCCAGCTCTGTCCACGCCTACGATTGCATGGACGGAGATTTCGACCCGGACGTTGCCATCCCCCCGCATCCCGACACCCGGCGCGACCCCTTCGGGCTCGGGGCGTCGAGCCTCTACGGCGTCAGCAAGCGGTGGATGGAAATCGCCGGGCAGTACTACGCCAAGCGCCTGCAGCCGGGGCAAAAGATCCTCGCGGTCCGGCTCGGCGGCGTCGGCAGAGCCGAACGTCCCGGGGCACCCAATCGCTTTTGGGACAGCCATCGCGATTGTGCGGGATTGCTCGAAGCCTTTATCGAGTGCGGCGACGATGCCCCCAACTACTGCACCGTCTTCGGGGTATCGGACAATCGCAGCCCAGAGCACCAGGAGCCGATGTTCAACCCGGTCAATCCCTACGGGTTCAGGCCCGCCGACAATTCGTACAACCTGGACTACGAGGAATCTTAGCGCGGCTTTCGCGCCTGTACCTCCAGCCGCACCATCTGTACGTGCGTCCGCCCGTCTGCGTCGGGCGGGTAGACATCGAGATAGCGCGCGACCACGTCCTCGACAAAGTCCGCGCGACGCGCCTTTGGCACCCGCTGCGTATAGGGCAGCCAGGTCGTCCGCACCCAGCCCGTGAGCGCAGTGGCGTCCTCGTGCGCCATGTCCTTGGCAATGAGTTGCAGCCGCTCGGCCTCCAGGCCCACTGTCGCCAACCACGGGCCGTATTGCTCCGGGCCGTAAAAGCCGAAGGGGAACTCGAAGTTGTCGAAGTGTTCGCACCACGCCGCACTGGCCATCGTTGCTTCCAGTTCAGCGACGAAACGCGCCACATTCCCTCGCCCGCCCATTTGCAGCAACAGGCGCCCGCCCGGTTTCAAGGCGCGGGCGATCCCCGCCAGTACCGGCTCGTGCTCTTTGGTCCAGTGCAGCGCGGCGTTGGAAAAAACCACGTCGAAGCGCGCAGTGTAGGCCAGCGAGCGGGCGTCGGCCTCTGCAAAAGAGAGCTTATCGTCTCCCACAGCATAATTCGCCCGCGCCAGCGCAATCATCTCCGCCGAGCTATCGACGCCGAGGACGCTACCGGCGGGCAGACGCGCGCCGAGCGCCGCGCTCACTTTGCCGTCGCCGCAGCCGATGTCGAGCAGCGCCTCGTCGCCGCGCAGTTCGAGCTTGTCCAGCAACTCGCGCGCCCAGGCGAACTGCACCGCCGAATTGCTGGCGTAGTCCTCTGCGTCCCACGCATACGACGAGCCCACGCTTCTACGCCCGGAGCCGCTCGACTACTTTGTCCCCGAATCCCGCGGTATCCAGCACCGTCGCGCCCTCCACCGCCAGATCCGCCGTGGCATAGCCGTCGGCGAAGACACCCTCCAGCGCCGACCACACCGCCCGTGCCTCCTCCACCCGCCCGAAACTCGTCTCCAGCATCAGCGCCACCGAGCCGATCATCGAATAGGGATTGGCGATCCCGCGCCCGGCGATATCGGGGGCCGAGCCGTGCGCCGGCTCGTAGTAGGCCTTGTCCGGCCCAACGCAGGCCGACGGCATCAGCCCCAGCGAGCCCAGAATGCCACCGCCGAGATCGCTGAGAATATCGCCCATCATATTCTCCATCACCATCACGTCAAACTGCCGAGGGTCCAAACACAGAGCCGTAGCCGCCGCATCGACGATGATGTGCCTGACTTCCACTTGCGGATACTCGCCCGCCACCTCCTCCAGCACCTGGTTCCACAACACGCTCGACAGCAGTACATTGCTCTTGTGCACATTGTGCAATACGCGTTTGCGCTTCTGTGCCTCACCAAAAGCCACGTGCAGGATCCGCGCGATCTGCACCTCGTCGTATTCTAGCGTTTCGCGCACATAGCGCCGCCCCGCGTCGTCCTTGCCCCGCTCCTTGTGCCCGAAATAGAGCCCGCCGACTAGTTCGCGGATCATCAGCAGGTCGATTCCATCGCCGACCACCTCGGCCTTGAGCGGTGAAAAGTGCGCCAACCCCTTCGGCAGGTAGACCGGCCGGTAATTGGCGAACGTGTCGTAGCGGCGCCGCATCGGCAGTAGCGCCCCGCGCTCGGGCTGCTCGTCGATCGGGATCTGGTCCGCCTCTTCCTTGCTAAGGCCAATCGGTCCCTTTAGAATCGCGTCGGCCGCGTCGCAGATCTCCATCGTCTGCTCGGGGAAAGCCCTGCCCGTCTGCATATAGGCAGCACCCCCGAACGCAGCCTCCGCGCACTCGAACTCCATCTGGCCTCGCACCTCTATTGCCGCCAGCACTTTCCTGGCCTCCTGGGCGATCTCGGGACCGATGCCGTCGCCGGGCAACAGGGCGATCTTGTACTTTTTCACCTCTCCCACTCCTCTCATAGACTGATGTCGGTTGTGTTCTTTCTCTCGGCTCGACTCCGGTCCACCCGTGTCGCTCGGCGCTTCGCGCCCTCAAACCCTCCCTACGCTGAGCCGCACTGCGAAATATCCATCCATTTCAGCCATTAATCCAATTCATTATATTAATTTTTATAATGAATGAAATCGATCTAGGTGCAACCGACCTCAACCTGCTCCACGTCTTCGACTGCATCTACCGCGAACAGAGCCTCACCCGCGCTGGCGTCCGCCTCGGCCGCACCCAATCTGCCGTCAGCCACGCCCTCGAGCGCCTGCGCGTACTCTTCGCCGATCCCCTCTTCGTGCGCACCGCCGCGGAGATGCGCCCCACCCCGCGCGCCGTCGAGTTGGCCCCGCGGGTAGACGAGGCTCTGCGCGCCGTCCGCGCAGTGCTGCGGGAGCCCGCCTCGTTCGACCCCGCCGCGCTCGAGCGCGTCTTCCGCCTCTCGATGTCCGACTATAGCGAAGCCATCGTCCTGCCACCCCTGATCGCCGCCCTGCACCGCCAGGCGCCCGGCGTGCAGATCGAGGTCCTGGCCACCGCCGCCTTCCAGCCCCGGCACGCGCTGGAGACCGGTCGCATCGACTTGTTAATCGGCAACCAGGACGTTGGTAGCGGCATCCTGCGCCAGGAGCTCTTCGTCGACGAATTCATGTGCCTGGTCAATGCCGACCATCCGACCATCAAGCGCCGCCTGACCCTCAAACAGTATCTCAGCAACGCCCACGTACTCTTCGCTCCACAGGGTCGCGGCGACCGCCTGCTCGACGAGGCGTTGAAAAAACAGCGGATCGAGCGCCGGGTCGCCCTGCGCGTGCCGCATATCCACAGCATCCCCCATATCCTGAGCAGGACGCCCCATATCGTGACCATTCCAGCCAAATTCGCCGCCACTCTCCATCGCGCCGTCGCGGACCCGGATGCCGCGCCTGGCGATGCAATGCACCTGCGGTTGCACGCCCCACCCGTGAAGCTGCCCACTCTCCAGGTGATGCAGTACTGGCACCGAGCCGTGCATCGAGACCCCGCCCACCAATGGCTGCGCCGCGTGGTGCGCGACATCACCCGGACGCTCGAGGATCTGCAGTGAAAATGACCCGGAAAAGCGCGTGCCGCATCAGCGGCAACCGCCAGACCACCGACACCGCGCCCAAAGCGCCGGGCCTGGGCTTCGCACTGAACGAGGATAAAATCGATAGACCAGAGGAGGTACCGCTGTGATCGCACTCGGCTCCCGACTGGAGCTCTTCACCGACGACTATCTCATCGAGCGCATCAAGGGCGATGCGCGTCTGCACCTGCACCAGCCCGTGCTGATGCCGCCGGAACATGGCCGCTCGCGGGTGTGCTACACCACCATCCTGCACGAGGACGGCCGCTACCGCCGCTACCAACGCACCGTGCGCAAGAGCTATCAGGGCGAACAATACGACGGCCATCCGGGAGAATTGACCGAATATCTCGAAAGCAACGACGGCATCCGCTGGCGCAAACCGCGGCTCGGTCTCTACCAGATCGACGGCTCGCGCCACAACAATATCGTGCTGGCCGGCACCTCGACTGGCAGCCACAACTTCACGCCCTTCCGCGACGAAAACCCTGCCGCCAGCCCGGCGCGCCGCTACAAGGCGCTCGGCGGCGTGCACCCGGGCGGCGGTGCCTACGCCTGGGGCTCGCCCGACGGCCTGCGCTGGCGCAAGCTGCAGGCCGGGCCGGTGCTGACCTCGCGCGACTTCGCCTTCGACTCGCAGAATGTGTCGTTCTGGTCCACGGTAGAAAAGCAATACGTCTGCTATTTCCGCACCTGGAACACCTCGCACGGCCGCCTGCGCACCATCAGCCGCACCACCTCCGCCGACTTCGTCCACTGGTCCAGGCCCGTGGCCATGGACCCCAACCTACCCGGCGAGCACCTCTACACCAGCGGCACCCATCCCTATTTTCGCGCCCCGCATATCTACCTGGCCCTGCCGACGCGCTTCGTGCCCGAACGCGGCAGTTCCACCGACATCCTCTTTATGTCCAGCCGCGCCGGCGACCGGCACTACGCACGCCCCTTCACCGAGGCCTTTATCCGCCCCGGGCTCGACCCGCACCGTTGGGGCAATCGCGCCAACTACGCGGCCTGGCGCACAGTGCCGACTTCCGATTGTGAGTTGTCGATCTACGTCAACGACCGCCGCTACACCTTGCGCACCGACGGCTTTGTCTCGCTGCGCGGCGGCGCCAGAGGTGGGGAGCTGTTGACCAGGCCCTTGCGCCTAGACGGCGGCGACCTCCGGCTCAACTTCTCAACCTCTGCCGCCGGCTCGCTCCGCGTCGAGATTCGCGGCATCGACTCCAGGGCCTTGCGCGGCTACCGCCTGCGCGATTGCGCGCCGCTGGTGGGCGACCACATCGAGCACGTCTTGCGCTGGCAGGGGGACAAAAGCGCGGCGGCGCTGGCCGGCCAAAGCGTTCGTCTTCGCTTCGTTATCGAGGACGGCGATCTCTATTCGCTGCGCTTTACCTAAGGTGCGGCTGAAAAATCGACCCTAGCGCGTCCACGTCCGCTGGTGCAATAGGGTCACTACCTCATCCGCAACCAGGGGATAGTCGCCCACGTGTAGCGCGTCGGCGGCCAATTGCGCGATCTCGTAGCCCGTCCCGCCGATCAGCGCCCAATGACTAAAGGCCCGCACTTCCTCCGCAACGGACTGCGCCAACTGCAACGTCCTGCCCGCTACCGCCGCGACGGGCAGGCGGGTGTGGCCAGCGGGCAGCGTGCACTCCATATCGCCGCAGACCAGGTGCGTGCCAGCAAGCAGATAACCGCTGAGCGGCCGACCGTCGCCAGCAACCGAGACCAGGCCGAAGCGCCCGGCCAGCACCACGGGGCCGCAGGTCCGCTCCGCATCATCGGGCGCGGAAATTATATAATCGGTGCGATCCGCCAGCGACACCTCGACGGCCAGGGCACCATCCCCACAGTCGATCAGACGCACACCGTTTATGGGTGAATCCGCCCCCTCGTAGGGCACCATGACGGCGGCGTAGCTACTGGCACCCCCGCTGCGCTCGGCCAGAATCTGCTGCACCGGCGGCGCGTTGAGCTGGCTGCCGTCGCAGCTGCGCCAGCCGGGCGCGTCGGCCACGAGCAGCCGTGCCCCGGCGCCGAGCAGGTGCAGGTCCATATGGACCCCTTCGTGCGCCCAGGTCGCCACGACCGGGCCCTCCCACCGCGCCGCGCGCGGCCGTTCGACCCACTGCGACCACTCCTCCAGCACCGCTCCCGCATCGGCCAGCGCGGCGAAGTCTGCGCCCTGAATGCCGACCAGTGCCCCATTGCAATGGAAGCCGTAGTGGTGCGTCTGGCCGCCCGCCAGCCGAAAAAAATCCACCGCATACGTCCCGCCGTCGGTCCGCTGCACCAGCGCGCAGGTTCGCCGATAGAGATCGCACTGCTCGTAGGCCAGCGCCGCCGCCTGCACAATCTCGACCCCCGGCCCGCGCCCGAAGAGCTCGAGCATCGAGCGCCGGTCGCGGTGATTCTGCTTCTGCCCGTCGACGCTGGCGATATTGTGCGACAGAGTACCCTTAGTCCAGGCGCCGCGCGGATCGTCCCATATATAGCCGCGGTCGGCGGCCATCTCAACCCCGTGCGCTATATAGCTGATGCCCAGCGTATCGCTGTGGCGGTGCCCGCCCTGCGCATAGCCATTGAAGTAAAACGCGGTGTGCCCGTGTGCCTCCCCGCCACGTAACACCCCCACCTGCCAGCCGGGAAACCACTCGCTGCGCAAAGGCAGCGGAGCGGCCTTATCGACTTGCAGGTCCGGGTCGCGGTGCCACAGTGCATATTCGCTGCCGGCTGCGGCCAGCGGAGCGCCCAGCGTCTTTTCCAACAGGCCGGCATACGCCGCGCCATAGTGCGCCGTCAGCACCTCGGCGTGGATCGGCTGCAGCCCCCCGCCGGCATGGGTATCGCCGATGACCGGGTATTTTAGGTTGGGATCGAGCATGCGGATCATGCTCTCGAGCGCCAGCCGATAGCGTTCGAAGTGCGCGTAGGGGTCGAAATCGACGATGCGCTCGCCTTGCGCTGGAGCATAATCCTCCGGATCGGAATAACCGGCCAGCAAGTCGGGAATCTGTCGCATCAGATGGAGGAACATATCCGAATACGAAGGCGACTCCGTGCAGAAACCATCCAGGTGAAAACCCTTTTCCAACAACGCCGCAAAACCGTCGATCGCCCGCCGCACGCTGGTCGGCCGGTCGAACAGCCGCCCCACCAGCGCGCTCAGCGCCCGCCCGGGACCGCACTTGTTGTTGATCTCGTCCCAGCACTCCATATCGTCGCAAGCGGCCAGGATCAGATCCTCGCGAACCCGGCGCTCCGCCTCGGCATCGATAGCGTCGCAGATCAGCTCGTAGGCCAGAGTCAATTCCAGTACCATGCCGGCGTCGCCGCCGCTGCAGCCGAAGCGACCCGCACCCCAGAAGCCGTTAAACAGCGCCGTCCACTCGCCGCTCGGGTCGCGGTGGCGCCCCGCAAAAGCGGTGATAATGGTCTGCGGCGAAAACCGCCCCCCACGCGGATGTCGGCCCAGTTCGACCGCGACCTCGCCGGGCGGGGCATCGGCATAGGTACCGTCGTAGGAGTGGAAGAGCCAGTGGGGATAGCGCCGCGCCGCGATCTCCAGTATCCAGATGGCGCGCTCCGCGCAGGCAATATCGCCGGTCAGCGCGTAGAGCTGCGCCAGGGGCAGCACCTGCTGCAAACACCAGCGGCCCTGCTTCGAGCGCAGCACACCGCTCCAGCTGGTGTGCACCGGGAAGGTCACCCAGCGATAGGCATGGGTGCCGCTGGTGTCCTCGGGATGAGCGCGCTCGGAGTCGTTGAGATAATAGCTGAAGGTCTGCCCCATCGCCGACGCGACGAGTTGGCCCGTCTCGGGGTAGTCAGCGTTGGGATATTCGGTTTTGCAGTATTTGCAGACTAGCCGTTCCGGGTCGCGCACATCCCATTCGTACAGCCCCGTCTCCCCCATCGCCGACAGCCGCCCCACGCAGGCGGGGCAATTCTGCCCGTATTCGGGCCACGGCGTCAGAATCGGGATCATCTGCTCGAAAAACGACCGCTCCTGCTGCAGGGCGTAGGCAACATCGCGCCGCCAGCCGTCAACTATTTCCCGCGCCCACGGGTAGCGGCGGGCGTTTTCGCGGGCGATGTGCACTTTCTGAATGGGCATGGTACCCCCTTGGCGAGTCCGGCCATCGGTAGACCGCATCCCGGTCCTGTTACGGCTGGTCCTGCCAGGTGAGGCAGCAGCAGCAGCTTAAGAGCAAGCAGCAGGAAGACACAACGGACGGTTTACCTGTGGTTCAGACCACGGGCAATCTCGCCCGGCGGCGACTAGCACCGATCCCAAATCTCCCGCACCAGATCTTTCAAATAGATCGCCTCTTCCCACCGATCTGACAACTCCTGGCCGTCGGCGCCCTGTATCGCATAGGTCGGCGGCCCCAACTCCACCACAAAGGTCAGCACGTCGTCCTCGCCCGCCCGCGCTTTGAACTTTTTGAAGCCGTACTCCCACCAGCCCGCATAGAGATCCAGCCACACTTTGTTGTGCTCGAACAAAAACGGCACCTGGACCTGCTCGCGCGAGGCCACCCGGCCGTGGAAGGCGCCGCAGCGCTCCAGGATCTGCTCCATATAAGCCTGATTCGCTTCCGACAGCGGCGGACCCGTAAACTCGCGCCCGACCAGGAAGTGCGATAAATCGCCGCACAGCACCATATCCGGCACCGCCTCCATCAGATCCAGAGTGAAGTACATATCCGTCGTCATGCGGTCGCGGTGGGTCTCGATAAACAGTTCGTAACCGGCCTCTGCCGCCATATCGATCAAGCGCACGATGTAGGGCACCCCGTGCGCGACCACCCGCGGCATCGGCATCGGCTGCAAATTGATGTGCGAGGCCCCACCGTCTTTGGCCGCCGCGATATCGTCGTTAAACTCCTCCGGCGTCCACGGAAAGACGATATTCGAGCGCTTCAGACCCAAGCGGTCGCATATCGGCACCATTTCCCTGCGCTGGTCTTCGTACTCCATTAGCCATTCCACCCCGTCGAAACCCGCCGCCGCGATCTTCTCGAGCTTCTCCTCTATGCTCCACTCTTCGTCGCTGCCGTAGGGCAAAGACGTCATGCCCCAGAACGATTGATAGACCTGAAATTTCATTTTTCCCTTCTCCTTATATTTTGGTGGAGTATAAATAACATTCGGTCGACTGCCGGTCAATTTTATCCGAGTGATATAAACCCTATCTTTATCTTATGCCCATCCTCCTCGCTCTTCTCGTCGGCCTGCTGCTCGCTTTCCAGTACTTCACCTTGACCAAATTGGCAGTCGAACCCGCGGGCGCCGGCCTAGTCTCCTTCGCTGCGTTCGCTCGCAACCTCACCGCCCAAATCGAATTCTCTCGCCTCGATATTGCCTTGGGTTTCGCGCTCCTGACCGTTGTCGAACTCCTCGTCGCCGCCGAAATCTGGTTCCGTGCGCTGACCCGCTGCCTCGATCGCGCCCTCGCCACCGCACGAGGTGCCTTAGCCCTCTGCGCCATTACCTGCCTGATTCTGGTCCGATTCTACTTCGCTCCCGGCCAGCCTACCTGGGCCGGTGATGCCGGTACGCACATCGCCTACGCCAGAATCGCCTCAGAATCCATCGCAGTGGGGGAGTTCCCCGTCTGGACTAACGCCTTCACGGCAGGCGCGCCTTTCGCGCAGTTTTACGGCTTTCTCTTCTTCTACCTGGTCGGCCTGAGCCACTTGTTCGTCGGCGATCCCTTCAATGCGATAAAACTGGTCACGGGTTTGAGCCATTGGGGCTCGGGCCTGGCGATGTATTTACTGGTCCACACGGCGACGCAGTCGCGCCGCGCGGGGCTTCTGGCCGCCATCGGCTACGTCGCCGGTTATTGGCACACCCAACAGGTCGCGGTCATGGGACGTCTACCCCTGTCGGTCTTCTACGCGCTACTCCCTCTGCCCTTTTACGCACTCGAATACATGCGACGGCACGGCTGCTCGGCACGGCCGGTGGTCGGCGGTGCCGTCGCGCTCGGCTCGCTGGCCTTTATACATGTGGGCTATGCGTTCTGGGGCGTTTTCTTTTTCGCGCTGTATGCCGCGATCCGCCTGGCGGACGGGGCGACCAGTAGGAATCACTGGCTCGGCGGCCTGGGCATTCTGGGCGGCGGCCTGATCTTCGGCGCCCATATGACGTTGCCGGTATGGCTGGAACGCGGCCTCGTGGGCCTGGAGGCCGGAGTGCGGCTGGGCGGCGGAGCCATACCCGGATGGCGACAGCTATTCGTCTGGTCGAACGGCTATTTCCGCCTCGGACCGCTATCGGCAGAGCACTACAATTGGCTCGGGGGCTATATCGGCCTGAGCCTTGCTGCGGCAGCCGCTGCCGGCCCAATCATCGCCCTGACTTATCGTATCCGCAACCGGAGCCCGATCCCCGTATGGGGGCCCACCGGACGCGCGGCCACGGTCTGTCTGTGCCTGTCGTTGTTCGTTGTCATGGCGCACGACGCACCGATCCTCGGCGAGCTAGCCGTCGTCCAGGCCTTTAATGCCGGACGTTATCTGCTCTTCGCAGTCTTTTTCCTGGCCCTAGCCGGCGGCATCGGGGGCCGCCTGCTGGGCGGTCGCGACGGCGGGCGGAAATATATTTTTGTGCTATTGGTCGTCCTGGTCGATTTGGGATCGACGACTTTCCGGCACCTCTACATTCCGCGTTGGGCCCAACCCGTCTCCTACCCCATGGAGATCGTCCGCGATATGGTCGCGGAAACAGACCTGCCCACCGGACTGGAATTGCCCACCCATCGCCTCTTGGCTACGACACAGCACCACCACCACTTCCTACTACTACCTTGGCTGTACGGACAAACCCGCATCCCCCAGGTGCAGACGCTGTATGCGTCGGCCCCCAAAGCGTGGTCCGCGTCATTGCAACCCTGGACCGAGTTTGTCGAACACTGCTGGGGGTCGGATGCGACATCCGATCCGACCCGGGATCAAGCAGAATTCCTCCTCGCCGGCGCAAAATTATATAACGTGCGCGATATCTTTGTAGCACGTGGTGCAGACGCGGTAGCGCGCATTAAGACCCATAGCGAAAGTCCGCTCCTGGCAGCGGCGAACGTCGTCGCCTATGCCGAAGAGGAACTCCCGTCCGTGCCGTTGGATTCCATCCTCCCCGACGCCGATCCGGATTTGCAGCAACGCCTCGCTCCTGTCTACCGGCTCGTGCGCGCAATGGAGATAAACCTCGGGAGCAATATCTGCCGGCGGATTTACGTCCGCGGCCACCCGACGCACACGCGCAGCCAGGAAAGCCCCGGAGTCGAAGTCCGCGAGCACCGCGTCTACAACCAGCGCGTAGTGCTGCAACTGCGCAGTGAGAACCCGTGCTACATCCGCCTGGCCTACGCCTACTACCCTCATTTGCAAGTGACCGTCAATAACCGCATTATAGAGCCGCTGGAGACCGCCGACCATTTTATCGCCCTGCCGCTCGACGCCGGCGAGCACCGCATAGAAATAACCGCTCGGCTCTCGCCGTTGCGCCGCGCCCTGCTGTTGCTCAACCTGGCACTGCTGTGCGCTGGCGCGGCGTGGATGTGGTCCGAGCGAAAAAANGCGTGAACAATCGCGTTATTTCCCTATCTTATCTCCCCATGCAAACCCTTCGACAAAAATACCTGCTCTTCCTGGGCGACGCCCCCGATCAGCTCGCCGCCAAAACCGCCGCCGGCATTGCCCACTGGCGCCCCGACTGGTGCACCGGCCAGCTGCGCCTGCCCGACTGCAACGCCGACCTCGGCTTGACCGACCAGACGCTGCGCGAAGCCCACGCCCTGGGCGCCCGCACCCTCATCATCGGCGTCGCCAACCGCGGCGGCATCGTCTCCGACCTCTGGCGCGACACGCTGTACGAGGCCATCGACCTCGGCTACGATCTCGCCAGCGGTCTGCACAAGCGCCTGGGCGATATTCCCGGTCTGGCCGAGCGCGCCGAAAGGGCCGGCACCCGCCTCGTCGATGCCCGCTTCCCCGACCGCGACTATCCCATCGCCAGCGGCGTCAAGCGGCCGGGCCGGCGCCTGCTCACCGTCGGCACCGACTGCTCGGTCGGCAAGATGTTCACCACACTGGCCATCGAGCGCGAAATGCAGGCGCGCGGTCTGGCCTGCACCTTCCGCGCCACTGGCCAGACCGGCATCTTCATCGCCGGAGAGGGCGTGTCGGTCGATGCAGTGGTCTCCGACTTCGTTGCCGGCGCCGCCGAGTCCATCACCCCTGACAACGACTCTGAGCACTGGGATCTGGTCGAAGGCCAGGGCTCGCTCTTTCACGCCTCGTACGCCGGCGTCTCGCTCGGACTGATGCACGGCGCCCAGCCCGATGCGCTGATCCTCTGCCACGACCCCAACCGCGCGCACATGCGCGGCCTGCCCGAATACTCACTCCCAAACCTCTCCGACTGCATCGCCCTCAACGAGCGCTGCGGCCGNCTCACCAACCCCGCCTGCCGCACCGTCGGCGTCGCAGTCAACACCTCGCACCTGGACGACAACGCAGCCGCGACACTGCTCGGCGATATCGAAGACNAGACCGGCCTGCCCACCGTCGATCCGGTGCGCCAGGGCGCCGCCCGCTTAGTCGACGCGCTGTGATGCGCTTTGCCGCCCGCGGCGAGAGCTTTCCGCTCGCCCAGGTCTTCACCATCTCGCGGGGCGCCAAAACCAGTGCCGATGTCGTCGTCGTCGAACTCGACCGCGGCGGCATAATGGGCCGCGGCGAATCCGTCCCCTATCCGCGCTACGATGAAAGNGTCCCCGGCACCCTGGCCGAACTCGCGGCAATCAAACCGCAAATAGAAGCCGGCCTCGACCGCCAACAGCTACAGGACCTCCTCNCCCCCGGCGCCGCNCGCAACGCGCTCGACTGCGCCCTCTGGGATCTCGAGGCCAAAGCCAGCGGCCGCCCCGTCCACCANCTCGCCGGCCTCGCCGCGCCGCAACCCATNGATACGGCCTTTACGCTCTCGCTCGACANGCCCGAAGCCATGGGCCAGGCCGCCGCCCAAAACGCCCACCGCCCCCTCCTCAAAATCAAACTCGCCGGTGCAGACGATCTCGACCGCGTCACGGCCATCCGCCAGAACGCCCCCGACTCAACCCTCATCGTCGATGCCAACGAGGGTTGGTCTCCCGACCAGGTCGAGCCGCTATCCGCGGCCCTGGCCGAGCAGGGCGTCGCCCTTGTCGAACAGCCCCTGCCCGCCGGCGAAGACACCCTGCTTGCCGAGCTGGCACATCCGGTCCCCCTGTGCGCCGACGAATCCTGCCATANCGCTGCCGATCTCGACGCCTTAGCCAACCGCTACGACTGCGTCAATCTCAAGCTCGACAAGACCGGCGGTCTGACCGAAGGGTTAAAGGTGGCGGCGCGGGCAAAAGAACGGGGCTTAGACCTCATGGTCGGCTGTATGGTCGCCACATCGTTGGCGATGGCGCCAGCGGTATTGCTCGCCGCACAAGCCCGTTTCATCGACCTCGACGGTCCTCTGCTCTTGAAACAGGATCGCGCAGACGGCCTCCGCTATGCAGGTAGCCGCCTCCATCCTCCCGACCCGCACCTGTGGGGGTAGGCTACTCAGGCCNCCTACTGCAAGGGCACCGCCACCATCCGCCATTTTCTTCTCCGATGCCTCCTCGCCTGCGCTACTGCTCCACCCAAANAACCCCCAAAACCCAGAATCATCGCCGCCGTGCTCAAACGCGAATAACGCCCGGCGATTTGCCGCGCACCGCAAGCTGAGTATCCGCGACCGATATTTGCGTGGCATTTCCCCGCTAGGGGGCCTTGACCTGCCACACAGCGGTAGTCTGCCAGAAGGTCACCCAGGCGAACCACATGCTGTTATGGGCGGGCACCTGGACNAGCTGTTTGCCGGCCAGTCCTCCCTCTANCGCCAATCCCCGCGCGTCCCACAGCGTNNCAGTTTCGCGGTNGCGCAGACCAAAAAACGGAAAATCAGCGACTGCGACCGGATCGAAAGTCAGCGTCTGGCCGTCGACCACGCGNGCATAGGGCACGACCAGCACGCTCGCGCGATCCCACACCACCGCGATATCGACGCCACCAACCCGGTCGTTGATCACCGCCCGCTCGCCCATCGCGCTAAAGGGATAGGCCTTTGATTCGCCATCGAGGCGCACGCCCAGCACCCGCTCCTTGCGCTCTAGCTGGGTGGCCCAGCGATTGCCGTTGTTGTGCAGCGGGATGACCAGATCGAAAAGCAGGTAGTCGTGGTTGGTGCGATAGTCGCCGTAGGGGTACTTGGCATAGGTTTGGAGGTGGTAGAGCCCCTTTTCGATTACTCGGGTGCGCGGATAGAGTGTGCGCCAGGTGTCCCAGGTCGTCTCCACCACCGGCAATAATTGCAGCGACTCGCCGCGGCGCGGACCGCNAATGGCCTTGAAGGCCATTTGCGGATAGAGCGTATCGCCGTCGCGGCGGTCGTACATCACCAGATTGGTGTTGAAGAGCAGCCCCGACACCCCCAGCTGAAACTGGCCGCCATGAGCATCGGTAGCGTCGAAGACCAATCCCGTCCCGGTCAGTGGACAGAAGGTCACCGAGATCGCGCGGCCGCCGATTTTATCGTTGACGATCTCGTGCCACCAGCCGATGTTGTGCGGATAGGCCCGCGCCTCGCCATTGATGACCACGCCCAGCACCAGATCGTCGGGGCGCAGGTACTCCACGAACGACGGTCCGACAAAATTGGGATTGGTCAGGGCGGGAATGCCGTCCTTGGCCGGACCACCAGAGACAATGGCGTCGTAGGGGAAGCGCTCGAGGTCGAGGAAGTGCCCTCTACGGGGCCGTCTGGGCCCGCAGGGGTGGGTAGGGCGTTCGGGTCGGAGGCCATTTCGACCGGCGGCGGTTGCCCCTCATCGGCGGGCGGGGACGAATCGGGATGAACGGTGGCAGTACCCGTAGCGTCGGAATTGTCAGCCGCAGCATTCGCCGCCCCCTGTTCCGCATCCGCAACTTCCGGCGCGACCGGCGCGGCCGTCGGCTTGTTCTCGCCGCCACAGTTCGTGAGGGCTAGGGCGATTATCAATAGCAATATGCGCATGGGCTTTGCATCGGGCATGAGGCGTATATAATAGATGCCGCGCCGAGCGGAGGCGTTGCTTTTTTTCGGGCGCTGAACAAACCGCAAATTGGGATAGACCATATAGATGGGCACGACCTTATTGCTTGGCGCGGCCAATGTCGCTGCAGCGCCGTTGCGCCGCGCCGTCCCGCCGCAGGTCTGGCCGGGGCGATTGCACCGCCTGATGTGGGCCGACGGGCACTGCGCAATCGAGCTCGGCGCACTGACCGACGCCCGCGAAATTCTGCCGTGTCTGTCCGTCCGCTCGGCGGCCGCCTGGGGCTATCAATGCACCCTGGAGTACGCGACGGCCAGCGGCCACAGCGGCCGCACCGCGCTCGACCCGGTCGGTGCCTTCGCCGCGGCAGCGTCCAGCGACAGCACGGAGGCAGTGGCAGCGGCCATCGACGTGCTGCGCATCCGCGAGCCCCTGCCAAGGGCGACCCTGCACCTACGCGTCCAGGGCATCGACGCGCGGGCCCCGGCCCTGCTCTCCATCTCCATCCGCGACCACGGCGCCGCCCCCTCGCCCGTAGCGACGGGCCCCGGTACCGCTATCGCCGTGCCGCCCCGCAGCCAGATGGTGCTGCGTGCAGACCTCGCCTCTCACGTCTGCTCGCCGACCAGCGTCGCCATGCTGCTCGACTACTACGGCCACAGCACCGACATCTACGAACTGATCGCCGCAGCCCGCCACCAGCCCAGCGGTCTCTACGGCGTATGGCCGGCCAATATCCACGCGGCGGCCCAACGCGGACCGATGGGATATTTGCTGCACTTTCCCACCTGGGACGCGGCGCGGGCACTGCTCGACGCGGGATTACCCATCATTGCCTCGGTGCGCTATGAGGAGGGCGAACTGCGCGACGCGGCCATTCGGCGGACCAATGGGCATCTACTGGTGCTGCGGGGATATGACGGCGACAAAGTACTGGTCAACGATCCGGCGGCAAAGACGGACCCGGAAGTGAAGCGGTCATACGATCTGGCAGAGTTTTGCCGGGTTTGGCTGGGCAATAGTGCTGTGGGCTATGTATTATATGAATAAGGCGCTTGACAACGAGCATTGGCGCAATCGCCTCGCTCGACTCGCACTGTCACATATACCGACGCGACGGCAGAGACGCCTTCCGCAACGTCTTTCCCATCCACTGAAATGCTGTCGTAGTAAAATTAACTCGGCTGAAACCCCAGCAATCGCAGCACATTCGTCGCCTGCAAGTTCTGCGACTGCGTCAGCAGCGCGGTTGCGCTCTGCTGCAGCACCTGGGCGCGGGTAAGGCTGGCGACCTCGGTGGCAATATCGGCATCGCTGATCGTCGACTCAGCGGCGGCGACCTGTTCGATGCGGTTTTCGGTGGCCGAGAGGTTGAAGGTGACGCGGTTTTGCACCGCGCCGAGATTGCCTCGTTCCTGCGCCACCGTAGTGATGGCACTGTCGACCGATGTGATCGCCGCCTGCGCCGTGGTAAGGCTGTCCACCGAAGCGCTGGAGAGATTGAGTTCCGTGCCGGATGCCCTGAGGTCGGGTATGGATACTTCGAGCCGGTTGAACGCCGCGTCGCTGGGGCCGATCTGGAACAATCCGCCCGTGCCCTCGGTGATGACCAGTTCGGTACCGGTCAGATCACCATCGGCGAAGGAGCCGGTCGCGCCCGTGGCATTGGCTCCAGCCAGCGTGACCTGCACGCCGAGGCGGTCGAAATTGGCCACTACCTGGGTGCCGGTAGCCACGACGGTGCCGTCGAGGATGGTGCCGACGTTAATCGTCTGGGTAGTGGTGCCATTGCCGAGGGTGATCTCGCTGTCGCCGGCATCATCGATAAAGGTGAAGGTGCCCGCCTGCGCGCCGGAGATTGCGACATTGGTGACGCCGGTGGTATCGCTCTGGGCGATGGCGGTCGAGGTAGCATCGACGGCGTTGCCGAAACCCGTCAGCAACACCTGGTCGTTGAAGGTCGTCGCCTGCGCGATGCGGTCGATCTCGGCCGACAACTGCCCGAACTCCGCCTGCAGCGAGGAGCGATCCGAGTCGCTGAGCGTACTCGACGAAGACTGCACCGCCAGCTCGCGCATGCGGATCAGCGTTGCGTTGACTTCGTTGAGCGAACCCTCGGCGGTCTGCAGCAGGTTGTTGGCCAGTTCGGCGTTGCGGGTATTGACCTGCAGGCCGGAGAGTTCGGCGCGCAGGCCTTCGCGCACCGACAGACCCGCGGCGTCGTCAGCAGCGCGGTTGACGCGCAGGCCAGAAGCCAGGCGTTCAAGACCGCTGTCGACCGTGCGGGTCGTGGTCTTTAGCTGGCGAATTATACTATTCGCCGCCAGATTGCTATTGACACGTAGAGCCACGGGGACACATCCTTGGGGCAAAGGGTTAGATGTCCTGAGTTAGAACATACGAAATCCCCTGTACAATCTCTACCATTTATTCTTCTGGATGTTATGATGGGCCTCTTCCTCTACTTATCTCAACTCAAAGAGAACAAAATCACCTGGTATGCGGTCGATTCCGCTACGGGCGACCTGGCGCGACAAGGCGATATTGCCACTCCCGGCGAACCCGGTGTCCAGGGCACCAGCCCCGACCGCAAAATCCTCTACGTGGCCATGCGCTCGACCGGCGCGCTGTGTAGCTTCCGCATCGACCCGCACAGCGGTCGGCTCGATCTGTTGCACGCGCTCGACACCGGACTGGCAGATCCCGGCTATATGGCCACCGACCGCACGGGGCGCTATTTGATCACGCCCTACTACGAGTCGGCCTGCGTCACAGTCTACGCCATCGACGACGACGGCGTCGCCCGCGAGCCCCTGGTCAGCCGCCTCGACACCGCCCCCCACGCCCACGGCATCGCCGTCTCCGCCGACAACCGGCACGTCTTCGTGCCCCACACCTGTCCGGGCAACGCCGTCTGGCAACTGGTCTTCGACAGGGGACAGCTCCGCACCAACGCCACACCCCGCGTCGATTTCGACCGCGCTATCGGCCCACGCCACCTGCACCTGCACCCCGCCAATGGCTGCGCCTACAGCGTCAACGAGCAGGACAATAGCGCGACCGCCTATCGCTTCGCCGCCGAGACCGGCACCCTGACCCCTTTCCAGACACTCCCAACCGTACCCGAAGACCACCAGGGCGGCGCCTGCGCCCGCATGGAGATCCACCCTTCGGGGCACTTCCTCTACGCTGCCAATCGCGGCCACGACTCGCTCGCTGGTTTCCGCATCGGCGCCGACGGTGCGCTCGCGGCGATTGGCCATTTCGCCACCGAAGCCAACCCCCGCTCCTTCCATTTCGACCCTGCGGGACGCTTCCTCTACGCCGCCGGCGAATCGAGCGACAAACTCGTTTCCTACCACATTGCCGACGACGGTGCCCTCGCGCCGCTGCGCAGATGGGATACGGGTCGCGTGCCGTGGTGGGTGCAGGTAGTAGAGCCGGGCTAGGCCAGCAAGGAGAATCGCTATGACCAACAGAGAGCCATCCATCCGCATCATCGTCCGCGCCGACGATATGGGCATGACCCACGCCAGCAATGTCGCCATCGCCCGGTGTTTCGAGGAGGGCATCCTCACCTGCGCCGGCATCCAGGCCGTCGCCCCGTGGGCAGAAGAAGCCTGCGCCCTCGGCCGCGCTCATCCCGACTGGTGCCTGGGTGCCCACCTGTGCGCGTTGGGCGAATGGCAGGGCTATCGCTGGCGGCCCGTGTTGCCCTACAGTGCCGTGCCCAGCCTGGTCGATGAGCACGGCTTTCTCCGCCGCACACCCGAGGAATTTTACGCCGGCAATCCCGACTACCGCGAACTCGAGCGAGAATTCCGCGCCCAGGCCGAATTGCTCATCAAATGGGGCATCGATATCGGCTATGTCGATACCCACTATCTCGACGGGATGGAGCACCATCCACAAATCACCGAAGTATCGCTCAAAATCGCCGCAGAACTCGGCGTGCCGCGCTCGGGGCACGCGGGCGAGCAGTGGATGGGTATGATCTACGGCACCGAACCCGACCGGAAGGAAGACACCTATGCCGAGATTCTCGAAAACCTCGCGCCCGGCACGTATATTTCGCTCCACCACCTGCTGATCGACGCGCCCGACTCCCACGTCCTGCTCCACACCGAAGTCGCCAACCAGATGCCCGGCGGCGTCGGCACTCACCGCATCGCCGAATTTGCAACCCTCACCAGCCCGCGCATCCGCGCAATCGTCGAGCGCCGGGGCATCGAGCTGTTGAGCTATCGCGATCTGGGCACCGAGAGGTAGACCCTATGGACGCCCCCCTCACCAACGCCATCCCACAGATCGAAGCGCTTGCCCGGCAGACCCTGGACCGCTACCGCCTGCCGGGCATCGCCCTGGGCATCGTCCGCGATGGCGAGCTGGCGTGGTTTGGCGGCTATGGCCGCGCTGACCTCGACCGCGCCGAGCCGCCGAGCGCCGACTCGCTGGCTCGCGTCGCCTCGGTAACCAAGACCTTTACCGCCACGGCCATCGTGCAGTTGCGCGATGCGGGCAAACTCGCGCTCGACGACCCGCTGGTGCAACACATCCCGGAATTTTCGCAGGTGCAGGTCCGCGCCGGCACCCTCGAGGGCGTGACGCTGCGGCGCATGCTGACCCACCGCGCGGGGCTGGCGACCGAATCGCCGATCGACGGCTGGGGCGCCCTGCGCTTCCCGACCCGCGACGAGGTCCTGGCGGCGCTGCCCGCTACCGAGGTAGTGATTCAGCAGGACAGCGCCTGGAAGTACTCCAATCTCGCCTACGGACTGCTGGGCGAAGTCATCCGGCGCGCTGCGGACCAGCCGTACGAAGCGTATCTCCAGGCGCACCTCTTCGACCCGCTGTCGATGCCGTCGGCCACCTTCGACCTCGACGACCACAGCCGCACCCGGCTGATGACCGGCTACGACCCGACGCCCTATCGCGATCGCCCCGCCCCGGCAGCGTATGCCCATCTCGACGGCATCGCCGCCGCCGGGCAGCTCCAGGTCAGCATCGCCGACCTGGCCCAATGGGTCGCCTTCCAGCTGGAGGGCGACTCGCGGATACTGGCCGACGCCTCCCGCGCCGAAATGCACCGCCCACAGTTTATCGAAGCCGACTGGTCGGCGGGGCAGTGCCTGGGCTGGCGCGCCACACGGGTGGGCGACCGCGTCTATCACGAGCACGGCGGCGGCATCCACGGTTTCGGCACCCAGGTGCTATTCAATCGGCCGTCGCGCACCGGCGCGATTCTCTTTATCAACATGTGGCCGCCGCACGGGGGGCTGGATCTGGCAAAAGAGGCGCTGGAACGGATCCTGGCCGACGAGCCGGCAGACCGCCGCGCGGTGGATTTCTCGCCCGTGCCCGAGGCCTACCTGCCCCTGCTTGGCACCTATTGCGCCGCACCGGGGATCTGGGTCGATGTCGTCTGGCGCGATGGGGCGCTGCGGCTGGCCGGATCGCAGGGCAAAAGCTATTCGCTGCACGCACCGGCCGAGCTGGAGCCGACCGACGATGAGCGCGTATTCCGGGTGCGCGGGGGCCGGGGCGCGGGAGAGAGGGCGATATTTACCGCTACTCGCCAGGGCCAGGTGCTCGGCTATGCGCTCGGCGGCTTCGAATTTCGCAAGCTCGACGCTTAAACATGCCCGCTCGGCTGGCGGTTGCCGCGCAGCCATGTACCGTCGGCCAGAGCCTGGTAGGGATGGTCGATGAGTTGGACATGGGGGGACTCCACTGGGTATTGGGGCCAGCAAAGAGCGTATCGCAAGGAAGAAGGAAGGAATAATATGACCCGTGTCGCGATGCGCAATGTAGAGCCGTTTGTCGACTGCCGCGATGTGCTAGGAAACCCGGCGCGGCTCCA
>PBOD01000162.1 GCA_002724215.1 Gemmatimonadota bacterium | reverse complement strand
TGCGCCCGTCCGCCAGTTCGACATCCATTGCCACGTGCAACGCAGTCTGGGAATCAATAGTGACATTGCCAAACTTAAACGGCATGCGCATCGGCATTTCGCGCACGTAGAATTCGACCGCTTTGACGGTAGTTTGCATGGGGCAAATTCTACTACACCATCCAGACCATGGCAAGCAAGAGAAAACCCCGGCGCAAGTCCGGGGTTAAAACATAACACGCTCTTCCCACCGCCCGATACCTGGCGGCGACAACCCAAGTATACAGAGGCCGGTTGATACGACTCCCCCTCATTCAGCAGCCAACGCCACCCGCGCCTTTGCCATCTGCTCGGCCACCGCCTCCGGCCCGGTACCCCCCTCAATATTGCGCAATGCCAAGCTATTGCGCACATCGAGCAAAGCCAGCGCGTCCTCACCAAAATCCCCGCTGAAGCCCTGCAGATCCTCGAGCGCAAAATCGGTCAGCGCCCGCCCCGAATCCAGCGCCGCCCGCACCAGATTGCCGATCACCCGATGTGCCTCGCGGAAGGGCAAACCCCTGCGCACCAGATAATCCGCCAGATCGGTCGCCAGCGCCATAGAGTCGATCGACGCTTCCATCCGCTCCGCGCGCACCGCCATCCCCTCCCAGGCCCCGGTGAAAACCTCCAGACAGCTATCGACCGTCTCCAATGCGTCGAAGAGCGGCTCCTTGTCTTCCTGCATGTCCTTCGAATAGGTCAGCGGCACCGCCTTCATCGTCGTCAACAAGGCCACCAGGTCGCCGTAAACTCGGCCGGTCTTGCCGCGCACCAGTTCCAGTGAGTCGGGGTTTTTCTTTTGCGGCATCATCGACGAGCCGGTCGAGAAGTGGTCACTCAATTCAACGAAGCCGAATTCGGCCGATGACCACACGATCAAATCCTCGCAGAATCGGCTCAGGTGCATCATCGCTATCGCCAGTGCCGACAGCGTCTCAAGCAGGAAGTCGCGGTCGCTGACCGCGTCGATGCTATTGGGCGTCACCGCGGAAAAACCCAGCTCGCGCGCCAGGAATTGCCGGTCGATTGGGAAGGTGCTGCCCGCTAACGCCCCGGATCCCAGCGGCATGCAATCCGCGCGCCGCCCGCAGTCGGCGAGCCGGCCGCGGTCGCGGTCGAGCATCCAGAACAGCGCCAACGCATAGTGCGCAAAGAGCACGGGCTGGGCCTGTTGCACATGGGTGTAGCCGGGCAAGACCGCGTCGCGATGGCGCTCGGCCGAGGCGAGTAGAACTTCCTGGAGGCGGTGTATCCGACTGCGGATCGCCGCGAGCGCGGCGCGCAGGTAGAGCCGCTCATCGATATTGACCTGGTCGTTGCGGCTGCGACCGGTATGCAGCTTGCCGCCCACCGCGCCGACCAGTTCAGTCAGCCGCTTCTCCACCGCCATGTGGATGTCCTCAAGCGCGGCAGGCAGGTCGCAGTCGGGTTGTGCAAATTCCTGCCGCACTTTCTCAAGTCCTACCTCAATCTGGGTCCGCTCTTCAGTGCTGATAATCCCGGCGCGCTCGAGGCCGCGGGCATAGGCGGCACTACCGGCGATATCGACTTCAAGCAGCTTGCGGTCGAAGCCGATCGAGGCATTGAAACGCTCCATTAGGGCATCGGGCGCCTCACCGAAGCGCCCGCCCCAGGGCGTTTCCACTTTGGCCATCAGGTATCCTGACGCAGGATCTCGTCGAAGACATCGACCACTTCGTCGATGCGGTCCTTCTCGACGATCAAGGGCGGCAAAAAGCGCACCACGTCGGCGCCAGCGGTAGCGACCAAGATGTCGCGCTCGCGGAAGGCCGCCAGATATTCGGCAGCCGGCCTAACGGTGACCGCGCCGGCAATCAGGCCCTTACCGCGCACGCCGGTAATATGCTCGGGCCAGCGCTCCTGCAGTTTTTCGAGCCGACCGATCAGGTATTCGCCCTTTTCGCGCACGGAATCGATAAATCCGTCCTCCAGCAACTTGCCGAAGACCGTCACCGCCGCGGCGCAGGCCACGGGATTGGCACCGAAGGTCGCGGCGTGGTCGCCGGCGGCGATGGCGTCGGCGACTTTCTGCCGCAACAGCGCAACGCCGATCGGCAGGCCGCCGCCCAGAGCCTTGGCCAGGGTCATGATATCGGGCTCAACCCCGTACTGCTGGTGTGCCCACAGCGAGCCGAGCCGGCCGCAGCCGACCTGGATCTCGTCGAAGACCAGCAGCATCTCGCGCTCGTCGCAGAGCGCGCGCAGCCCTTGCAAAAACTCGGGCTCGGCGGCGTGGATCCCGCCCTCGGCCTGCAAAGGTTCGACCAGTATCGCACAGGTCTCGTCGGTGACGAGCTTCTCAACCGAGGTCAGGTCGTTGAAATCGGCGAAGTCGATACCGGGCAACAATGGCTCGAAGCCCTGGTGATACTTGGGCTGGCCGGTGGTCGAAATCGAGCCATAGGTGCGACCGTGGAAGGAATCGTTAAAAGCGATCAGGCGGTTCTTGGGCTTGTCGTGGGTGGTATTGCCCCACTTGCGACAGAACTTCAGGGTGGCCTCCCACGACTCGGTGCCGCTATTGCAGAAAAATACCCGGTCGGCAAAAGAACTCTCCACCAGCATTTTCGCCAGTTTCACCGAGGGAATGGTGTGGTAGAGATTGGACACGTGCATCAGCTTGCCGGCCTGCTCCTCGATGGCCTTGAGCACGTCGTAGTCGCCATAGCCCAGCGCATTGACCGCCAACCCGCTGACAAAATCCAGATAGCGGTTGCCGTCGGTATCGAAGAGATAGACCCCGTTGCCGCGCTCGAGCACGAACTCGGGCCGGCCATAGGTCTGCAGAATATATTGCCCTTCGTCCTTTACAACGTCTTCGGTTTTCATCGCATTCCTCCGTTCTACTGGACAATCTGGGTGCCGACGCCCTCGCGGGTGTAGACCTCGAGCAGCATAGCGTGCGGCACGCGCCCGTCGATAACGTGGGTTTTGCGCACACCCGATTTTACGGATTTGGTGCAGGCCTCAACCTTGGGGATCATACCCCCCTGGATGACGCCTGCGGCGACCAGCCCATCGACTTCCTTAACGTGCACCGTCGACAGCAGCGTCGCGTCGTCAGCCGGGTCGCGCATAATTCCCGGCACGTCGGTCATAAAAACCAACTTTTCTGCGTGTAGAGCCGCGGCGATTTCGCCGGCGGCGGTGTCGGCGTTGACATTGAAGCTCTCGCCCTCCGGACCGCGGCCAATCGGCGCCACCACCGGGACCATACCCTTCTCTATTAGATCCAAAAGCGGCGCGGTGTCGATGTGCTCGACATCGCCGACATAGCCTATATCCACCGGCCCGTCATCGGCCGGCGCCAGGTATTTGCGCACCCGCATGATCCCCGCATCCTTGGCCGACACGCCCACCGCCTTACCGTCGAGATCGTTAATCTGTCGCACGATCTCGGCGTTGACCTCGCCGAAGAGCACATCCTCAACGACCTTCATCGTCGCCGCGTCAGTTACCCGCAGCCCGTTGATGCGGCGAGTCTCGATACCCTGCTCCTCCAGGCGCTCGCTGATCGCCGGCCCGCCGCCGTGGATGACCACGGGACGGATGCCGACGCTCTGCATAAAGGCGATGTCCTCAGGCACGGTATCGACCTGGCCGGCATCGACCATGGTGCTGCCGCCGTATTTGACCACCACCATCTTGCCGCGAAAGGCCTGTATATAGGGACGGGCTTCGATCAGCGCCGCGGCCTTGTCGATCTGAGCCTCCAATCCAGTTGCCACCAAGCCCTATTCCTCTTCGCCGCAGACGGCGGCGATCTTGTCGGTGACCGCGCCGGCCGCACTATCGGAATGGGTGGCGAGGAAAATCGTATTCTCGCCGGCAATGGTGCCGACGACCTCGTCCCAGCCAATGCGGTCGATGGCTTCGCAGACGCTCTGCGCATGGCCCGACAGCGTGCGCACAACAACCAGATTGGCCGCCTGCTCAGCCTGCACCAGGAAATCCTGCAACTCGCGTTCGAGAATGTGCCGATCGCGCAGCGTGGCGCCCGACTCCGGTAGAGTATAGCGAAACCCGCCCTCGGCCTGCGGCACCCGCACCACACCCAACTCGCGCAAATCTTTCGACAACGTCGACTGGCTGACCTCGATCCCCTGCCGGTGCAGGATCTCGGCCAGTTTTTCGTGCGTATCGACAGCTTCGTCGTGGAGCAATTCGCGAATCCGTGCCTGACGGACCTGCTTGTTACGCATATTCACACCATTGAATAATTATTATTTATGTGCAATAAAAATGTGAATTTAGAGTAAAACCCGTGGAGTGTCAAGCAAGAACTTGCCGCCGCTACACGACCTCGTCCTCCTCGACGGCCTCGACGGTTTCGACCTTGGCCTGACTGGGCGCCATCAACTCGCGCAAGCGCTGCCGCAACTCCCGCCGATCCAGCCCGCGCACCAGGCCCCCGCCAATCGCCAGCGAGATGGTGCTGCTCTCCTCGGAGACGACGATGGTCACCGCGTCCGACTCCTGCGACAGCCCCAGTGCCGCCCGGTGTCGGGTGCCCAGACGCTGGTCTTCTACGTCCTCGGCCAGAGGGAGAGTGCAGCGAGCGGCCACCAGACGCTCGCCCTCGATAACCACCGCCTGATCGTGCAGTGGTGTGCGGGGGTTGAAAATAGTCGTCAACAAGTCGTCCGAAACCTCGGCGTCGAGGGGCACGCCAGTCTCGACAATGGTTCCCAGTTTGGCCTGGCGCACCAACACAATCAGCGCCCCGTAGCCCAGATCGGCCAGGCGCTCGACCCCTTCGACGACCTCGTCGATAAGCCGCGTCGGCTCGGCGCGATAAAACCAGCNGAAAGCCGGACTCTGGCCCAGCACCTGGAGGATGCGCCGCAGTTCGGGCTGAAAGAGNATCACCAGCAGAATCAGCAGAATCGACCGCACCTGCTCCAGCAGCCAGGCCAAGGCGTTCATATGGAGCCAGGGGGCGGCCATNGCTACCGTCACGACCAGCAGCAACCCGACCAGCATCTGTCCGGCGCGGGTACCCTTGATCAGCGCCAGCAAGCGATTGAAGATAAAGGCCACCAGCAGGATATCGAGCAGTGAGATCAGCGAAAAGGGCAGAAAGCCGAAGAGATGAAANAGGACCAGTTCGTTTTCTAACACGACGCGGCGACCTCCTCGCGNACGGCTTCTATAAGCCGCACGGNGCGCAGGGTCGCGGCCACGTCGTGAACCCGCAAAATCCGGGCTCCCGCCCCGACGGCATAGACGGCGGCGGCCAGACTGCCGGCGAGGCTCTCCTCAGCGGTGAGNCCGAGCGTTTTCCATATAAAGGACTTGCGAGAGGCCCCAACCACCAGTGGACAGCCCAAATCGGCAAAGCGTTCCAGCGCGCCCAGCAATGCCAGATTGCCCTCGCGCGACTTGCCGAAGCCCAAACCTGGATCGACCGCTATCCGCTCGATGCCCTCGGCCCGAGCGGCTTCGACGCGCGCGGCGAGAAAACCGTGCACCTCGCCGAGCAAATCGCGGTAGTAGGTATCCTGTTGCATCGTGGCAGCGCTGCCGCGGCGATGCATTAACACCACCGGCGCGCCGGTCCGCGCCACGACTCCGGCCATGGCGGAATCGTGGCGCAGGGCGCTAATATCGTTGATGATATCGGCCCCGGCGTCCAGCGCCTGGGCCGCGACCTCGGCCTTGACCGTATCGACGGAAATAAAGGCATCACTCTGGCGGCGCAGCCCCTCGACCACCGGGACCACCCGGCGGCACTCCTCGGCGGCGGATACATGCTCCGCCTCGCCGTACATCGGCGGACGCGAAGACTCGCCGCCGACATCNATGATCGANGCNCCCTCCGCNNCNATTGCGAGACCGCGGCTTATCGCAACNTGGGGTTCGAGANAGCGGCCCCCGTCGTAAAAAGAATCGGGCGTCGCGTTGAGGATTCCCATGATCTGCACCCGGTCGCCGAAGTCGAGGACGCGGCCCCCCAGGCTCCAGATCACGCGCCGCGCTCCGCGGGNAATTGGCGGACGGGATCGCGCCCCAGTGGCTCGCCGGCNAACACCTTGTCTATCTCGGAGTCGTCGAGCACCTCGTATGCGAGCAGGGCGCGGGCCAGCGCGTGGAGTTCGTCGCTACGGTCGGTGAGAATGCGCGTCGCCGTCGCTTCGGCTTCAACCACCAAATTGCGGATCTCGCGGTCGATGGCCTGGGCGGTATCCTCGCTGACGTGGCGGTTGCGCGAGAATTCCTTGCCCAAAAAGACCTCGTCGTCGCCCTCTCCCAGAGCCAGCGGCCCCANCTCTTCGTTCATACCCCAATCGCAAACCATCGACCGCGCCAGGCCCGTCACCTGCNGGTAATCGCCCTGNGCGCCAGTCGAGCGCTCGGCAAAGATCAATTTTTCGGCCACGCAGCCGCCCAGCGCCGTGGCCAGATGNGCCTTGAGCCGGGTTTCGGTCAACGAGCGGCGCTCGTCGGCCAGAAACGACACCATGCCCATGGCCTGGCCACGTGGAATAATTGTCGCCTTGCCAATCGATGGCCCACCCTTGAGGCTCTTGGCNACCAGCGCGTGGCCGGCTTCGTGATAGGCCGACAACTTCTGGTCTTCTTCGGTTAGCACCATACTGCGACGCTCGGCCCCGAGCATGACCTTGTCCTTGGCCGCATCAAAATCGGCCATTGCCACGGTCTTGTGGTCGCGGCGCGAGGCCAGTAGCGCCGCCTCGTTGACCAGATTTTCCAGATCTGCCCCCGACAGCCCCGGCGTGCCCTGCGCAACCCGCTGTAGATCGACATCCGGGTCGAGCGGCACCTTGCGCGCGTGGACCTTGAGAATCCCTTCGCGTCCCTTGATATCGGGTAGATCGACAACGACCCGGCGGTCGAAGCGCCCAGGCCGCAATAGCGCCGGGTCAAGCACGTCGGGACGATTGGTCGCAGCGATGAGGATCACGCCGTCGTTGGACTCGAAACCGTCCATTTCGACCAGCAATTGGTTGAGCGTCTGCTCGCGCTCGTCGTGGCCGCCGCCGATGCCGGCGCCGCGGTGGCGACCGACTGCATCGATTTCATCGACGAAAATGATGCAGGGAGCATTGGTCTTGCCCTGTTCGAAGAGGTCGCGGACCCGCGACGCACCGACACCGACAAACATCTCGACAAAGTCGGAACCGCTAATCGAGAAAAAAGGCNCCCCCGCCTCGCCCGCGACCGCCCGCGCCAGGTGGGTCTTGCCAGTNCCGGGCGGTCCCACCATCAACACGCCCTTGGGAATCCGCCCACCCAGGCGCTGAAATTTCTGGGGATCCTTGAGGAATTCGATGATCTCCTCGAGCTCCTCCTTAGCCTCGTCGGCGCCGGCCACGTCGGCGAAGGTCGTCTTCTGCTTGTCCTCCATCAGCAGCTTGGCCCGGCTCTTGCCAAAGGAGAACAACCCGCGCGGTCCGCCCTGCATTTGCCGCAACATGAAAATCCAGAAGCCGATAAACAACAACCACGGCAAAAAGCTGAACAGCAGGCTATACCACTGAAAGGGCTCATCCCTGAACGTAATATTGAAGTTGTGCTCTTCCCACTCGCGCTTGGTCGCCGCGTCAATGGGGCCGAGGTTGACCACGAACTTGCCGCCATCGCTCAGCCGGCCGTGGAATTCGCTCTCGCCGACGATCACCGCATCGACGATCAGGCCATTCTTCAAATACTCGCGATACTGCCGGTAGGAGACGATCGAAACGTCGGAAGGCACGCTGTCGATGAACTTGGCCGCGAAAATCAACACCAGTACAAAGAAGATCCAAAACGCCTGGGTACGCGAAGGCCGACGCCACAGCCGCGGCTTATCATCGCCGTCGGCCGGTTGGCGATCGCGGTCTTCCAGATCCCTCTGATCTCGTCCGTCCATTATTCCTCAAGCTTCTCTATGCGCCGGCCGCAATCTGCACACGGCCATGCGCACTGTGGCGGCATCCACCCTGAAGGCGTGGCTGGAGCGCAACGGCGCGACCCAGGCAATCTCCGCACCGCAAGCAAGCACCAGCACCTCGTCGCGTAAAATCCGCGGCCACTTGCAATCGGTGAACAAATCGCTCAGCTTCTTGTGCCCCGACATGCCCAGGGGCTGTATCCGATCGCCGGGACGCGGACTGCGCAAACACACCTGCTTTCCCAGACGATCGGCGTCGAAGGCGGCCACCGCACCACCCAATTCGCCCCTGATGTAATCGAAATGCGCAGCGGGGGCGATTTCGCAGTGGACTTCGGCCCCGTGCCCGGGCAGGACTACCACGCCGGGCAACGCGAGCGAGCATGCAATCTCGGGCCGGTGCCCACGCCGCAAAATGTAGCGGTTACCGCCCCCTTGACCTCTGATCCCAGCCCCCAGTTCCCGCAAGCGCCCATCGCCGGTGGCGATATAGTGCAAAATCCGCTCAACCACGACAAAATCAAAAGGGCCCTCTGCGGTGGAAAGGCCCCCAAGCACAGCGCGCACCACGCGCCTTTGCACTGCTATATGATAATCTACAAGTCCCTTGCTATCAAGGACAATCTTGTCGCTACAACGCTCGCAAACCACTGCAGTTAAAGCCTCTTGGGCCAATTCGGCCAAAAGGGCGTCCTCGTCCTTGAGCAGCCGCGCGGTGCGATTTAGCACCGCGGAAATATTCGCATTGTACTGCCGCAGCACAGGCAGTAGTTCCCCGCGCACCCGATTGCGCAGAAAGCGCCGATCGCGATTGGAGGCGTCCTCCCTGTAGGATAGCTTGCGCGCGCGCGCATACGTCTCGATTTCGCCGCGCCACACTTCCAATAGCGGTCGCAGATAGCGCCCCCCGCGCACGCTGTCCATCGCCCCCAGCCCCGTAGCCCCACTACCGCGCAACAGGCGCATCAACACCGTCTCGGCCTGGTCGTCGGCGTGGTGGCCCAGAGCGATGTGGGAAGCGCCGACTGCTTGTGCGACTTCGTCGAGAAAGGCATAGCGCACCAGACGCCCGGCTTCCTCCAGCGAGCGCCCACCGGCGGCGGCGGCGACATCGCGCCGCTCGCTCGCGCAAGGCAGGCCTCGTCGCCGAGCTTGCGCGGCGACGAACTCGCGGTCGGCGGGCGATTCGCGCCTGAGCGCGTGGTCGAGATGGGCCAGATGCAGCTGGAAGTCCATATCGCCCCGCAAGCGGTCGAGCACGTCGAGCAGAACCATCGAATCAACACCGCCCGATACGGCGACGAGCAGACGGTCGCCGACTGCCACCCCCGCTGTATCCAGCACCGCCTGCACCTTATCGACCATGGATTTCATCCGCACTGCCTCTTGGAACGGGAATTGCTCAGATTGCGGGTAGCCACCAATATTGAGAAGGAGCGACCCATGGAACACCCGCGCATCGAATTCGACGCCATCCGGATCCAGACTGCCCGCATGATGGAAATATACGCCCTGCTCAAAGGGGAACTCGAAAAAAACGCCGGTCTAGGCCTGACCGACCAGACTCGCGCCCAACTCGACCGCGCCATCGCTACCATCCATGCCAATATGCGCCAGTTGCAGGAGCTTCTGGCCGCGTTCCGAGAAGAAAATTCCCCCGAGGCCGAAGAGGCACGCGAATTGACAGAGATCCTCGAAGCCGTCCTGCAGTGGCACAACGAAGAAGGGGAATGACCTAAAAGGTCACTCCCCTTCCCCCCTTTCAAGTATCAATTCCGCTCAGTTTTTGACCTCGACCGATACCAGCGCCGTCCAATCGCTGACCCGATCGTCGACATCGCGCGCCCGAACCCGGTAGTAATAGGTCGTGCCGCGCACGACAGTATTGTCCTCCCGCGACGTCGCCAGTGAATTGGGAACAATCGCCGTGAAATCCGAATCGGTAGTGCTATTGGCCACCGTCGTGCGCTCCACCTCGTATTCGAGGATCGCGCCCGCCGAGGCATCCCAGGTGATGGTCACCGTCGGCGCTTCGGCGATATTGGACGGGGTCGATGACGCGAGCCAGACATTAGACGGGATCTGGACGCCGCCCGTGGTCAATGCGACCGCCGTCGAACGATTGCTCACATTGCCCCCCTCGTCCGAGGCTTCGACCTGGTAGTAATAGGTCGTCACTGCGGTCAAGCCCGTATCGGTAAAGGCCGCAGTCGTCGATGTTCCGACCAGTTCAAAAGGTCCAGTGCTGACAGCCGAACGGTAAATCAGATACGAACTCAAACCGGTCAGCGTCGCGCCGTTGAGATCAGTCGTCGGCGGCTTCCAGGTGAGATTCAAATACTCCGGATTCTCTGTCACCGGTTCGCCATCGACGAAAGTCGGCGCCGCTGGTGCGCGGGTGTCCGAATCGACCGTCGCGCCTTGGAAGGCCGACCGGTCGCTCTCTCCGGCGGAGGTGACAATCGCGATGCGGTAGAAAAAGGTCACCCCACCGGTCAACCCGGAGTCGATATAAGTAGTCTGGCCGGTGGTATAGGACGTGCCCTCGACGCCGGCCAGGCGCGCGTAACCCTGATCGGAACGCGTCGAGCGGTAAACATTGTAACCCAGCAAATTCTCGTCTGGACTGCTATCCCAGGTCACCGTGATCCGGCGGATGTCGCCGACAACGCTAATACCCGTTGGCACCGCAATGCCGGCGGTGGTCGCCGATATGGTCGCTGAACGAGAGCTGGCATTGCCTGTGTCATCGACGGCACGCACGGCGTAGAAGTAGGTGGTCGATGCCTCCAGACCGCTATCGACAAAGCTCGTCGATGAGGAGTTCACCGTATCGATGGCCGAAAAGGACGAGGCATCGTCCTTCGAGCGCAACACGATATAGGTCGCCAGACCCGTCAGATCGCCGCCATCGGCATCGCGAACCGACGGACTCCAACTGACGGTAATCTGTCCGGCGACCAGGTCGGCAATCGCTGCCAGGTCGGTCGGAGCCGCCGGGGCCACCTGGTCGGGACCATTAGTCAAGACCTGCACGCTCGTCGCCCGACCGCTCTCGTTGCCGGCCTCATCGAAGGCCATCAAAGTGTAGAAATAGGTCGTCAGCGAATTGAGATTGAGATCCTCATACTCGCGGACGGTCGCCGCCAGCGTATCGATCGGAACAAAGGCGTTGACGCTGCCCATCGAGCGGAAGATCACATAGCCATTCAGCCCGGTCAGATCGCCGCCGTCGGCATCGCGAACCGACGGACTCCAGCGCACCACCACCCGCCCAAAATCCACTTCGTCGGCTACCGCAGAAACATTCTGTGGCGTCGCCGGCGCAACCTGGTCCGGCCCTTCGGTGCGCACCTGCACCGCAACGGCGCGAGCACTCTCATTGCCCGCTTCATCGATCGCCGTCACCGTGTAGAAATAATCGGTCAGCAGATTGAGATTGAGATCCTCGTACTCGCGGACGGTCGCGCCAAGAGTATCGACCGGAACGAACGAACTCGCCGTCCCCTCTGAACGGAAAACGATGTAATCCTGCAAACCCGTCAGATCGCCGCCGTCGGCATCGCGAACCGACGGACTCCAGCGCAGCGTAATCCGGCCGAATTCCGTCTCGTCAGCCACCGCCGACAGATTGCTCGGCGCCTCCGGCGCAACCTGATCCGGCCCTTCGGTGCGCACCTGCACATTCGTCGCCCGAGCGCTCTCGTTGCCAGATGGGTCAATGGCCGTGACCGTGTAGAAATAGGTCGTTAACTGCTCGAGGCCGCCATCGACGAATTCGCGCGCGGCGGCGTCGAGTGTATCGACTGGAACAAATGAATTGGCGGTGCTCTTCGAGCGAAAAACGATATAGCTTTGCAGCCCGGTCAAATCGCCCTGATCGGCATCGCGCACCGACGGACTCCAGCGCACCGTGACCTGACCGAAATCCGCCTCATCGGCCACCGCCGAAACATTGCTCGGCGCCTGTGGTGCGATTTGATCCGGTCCTTCGGTGCGCACCTGCACCGCGGCGGCGCGCGCGCTCTCGTTGCCCGCGGCATCAATGGCGCTGATGGTGTAGAAATAGGTCGTCAACTGCTCGAGGCCGCTATCGACGAATTCGCGCGCGGCGGCGGCGAGCGTGGCCACCGGCACGAATGAATTGGTCGAGCCCTTGGACCGGAATACGATATAGCTCTGCAAGCCCGTCAAGTCGTTGCCATCGGCATCGCGCACCGACGGACTCCAGCGCACCGTGACCTGACCAAAATTCGCCTCGTCGGCCACCGCCGAAACATTGCTCGGAGCCTGCGGCGCCACCTGGTCGGGGCCTTCGGTATCCACCTGGACGGAACTGGCGCGAGAGCTTTCGTTGCCATCGGCATCGATCGCCGTGACCGTGTAGAAGTAGGTCGTCATCTGCTCCAGGCCATCGTCGGTGAACTCGCGCGCGCTGGCATCGAGTGTATCGACCGGCACGAAGGCGTTGGCCGTATCCTTCGAGCGAAAGACCACGTAGCTCTGCAGACCGGTCAAATCGCTGCCGTCGGCATCGCGCACCGAAGGACTCCAGCGCACCGTGACCNGACCGAAATTCGCCTCGTCGGCCACNGCCGAAACATTGCTCGGAGCCTGCGGCGCGATCTGATCGGGTCCTTCNGTCCGCACCTGCACCGCGGCGGCGCGAGCGCTCTCGTTGCCCGCAGCATCNATNGCGCTAACGGTATAGAAATAGGTCGTCAATTCTTCCAGGCCGCCGTCGACGAATTCGCGCACGCCGTCGTCGAGCGCGGCCACTCGCACGAAGGAATTGGCCGAGCCCTTGGACCGGAATACGATGTAGCTCTGCAATCCGGTCAAATCGTTGCCATCGGCGTCGCGCACCGAGGGACTCCAGCGCACCGTGACCTGACCAAAATTCGCCTCGTCAGCCACCGCCGAAACATTGCTCGGAGCCTGCGGCGCGATCTGATCGGGTCCTTCTGTCTGGACCTGCACGGAATTGGCGCGAGCGCTTTCATTGCCCTTGTCGTCGAGAGCGCTGACGGTGTAGAAGTAGGTCGTCAACTGCTCCAGGCCACCGTCGGTGAACTCGCGCGCGCTGGCATCGAGAGTATCGACCGGCACAAAGGCGTTGGCCGTATCCTTCGAGCGGAAGACCACATAGCTCTGCAGCCCGGTCAGATCGCTGCCGTCGGCATCGCGCACCGACGGACTCCAGCGCACCGTGACCTGACCGAAATTCGCCTCGTCAGCCACCGCCGAAACATTGCTCGGAGCCTGCGGCGCGATCTGATCGGGTCCTTCTGTCCGCACCTGCACCGGATTGGGCCGAGCGCTCTCGTTGCCCGAGGGATCGATGGCGATCACCGCGTAGAAATACGTGGTCGCCACGTCGAGGCCGCTATCGACGAATTGGGTGATATCGCCGGCGACCGTGGCCACCTGGACGAAGGCGGTATTGGTATCCTTGGAGCGAAAGACCGCATAACTCTGCAGCGCCGTCAGCCGGGTGCCGTCGGTTTCCTGCAGCACGGGACTCCAGGTGATGACCACCTGGCCAAAATTGACCGGATCGGGCACGGCCGCTATGTTGCGCGGCGCCTCGGGCGCGATCTGGTCGCCATCGGCGATGGCGCCGACGAAGCCCGACAACTCGCTGAGCTGGCCACTGTTGGCAACCGCCTGCACCTTGTAGAAAAACTGCTGTCCCTCGGTGAGGTTCGAATCGACATAGGTCGTGTGCCCGGTGGTAAAGGCGGCGCCGCCATCGACATTCGGCAGCAATTCATAGCCCTGGTCCGACAGGATCGAGCGGTAGAGATTGTAGCCCAGAAGCTCCGGATCCTCCACCGCCTTCCAGGTCAATTCGATGCGCGCGATCCCCGCAACCGCTGTCAGATTCAGCGGCACAGTAACGCCCATGGTCTGAATCTGGGCGCTATTCGACACCGCGCTCTCGTTGCCGACTTCGTCGTAGGCCAACACGCGGTAGGAATAACTGGTTAGCGGGCGCAAACCGGTGTCGCGATACTCGCGAGCATCGGCCTGTAGGGAATCGACCGGGACAAAGGACGAGCCCCCTTCGGCGCGAAAGACAACATAGCCGGCCAACCCGGTCAACTCGCCGCCGTCGGCGTCCGCGATCACCGGACTCCAGCGCACGGTGACCTGGCCGAAGTCGGTTTCGGATGCCACGGCCGAGACATTGCTCGGCGATTGCGGCGCGATCCGGTCGGGCCCCTCGGTGCGCACCTGTACCGTAATGGCGCGCGGCCCTTCGTTGCCGGCTTCGTCCACGGCTGAAACCGTATAGAAATAGGTCGTCAGCGGGTCGAGTCCGGAATCGACGAACTCACGCGCCTCCGGGCCGAGAGTCGCCACGGGCACGAAGGAGTTGATGCTCCCCTCCGAGCGGAAGACGAAATAATTGGTCAGCCCTGTCAACTCCGTGTTGTCGGAGTCGAGCACCGACGGGCTCCAGTGAACGGTAATTCGGCCAAAATCGTCGGCGCTCGGCACAGCGGAGACGTTTTGCGGCGCTTGCGGGGCCACCTTGTCCGCGCCCTTGGTACGAATCTGGATCGGGCCGGTCCGCGGCCCTTCGTTGGCCGCCGCATCGACCGAGGTCACCGCGTAGAAATAGGTCGTCGATTCCTCGACGCCCTGGTCGATAAACTGATGCATATTGGCATCGACCGAGCCGACCAACACGAAAGAGGTATTGGTTTCTTCAGAGCGGTATATGTTGTAACTGATCAGGCCTGTCAATTCGCCGCCGGCGGCGTCGCGCGTTGGCGGCTTCCAGGTAACCGACACCTGGTTAAAATTGTCCGTGCCCGGTACCGCCGATACGTCGTTAGGGGCGCCTGGCGCCAATTCATCGGCCAGGACCTCGGCGCCGATGCTGCCGGAAAATTCGCTCAACAGGCCGTTTTTGCCGACGGCCTGTACTCGGTAAAAGAAGATCTCGCCCCCGGTGAGATTAGAATCTATATAGGTCGTTTGGCCGGTGGTAAAAGCCGAGCCCTCGACGCTGGGCAATTGCTCGAAGCCATCGTCGGCCCGGGTCGAGCGCAAGACATTGTAACCCAACAGATCGAGATTTTCGATACCGCTCCAGGAGATCGAGATCTGCTCGATCTGGCCGACGGCGCTCAGATTGGGTGGCACCTGCAGACCGCGCGTCTCCGTTTGCTGCGGGGACGTCAACGGACTGCTATTGCCCGCCTCGTCGAAGGCCATAACCCGATAGGAGTAGACAGTAAGCGCCTCGAGCCCGCTATCGACAAATTCCTGTACATCGCCCGCCAGCGTGTCGATAGCGACAAAACCGGTGTTGTTTTCGGAACGAAAAATTACGAAGCCCGACAGCCCCGACAATTCGGAACCATCGCTATCGACCCGCGGTACGGTCCAGCGCACAATAACCCGGTCATTGGCGTCTTCGACGGCGACGACCGAGAGGTTGAGCGGCGTCTCGGGCGGCACCATATCCTCGAGGACCGTTGCACCGACGAAATTGGAACGCTCGCTGATCAAGCCCACCGTATCCACCGCCGTAACGCGATAGAAGAAGGTGGTGCCGGGCACGTCGAGCGAGTCGATCAAGGTCGTCTTACCGGTGGTGATCTGCAGGGTCGAATCGCCATCGCCCGGCACGAACTCGTAGATGCCATTGGACTGGTTAGCCCGATAGATCCCGTAGCCCGCTAGATCGCCCTCCTCCACCGGCTGCCAGCCGATGAGAATGCGCCCCACGCCGTCCTGCGCGACCAGGCCCGTCGGCGTCGTCGGGCGTTCGGCCAGTACCGAAGACTGCGGATCAATGGGATTGCTGCGCTCGCGATCGCAACTAAAAAAGAGCAATGCGGTGGCCGCCAGGGCTAAGGACGTCAGATGTGACTTCATCGTTTACCTATTTTGCGGAGAAGAAGATAGAATCTTAGGAGCTAGGGAGAACATCGGTGCGGACAACGCCTCAGAAGAAGCGACGCTTCAGGTGAAAACCGACGCGCTGCGGCTCGATCTGGGGCTCGAGCGAAAACCCGGGTTTACTGCCGGGCGCCGCGACGCCTTTGGCCATGCGCTTGCTGCTATCTCCCTTGGCCAGCAGCAAGCGCGTGCCGCTCAGGGCAAAGGCCGCAGCCAAGGCCCAACTGACCTGGCTTTTGACATCGCGATTGTTGGTTCGCGTATAGAGGCGGTCGGCCTCTTCGGCTGTGCCAGCCTTTTTGTATTTCTCGTACAGGTCGTCGGCTTCGCTGCGAAAATCAAAGCCTTGCTTGGTCAAGAATAGACTGCCCCCGATAAAGACAATCCCGAGAGACCGCCGGGAGGTAATAATGCCCTGCCCATCCTCGGCAGCGGCGGGCCGAACTAGTAACTGCCCGCAGAGCAGGGCGGACAACGCGGCTGTAGCCAAACGGTGAATTCGCATCATGCCTTATCCCTCAAATATAATAGACAGGCCTATTTAACGTGACTAAAAAAATGCGCATACACTTGAACAATAGTCGTTTAGGTCGGTTTTCGCTAAGATTACGCCCTTGGGTGAACTTTGTCAATACGCATACATAATTGGTAAACCCGACTAATATTTGTTAATAGTGAATGCGCCCTACAACGCATTATGCGTCCTTGACAAATGAACTAATGTTCAGTATATATAATTGCAGTTATCCACATTTTCACTATTCCTCCCCATCTGGAGGTGCATTCATGCCCAAGCCTCTAACCGAACGCCAGCAGGCGATTTACGACTTTATCGCCGAAACGATCCGCTCCCGGGGTGCCCCCCCCACGATCCGCGAGATCATGCAGGTCTTCGATATCAATTCCACCAACGGGGTGCGCACTACCCTCGCCGCCCTCGAAAAGAAAGGCCATATCCGCCGCCACGCTCGCCTATCGCGCGGCATCGAGTTGGTCGATTACGTCGAGCCCGAAACCCTCTCCGCCGATATGCGCGAGGTTCCGCTCATCGGTCGCGTGGCCGCCGGCGCGCCCATTCTCGCCACCCAGAATATCGAGAGCACACTCAATGTCGATAAATCCCTGGTCCCCGCCTCGGGCGCGATCTTCGCGCTGCGGGTCCACGGCGAGAGCATGCGCAATGCAGGCATCCTAGACGGCGATGTCGTCTTGGCCCGCCAACAGGAAAACGCCGAACGCGGCGATATAGTCGTTGCCCTGATCGGCGAGGAGGCCACCGTCAAGCGCTATTCACCCGACTCCGACGGCATCCGTCTGCTGCCCGAAAACGACGCCTTCGAACCCATCGTCGTCTCGCCCGAGACCGACGACTTCAGCATCGCCGGCAAAGTCGTCGGCCTCATGCGCCGCNTCTAANGGGAGTACCGTCNAGGTGNATGCGGCAACGCGGCGCGNACACGCGCNCGCCATNTTCGCNGCCGGTCTCGCNGCGGCCGAGCCCGGCCNCTGCGTCCGGNGCGCGCTNGCCGTCGAAGGGAACCATCTCCGTTGCGGCNCCCGCCGCNTANCCNTCGACCAGATTTCCACCCTGCGCGTCATCGGCGCCGGCAAAGCCACCGCGGCGATGGCCCAGGCCGCCGAGGNCATCCTCGGCGAGCGCATCGATGCCGGCGCTATCAACACCAAGTACGACCACGCCCTGCCACTCNAACACATCGAGACTTTCGAGGCCGGCCACCCCATCCCNGACGAAGCCGGCGTCGCCGGCGCCCAGCGCCAGCTCGAGCTTTTGGCCGGTCTTGACGCAAACGCCGTNGTCATTGCGCTGTTCTCGGGCGGCGGCTCGGCCCTGCTGCCGGCCCCGGCCCCCGGCATATCACTCGCCGATAAACAAGAGGCCACCCGACAACTGCTGGCCTGCGGCGCCACCATCGACCAGATCAACGCGCTGCGCAAGCATCTCTCNGCCGCCAAGGGCGGGCTACTGGCCCGCGCCGCGGCCCCGGCGCAAATCTGCGCGCTGATGCTCTCCGATGTCATCGGCGACCCCCTCGATACCATCGCCTCGGGCCCGACCCACCCCGACTCCACGACTTTCGCCTATTGCCTGGAGTTAATCGACCGCTACGATTTGCGCCAACAACTGCCCGCCTCCGTCCGCCAGCGGCTCGAAGCCGGTGCCAGCGGCACCCTCCCCGAGACCCCCAAGCCCGGCGACCCCTGCTTCGCCGACAGCGTAAGCCTCGTCGTCGGCAACAGCAGCCTGGCCATCGATGCCGCCGCCGCACAGGCCCGCGCCCACGGCTACGAAGTCTTGGTCCTCACCAGCCGCCTTCAGGGCGAGGCGCGTGAAGCCGCCGCCGCACTCACCGCCGTCGCGCAAGAGGTCGCCCACGCCGACCGCCCGGTGGCCAAGCCCGCCTGCCTCATCGCCGGCGGTGAAACCACCGTCACCCTGCGGGGCGACGGCAAGGGCGGCCGCAACCAGGAGTTGGCCCTCGCCGCCGCTCTGCACCTCGACGGCTGGCCCGCCATCACCCTACTCTCGGGTGGCACCGACGGCACCGACGGCCCGACCGATGCGGCGGGTGCCCTGGTCGATGGAGCAACGCTAGCACGCGCGCGGGCCATGGATCTCCAGGCCCGCGCCTTCCTCGACCGCAATGACGCCTATCACTTTTTCCAGGCCCTTGACGATCTCGTCATCACCGGCCCGACCGGCACCAATGTGATGGATCTGCAAATACTCCTCATCTCCTGATCCANNGCACAAACGCTCCATCATCTATCGGCGCCGCCCCCTCTATCACCAACCAAGCTATGTCAAAAGGCGCACAATATCTGTAGGANTNTCGTAGAATAATTGTAACTATTTGTAAATGAGAGGCATTAACCCCGGCCTTGACACCCCTGGGCCCTTCCGTTAGTATTCACTCACGCCGTTTCCACAACCCCATTACTCCATGCCCAAACGCCTTTTTTCACTCGCCNTCGCCCTGCTTTGCTCCACTGGCTCCGCCCACGCTGCTTCCGGCTATGCCGGCGAGTTCTTGAGCCTGGGCGCCGGCGCCCGCTCGCTGGCCTTGGGCAGCGCCTATGTCGCCATAGCCGACGACGCCACCGCCGGCTACTGGAACCCCGCCGGGCTCGTAGCGCTCGACGGTCGCCAGGCGCACCTCATGCACGCCGAGCGCTTCGAGGGCCTAGTCCAGCACGACTTCGCGGCGCTAGCCCGCCCTGGCCAGCGCCTGCACGGCATGGCGCTGAGCCTGATCCGCGTCGGCGTCGGCAATATCCACTTCACCGAACTCGAAGACCCAGGCCGTCCCATCGGCGCCGACAACCGCCCATTGATCGCCTCGACCGAGCAGAGCGCCGATTACGCCTTTTACCTTTCGGGCGGCCGCCGCTTTGGCTCNCGCCTGGCCCTGGGCTTGAGCGCCAAGACCATCTACCGCCAGATCGCCTCGATAAGCGCCTATGGCTTCGGCTTCGANCTCGGNGCGCGCTTCCAGCTCCGCCCCGGCATCGCCCTGGCAGCCAATCTCCGCGACCTGACCACCACNCCGATTTTCTGGAATACCGACGTGACCGACCGCATCCAGCCCTCGCTGCTGGTAGGCCTGGCCTATGCCCTGCCCCTGGCCGGTGGCCAGACCACTGCCGTCATCGCCGGTCGCTCGGGCGGCGATGCCACCGACAACACCGACNGTACCGCGCTCAATGCCGGCGTCGAATACCGCCACCGCTATATCGCCCTGCGCGCCGGCATCGAAGCGGGACGCCAGTCGCTGGGGCTCGGCCTCACCCCTCTCGACAACCTCGACCTCGACCTCGCCTATTTGCAACACGATGAGCTCGCCGCCACCTATCAATTTTCCGCCAGCTTCCGATTCTGAGCAGACCCGCGTCGGCTACGTAGCGCTCGCCGGTCGTCCCAATGCGGGCAAATCCACCCTTTTCAACGCCTTTCTCGGCCAGCGCCTCTCCATCGTCACCCCCAAGCCGCAAACCACGCGCGGGCGCGTACTCGGCATTCTCACCCGTCCGCACAGCCAGATCATCTTTCTCGATACCCCGGGCTTGCTCGACGCCGACTACAAGCTGCACGAAACTATGGAACACCAGATCGACCAGGCCGCGCGCGACGCCGATCTGGTCTTGCTGCTCGCAGACGCCTCCCGCACCAATGACNGGGCCGAACTGGTGCGCCGCTTCCTCGACCGGGTCCGGGTCCCGGTTATGGCCGNGCTCAACAAAATCGACCTCGTGCCCGCCGAGCAACTCACCGCACGGCAGCAGCAACTCGCCACCGAGTTGGACATTCAGGACCCACTGTACATCTCCGCCCTCAACGGCGACGGCCTCGACGACTTGCTCGCGCGNATCGAGGCCCACCTGCCCCGCGGTCCCAAACTCTACCCCGACGATATGGTGGCNGAGCAGCCCGAGCGCTTCTTCGTCGCGGAGTTGATTCGCGAGGCNGCATTCGCAGATCTCGACGACGAGTTGCCCTATGCNATCAATGTCGATATTGAGGAATTTCGCGAGCGCCCNGGCCGCAAGACCTATATCAACGCCATACTCTACGTCGAGCGCGAAAGCCAGAAGGGCATTGTCATCGGCAAGAAGGGCAAGCGCCTGCACGCGATCGGGCGCCGCGCCCGCGCCGCAGTGGAGGAATTGCTGGAAGCGCCAGTCTATCTCGAACTCTGGGTCAAGGTACGCCCGGATTGGCGCAACAAAGAGCGCGACTTGAAAGAGTTCGGCTATATATAGAGGCGATTGCCGCTTGGAAAATCGCCGCCAACTCCAACGTCTAACAAGGAGCCCCGATGAACGCACTGGTCGTCGGCAAGGGAGGGCGCGAACACGCCCTGGTGTGGAAGCTGGCGCAAAGCCCGCGCATCGACAAACTCTACGTCGCCCCCGGCAACCCCGGCATGGCGGATCTGGCCGAATTCGTCGACATCCGCGTCGATACGCCCGTATCCGAACGCGATAAGCTCAGCGCCGAAATCGACCGCCTGGTCGCCTTCGCCAAAGAGCGCAACATCGGCCTGACCGTCATCGGCCCCGACGATGCCTTGGCCGGCGGCATCGTCGACCGCTTCCGAGCAAACGGTCTCAAGGCCTTCGGTCCGACCGCAGCAGCGGCGCAACTCGAAAGCAGCAAGGCCTTCGCCAAAGAGTTGATGGAACGCATTGGCGTGCCCACCGCCCGCCACCACTCCTTCACCGACGCCGACGCCGCCTGCAAATATATCACCGCCCAGGGCGCACCCATCGTGGTCAAAGCCAGCGGCCTGGCCGCCGGCAAGGGCGCCGTGGTTTGCCACAAGCTCGACGATGCGCTCGCCACCGCCCGCGAAATGCTCGAGGACGACGCCTTCGGCAGCGCCGGCAGCGAGATCGTCGTCGAGGACTACATGGTCGGCGAGGAGGCCTCGCTCTTCGCCCTGTGCGACGGCGAACACTATGTCACTCTGGTCCCTGCCCAGGACCACAAGGCCATCTACGAGGGAGATCAGGGGCCCAATACCGGCGGTATGGGCGCCTACGCCCCGGCGCCAGTGATGACGCCCGCCCTAGTGCAAGAAGCCGAAGCGCACATCATCCAGCCCGTTCTCGCCGAAATGCGGCGGATTGGCACCCCGTATCAGGGCGTGCTCTACTGCGGCCTGATGTTCACCGACGAAGGGCCCAAGGTCGTCGAATTCAACGCCCGCTTCGGCGATCCCGAGTGCCAAATCCTCATGCCGCTGCTCAAAAACGACCTGGTCGAGGTACTCGAAGCCGCCTGTGACGGTCAGCTCGACCAGATCCAGATCGAAAATTATCCCCAAGCCGCCGTCTGCGTGGTCATGGCCTCGCAGGGCTATCCCGGATCCTATGATAAAGGCCTGCCGATAAGCGGTCTGGACGACGCGAGTGCACGAGAAGGCATCGTCGTCTTCCACGCCGGCACCACCCGCCGCGATGGCGCCGTCTATACCGATGGTGGTCGCGTACTCTGCATAACGGCGACCGGCGCCGATATCGACGCCGCCGTCGCCAACGCCTACGCCGCCGTCGATGAGATTTCCTTCGCCAACGCCTATTGCCGCCGCGATATCGCACACCGGGCTCTCAATCGCGGGCGTTGAGTTGCCCCATCTCATTACGCAAAACGCCCCCTGGCTTTAGCCAGGGGGCGTTTTGCGTAATGAGATTCGATGCGTATTAAATCAGGCGACCGTATCGACGGCCTGCCCGCGGCCCTGCTCTTGCTCCACTTGCAAGTTCTGACCGCGGTTATTCTCCTGGCGTTGCGCCTCCTCGGCGGCTTCACGCCGCGCCGTTTCCTCGGCCTGTTCCCGGGCGCGAGCTTGCTGCTGGCGTTCGCTGCGAGCCGACTGTTGTGCGCGGCGGCGCGTGGCCTCCTCGGCCCGATCTTGCTCGCTCTCCTGGCGATCGGCGCGGGCTTGCTGCTGAACCTGGGAACTGCTCTGCTCAGCCGGCTGCGCTCCCGAGCGTGCGGGTGTGACTTCAGACATGTCCTACCTCCTTGGGGGGAGAAGCAAATCGTCCTTGATTGCTAGCAATATACCCATTCACAAACCCTAAATCAAGATTTTATACGGTGCTGCAGCATTGCCGATGCGCGGCCTCATTTCTATATTCCCGCCATGTCCCAGGATATCCTGCGCCTGCGCAATATGCGCTTTTTCGCCTACCACGGGCTCTTTCCACAGGAGAACGAACTCGGCCAGCACTACGAGGTCGATATCGACCTCCACGGCGATTTCCGCCGCGCCGGCTGCGACGACGATATCGCTCAGGCGATCAACTACCCGGAAGTCTACGCACTGGTCGAGGAAGTCGTCACCGGCGAGCCCTGCAAACTGGTCGAAGCCCTAGCCGAGCGCATCGCCGCAAAGGTCGGGTCCCACTGCGCTCCCATCGACCTCGTCGTCCGGGTCCGCAAACCCCATCCCCCGGTCGCCGCGCACTTCGACGGCATCGAAGTCGAGTTGCACCGCTCCTATGCCTGAACGCGCGCATATCGGCCTCGGCTCCAACCTCGGCGATCGCCGCGGCTATCTCGCCGCCGGCCTCGCGGCGGTCGCGGCCCTGCCCGGCACGCACCTTGCCGCCGTCTCCAGCATCTACGAGACTCCGCCGCTGGGGCCGGCCGACCAACCCGACTATCTCAACGCGGTCTGCGCCATCGACGCACCGCTCGGCCCGGTAGCATTATTGGCGGCCCTGCACAAAATCGAAAACCAGCATCGGCGCCAGCGCCATATCCGCTGGGGACCGCGCACCCTCGACCTCGATCTGCTGCTCTATGGCGAACGGGTTATCGACAGCGCCGATTTGCAACTGCCGCATCCGCATATGAACGACCGCAGCTTCGTCCTCGCGCCGCTGTGCGAAATCGCCCCCGACCTCCACCATCCACTCACCGCTCGCCCCTTCACCGCCCATCTCGCCGAACTCACCCATTCCGACGCAGCCCGCGCCATCGGTTCACTCGCTCTGCCAGAGAATGCCTGAACTACAGCGCATCAGCACCGTCGTCGCGATGCAGGCCCAATCCGAGACCTGGCGCCGCGAGGGCCTGTGCATCGGCCTGGTGCCGACGATGGGATTTTTGCACGAGGGACATCTCAGCCTGGTCGACTACAGCCTGGCCCATAGCGACCGCACCGTCGTTAGCATCTTCGTCAACCCGCTGCAATTCGGCCCCAGAGAAGACCTGGCAATCTATCCCCGCGATATGGAGCGCGACCTGGATCTGCTCAATCAGCGCGGCGTTGATGCGGTCTTCCACCCCGAGACCGTCGAATTCTACCCGCCTAATTTTTCGACCTTCGTCGAGGTACAGGAACTCACTGCAGGCTTGTGCGGCGTCTTCCGCCCTGGCCACTTCCGCGGCGTCACCACCGTGGTGGCCAAGCTCTTCGCTGCCGTGCGACCTCACCTGGCCGTCTTCGGCCAGAAGGACTACCAGCAGTCGGCCATCATCCGCCAACTGGTACGCGACCTCAATCTCGACTTGTCTGTCGAGGTCGCCCCCACGATACGCGAGACCGACGGACTGGCCATGAGTTCGCGCAATATCAACCTCTCGGACGACGAACGGCGGCGCGCGCCCGCACTCTACCGAGCGCTGGTCATGGGCAAGGAACGCATCGAAGAGGGCCGGCGCGATGCCACGGCCATTATCGCAGATATGCGAGCGACTATCGAGCGCGATCTCACTACCGATATCGACTACATCTCCATCGTCGATCCCGACACCCTCGCCGAGGTCGCCGAGATCACCGGCCCCGTCGTCATCGCCCTGGCCGTGCGACTGGCAAAGGTCCGCCTGATCGACAATATCGCAGCATCTCCGCCACAAAGATAAAAAGGCGCGCCAGTATGGCGCGCCCGTCTAGCCACAAGCTAAAACCGCCGCTATTTGACCAGAATCAAATGCCGCGATCGCACCACCCCGTCGGCTTTCAGCACCGCGGTATACGGTCCGCTGGCAGCATTATCCCCATTCCAGCGCGCCCGGTAATTGCCCGCGCCGAGTCGCTGCGACAGCAATAGCGCCACGCGCTGCCCCAGGGCATTGTAGATCGCCAGTTCTGCTGTGGCCGCCCGCGCCAGACGGAAGGGCAAGACCACCGAGTGATTGAAGGGATTGGGATAGACCGGATCTAAGACCGTCGCCTCCGGCACAGCGCCCGCTCCAGCGGCCACAGCCGTCGGCGCGATAGACGACCGCGCCGCGAGGGTAAAATCCCCCCCTGCCAACGAGGTCCGACCAACGATCACCGCCAGGCTATCGACACCCGGCGCCCGCACCCGGCCCGCATTGGCTCCGTCTAACTCGACGGCAATCATTTCGCCACTGCCACCGCGCATGGCATAGGCCCAGACCGCATAGCGCCCGTCGGCGGATCCGGCGAAATCAACTTCGATATTCTCCCGCCCGCCGGCGGCGCGGATAATCACATTGGTCGTGCCCCAGGGATTATTGACCCGGCCTCCGATCGGATCGAAGGGCAACACGGGCGCAGAAAAGGCGAAGGCGCGGCGACCGCGCAATGCGCGATAGCCATAGTCGGGATCATCTGCCGCGTAGTTGGCGGCTATCCACTCGCTCCAGGCCCCGGCGTAGTCCTGGACCCAGTTGTCATCCTTGAATGCCTCGTCGATGCCAAAAATACCGTTGCGCGGTTCGGCGACGACTCGGCGGATCAATTCCGGGCCGTAGCGCTCGGCCAGAAATGAGGCGAAGAGATAGGTCTTGCCGTAGCTCTCCGGGGCGGCGGGAAAGGGCCAGCGCGTCAGGTCGCGATCCGTGTTGTCGAGAAAGCTCGGCACCATGCTCGGATCGGTTTCGGGGAAGCCGGTCAATTCTTCGGCGTAGCCCGCCAATCCCTCATCGACCCAGGCCTCCTCGTCTTCGTCGTGGCCCCAGTGGATCAGGTGCTGGAATTCGTGCGCCAGCGTGCCGCGGCCCAGATAGGCTTCGAAGACCAGTTTGCGCGCGTCGAGATAAACCGTGTCGCGGCGCAAGGTCTCCTGCACGTGCTTGTAGACCGAGCGATCGAAGTAGCCCACGACCCGATCGTCGGGTATGTCGAGCACGAGAATAAATACCCGCGGGTCGCCGTCGCGATCGGGAGGCGGCCCAAAGGCCTCGACTGCGAGATCGTACATGCCGCGTTCGGGATCGGCAGGCGTCGAACGGTCGAAAAGCTCGCCCAGCTTATCGACATCGGGTTGGGCAACGAGGATATCCCACTGACTCTCCTCGACGAAAATATAGCAGTGTTCACCCTTGTAACGGCACGTCGCCAGATTGAGCAGCGGATCGGTGGGCACGAAGAAGGGCAATTGGGTCCCCACTTCTATCGGCGCGTCTTCCTGCCTGGCCTCGAGCGTCTTGGCCGCGGGCGCGGGCAAACTTTGGCGCTGCGTCTCGAGCCAGCGCGTGCCGCAAATTCGCTCTTCAGCGAAGGCGGCCAGGGGCAGCAAGATAAGGAGCAGTCCGCAGCGCATCAGAAGCGATGCACCAGCAATAGCGCCGCGCCGCCGCGCTCGGGAACGGGCACGATATCGGTACGGACCTCACCGCTGGCCGTGCGCGCCGCGTGGATCGCTGCAAAGAGATGGTTGACCGCGACCAGACCGGTCATAAAAAGTGCCTGACGGCCAGCGCCGGCCGTCGAATTGCGCAATTGCCGGTAGCGCTCGCGCGACGCTTGGCGATCCCACTCCCAGAAGAAATCTCGCCCCAGCGGATAGATCGCCGCCTCGGGGCCGTCCTCGTAGCGGGCGAACTGGTTGTGCTCGAGCCGGCTCTGATAAAAACCCAGATCGTCGAAATACTCGCCGTCCTTACGCTGCGGGCGGGCGTCGGCGTGGGCAGCGGCAAAGGCCCGGTACTGGTCGCGCCGCACTTCGCGCAGGCGTTCAAATCCCAGATAGCCGCCCCAGAAGGCTAGTTCGGCGGCAAAAAACCGGCCGCCGGCGCCGGTGGCATAGCGCTGTCCCCAACCCGGCACCAGCAGCGAACGCCAAAACGCGCCCTGCCCCTTGCCGGCGGAGGCGCCCGCCGGCAGTAGCAGCAATAGGGCCAGTATCGCGATACGCGTCATCGGCTCAGTCGAAGGGCTTGTAGGCCATAAGCATCGGCACATATCCGCGCTGCCACGGCTGCATCACCATCTCGACCCGAGTCCGCCGCCGGAGCGCAGCCTCATCGACGCCCTCTGACCGGGCCCTGGCCACCCGCGCCGCGTCGATGGCACTGAAGACGTGGTTGATTAGTATCAGCCCGGTTATGGTCGATGCCCGTTTCAAATATCGATTGCTCTCGTTGCGCTGGTCTTCGTAGCTGAGCCGCAGGGCCGAGTGGAAATTCTCTACCGAATCGACCGCGGTCGGCTCCACCGGATTTTCGGTATCGACCCGTACCAAGTCGCCCCAACCGGCGACGAACTGATCGTATTTGCCGAGCAACTCGTAGTACTGCTGGATCTCAGTATCATCGCAGCCGGTGAATTTGCCCGTCTCAAGATAGGTATCGACATAGCTCGAACAGGGCAGCGCGTGGGTAATCGACGAGTTGCGGGCGTTGCGCGAACCGCGCCAGACGATGTAATCGAGCGGATCCCAGTTCTCATCGGCGACCGCGCGGAACTCGTCCTCCGCATCGTTGCCCTTACCGGTCCAACTCGACCACAGCCCCAACGTTAGCGCCTCGACACCAAAGAACACCAGCGCCCGCTTCCGGGCCCCGGCCATCCACTCGCCCAAACCCGGCACCAGCACCGAATACAGAAACGCCCGCCGCGGCGTAATCCCCCCACCCGACGCGGAGACATCGCCGCTCGCGGCCGCTGCCTGTGCCGACGGAGCCGCTGCGATCCCCTGATCCAGGGCCAGCGGCCCCATCAAAAATTCGCGCTGGCCCTCAGGCAAAACACTGGGCGCCAGCTCTGGCCCTCCGAGCGTAGCCTGCGCCTGTCCTTCTTTGCTAAAGAGACTCGGCAACTGCTCCGCAGCGGCAGCGCCTGCAAATCCAAGAGCCAGGACTATCGCCAATCCTATTCTCACCATCTCATTTCCTCCACCAAAACCGGTCAACTGTATTCCACTACACGCCGCTTGCCGGGGCGTCGGCATCGCCTCACAAATAACCGAACAATACCGTAAGATAAAACTTCCACGGACTCCTGTCCTCCACCTCGTCGATCCCGTAGGCCCCATCCATCTGAATCCGCGTCGGCAAACTGTAATAAGATATCAAATCAAAGCGCAACTGCCCGCCCACATCGCGCAGCGGCCCCTCGCGCCCGTAAAACTCGTCTGGATCGTCGATAGCCTTATCCCAGGCCTTGCCGATATCGCCATAGACCGCGCCGTAGATCTTGTCGAAATACAGGTGCATAAAGCGCTTGCCGATCCTGGGCACTAGCGGGAAGCGCAAGGTCGCCGTCGCCATCATCGCCTTGCGGCCCTCGATGCTGTAGAAGGTATAGCCCTTCATGAAGTTGAGGCCGCCGAGGTGGTAGTCGAAGAAGTCGTTAACCTTGTCCTTGTCGTCTACCTGCTCGCTCTGAATCCACCCACCGAAAAAACGCAGGCCCAGCCTACTGTTCCACGGCAACCCAATATATTCGTTCCAATCGAGGGTGAGTTGGTTGTAGAAGAGCTTGAGATAGATCTCGTCGATAAAGGTCGCGTTCTGATTGAACTCCTCGATAAAGAAATTCCACATCCGGTCGTAGCGGAAGTAGATTTGCCGACCCGTGGGGCTAATATCGCGATCGCGGCGGCGGGCGAGGAGGTCGAGGCGATACGCGAGGCCGAGCCCAAAGCCGTTGAGATAAGTGTAGCCGAACGGCTTCTGCTCGATGCGCTCGAAGCCGACCTGGCCGTCGCGGCGCGGTAAAAAGGCGTCGCTTTCGACGCTGGCGTCGTAGCGATCGTAGGTCAAAGAGGCCGTCAATTTGCCATAGCGGCCCAGCCGTCCCCTGCCACCGACGCTGATCTGGTTGAGGTTGAAGTTGACCCCGTTGACGATCAGATCACGCGCCTCAGAACTGTCGCCACGGGTGGAGTGACGGCGCTGGTTGAAGACCTCCAAAAAGAGCGTCGGGCGGAAGCCGCGGTATTCGTAAATGGCGAATAAATCCCTGTCGCCATTGGACGGCGCCAGCGCGGCCCCGGCGAAGACGCTCTGACGGTTGAGCACATCTCCGGACGAGACGTAGACACCCGGTTTGAAGTGGCCCTCGTCGAGAGTCAACCGCGGCAACAGCGAGGTTTTGAGGAAGTCGATGCCGTAGGGTTCGGAGGCCTCCGGCAATGAGGCCGCCGGCGCGCTAACCGACCGCGATTGCACTGCCGATGCCGTCAGCTTACCCGCAGCCGCGGCGTCCGCCGGCGGCCATTGCCATTCGGGCAACCAACCGCGATTGACCGCGACCACCTCCCCCGCCCCTGCTATCCGGCGAATCTCAAAACCGGCAGCAGCATAGGAGGCGAAAGCTACCTCGCCACCCGACCCGATGCTCGGATTGAAAGCACCGCCGACGACATTGGTCACCTGCCGCAACTGCCGCGTCTGTAAATCTAGGTCGTAGAGGTTAAAAATGCCGCTGAAGTCCGAGGCAAAAACGAGTGTCGCGCCGTCGGCGCCCCACACCGGATCGCGGTCGGTGCCGGGCGTTGCGACCACGCGCTCGATAAAGTGCCCATGTTGCGACAAAGCGCCCAGCGCTTCCTGCCCATCGGCCAATATTGGCACGGCGGAAGCCACCTGCTTCTCATCCAGCCCTGCTGCGATTAGCTCGATGATCCCGATATCGCGCTGTCCCGCGCGTGACATCGAGACGGCCAGCCGCTTGCCATCGGGCGAAAAACGCGGCGTATAGAGCTGAGTCCCGTCGCGAAAATCCGTCAGATAGCGCACATCCGACCCGTCCGTCCGCATCAGCCCCAGATTGTTATTGCTACTGCTATTGTGTACGAAGGCGATCCACTCGCCGTCGGGCGAATAGGTCGGATAAAGCGCGCGCAACCCGCGGGTCAACCGCTTGATCCGCGGCGATTCTGGCGCCTTAGCCGCAACCAAAGCCGGCACCGTCCAGACCAGGTCGTGCACTAGCCCCGGTTCGTCGATAGTAAAATCGTACTCGTAAATATCCGCTTGCCGCGAGCCATATGTGTCGGCGCGGTCGATGCGCGAAAAGAGCAGTTTGTCGCCGTCGGGCGACCAGTCCACGGTCGATGCTGACACCGGAAAGGCCACCACCTCGTCTTCCTCGGTCTCCAAATCGCGTACCACCAGCATATGCGGACCGTACTGCCGCTTGCGCGTTGACAGATACGCCAGCTTCTTGCCATCGGGCGAGAGCCGGGGCCGCAGGTTCGAAAATCCGAGGCCGGTCACCAACTCGCCCGTGCGCAATTCGCCCAGATCCGCCACCTGCTTTTCGTAATCGGCCTGCATCGCCGCCACCCACTCTTCATAGAGGGCATCGGCGCTCTTACCCAGGACCTTTTCGAACGCGCCGTCGATCTCCAGCGTGCGCCACGCCGAGGCCGCCCGGTACAATTCGGCGATCTTCTCATCGCCGTATGTCTGCCCAATATGGCGCACCAGGCCGTAACCGTGGTCATAGACGTACTCGTTGCCGAAGCCGCACTTGCCGAAGACGCCCATCTCGTCGAAGGGCAATTGCTCCCCCGCCAGCACCTGGGCGCGCAGCACCATGTCGCGATTGGCGTCCCAGCGATCCTCGCGCGCGCCCTCGGCCATGTACTGCGCTGCGCCCTCGGCCAACCACATCGGCACCACCGTACTCATCACTGGATAGGAGGCGATGGCATCGGGATAGCCGATCAGGATATCGGGGCGATTCTTTTCGCGCTGGTAGCCAAAATACTGCAAGTAGAGCGCCGGCATCCGCTGCGAGCCCTTGCGCGCGGCACCCAGCGAAACGATATGGGTAAATTCGTGGGTGAGTACATTGCGCAGCCAATCGGAGGTGCCGCGCAAATCGAAGTCGTGGTCGAGCGAGGTGGTCCAGATCTCGATGGTGTCGTGATAGAAGAAGGCCGCACCATTGGCGTAGTCGTCGTAATCCTTAAGCACAATCCGCACCTTGTCGTCCGGCGCATAACCGTAGAGCTCGGTGATCGGCCCGTAGGCTGCCTCGACAATTTGCGCGGCGCGCGCGGCGGCGCCCTCCAGGCCCTGGTGATAGAGGATGCGGAAGTGTTCCGTCTCGAAAACTTGCCACTCGAGCTCGGGATGGTTCTGCGCCGCAGCGGACCCTGCCAGCGTGGCGACCAGCGCCAGGGCCAGCGCCTTCATCGGCTCACCGCCATTCGCACCAGCACCTCGTCCTGGCGACCGTCGCTAGTGGCGGCCAACTTGCAGATATAGAGCCCGCTCGGATAGTCTTCCACCGACCAGGCGATCTCATTTTCGCCCCCGGCCATTTCCCCCATCCGCTGCCGCTCGACATGCGCACCCAACGCGTCGAAGATATTGAGCTCGACCAGAGCCGTTTCGCGCAATGCAAAACGCACGTGCGCTGCCGCGCCGGCACCCACCGGGTTGGGATAGCAGTAGGCCTTGTCCAACAGTGCCTCTTGCGGCGCCACCGCCGGCGCCACCGCCACCAGCGACCGCGTGCCGGCCGCATCGGCCCGTGCCTGTGGCCAGTGGGCCGCAGTGCCGCCATAACCTGCGTCTACCCGCTGTGGATCCCAGACGTAGAGCGCCTCCGCGTCGAGCGCCGCCAGTTCCAAGCGCCCATCGCCGTCGAGATCAAGCACCACCGGCGCAGCCACCGGCGCCGTCGCCGTCAACAGCGGAAAACCGGACAGCAATTGCCCGTCGTCAATGGCGAAAACCCCGCTGCGACCAGCGACGAAAATCTCCTGGCGGCCGTCGCCGTCGATATCGCAGAGCACCGGCTCGAATCTCAACTCGCCGGCGGCGGCAAAGCGCGGCAATGCGTAGGGATAATCGGCCTGGCGGATGCCGTCGTAGCGCAGGGCGTGGATCGTCGCGCCGGCCGCGGCCAGTACGACCTCGAGGGTCCCGTCGCCGTCCAGATCCCCCAGCGCCGGAGCAGCCACCAGCGAATCGCCCAGCGCGACCGACCGATCGCCCCAGCGCACCACACCACCGCGATCAGCCACCACCCATTCGGCATGCCCATCGCCGTCGAGGTCGCCCAGCACCGGCGGCAAACCGCCATCCGCCGCAACCGGAAACGCGGCATGGGGCGCCGTGCTGCCATCGGCTCGCATCGGCGGCCCACCGCTCCGCGGCACCCGTTCCAGCGCCGCGCCGCTGGCCGCTTCCAGCACCTCGATCTCATCGGTTCCGATCAACGCCAGCGCTGGGTCGCCAAAGCCGATGAACGAATCGAGCCCATCGCTGAATACGGCCTCGGCTTCCGCAATCGCACGGGTCCATAGCGGCGCCCCTGCCCCCAGCGCCCACGCGCCCACCTCCGCGCCGCGCCGCAAGAACAGCTCGCGCTGCCCATCGCCGTCGACATCACCCGCAGCCAGCAAACGCGCGCCTGCTACCCACCAGGCCACCGCGCCGACACCATCGGCCAAACCGACCCCACCGTCCGCTTCAAACATCAATTCCTGTGCCCCATCGCCGTCCAGGTCCGCCGCCTGCAACAGGCCGTCGCCCGCAAGTGCCAGCGGCCAGCCCGGTCGCGAGCGCCCAAAGCGGATTGCCACCTGCATGGTATCGCCGTTCTGCGATAGCACTTCGATCTCGAGCCCGGTCTCCCAGCCGCGGTTGCTGCGCGTACTGGGCTGCGTCGTCGGCCCAAACAGCGTCTGCCCACCGCCGTAGAACGGATCGTCGGGCGAGCCCTCGATCTGCCGCAGCCGCTCGAAGACCGGGTTGCCGATATCGCGGTAGCCGTCGGCCTCCTCCAGCGCGATGCCCTGGTGCTCGGGCCGGTTGTTGATGGCACTGGCTGCTATGTGCTCGGCGATAATGCCCTCGTCGATATGCCAGATCAGCACCCCCGACCCCGGGATGAAGAGATCGTAATCCTCGACGCCCGTCCACACGCCATGATCCAGCTCTATATCGGCCTGGTCGATCCACACCACCTCGTCCGGCTCGACCCCGCGCACCTGCTGCCCATCCGGTGCCCCAACCCGGCCGCGCCGCTGGCGATTTTCCAGCAGGTAGTACTCGTCGGCGTCTATCGGCACCCGGATCGCCTTGGGCAAATCGCCCGCGCGGTCGGTAGCCAGCAGCGATACCACCGTATCGCGCCGTACCACCAGCGGCTCGATCCAGCCCAGGCGCACTTTACTCCAGGCCATCGGATGCGGCGCGACAAAGCCGACCACCGGCTCCAGGCTGTCGATCCGCGCGAAACCCAGCGCATTGGCGCCGACATCCATCAGACTCCAGCTCCCCAACGCCGGTAGACCGTCGGCGAAATTCGACAGCCCCGGCAAACCCAGCTGGTTGCCGAAAAACTTGGCCATTAACCCGTTGAGCCCGCCGCGGCCGTTGTTGCCGGGCGATTCGGGCAGAATCCAGGCCTCGTCGATCTCGATCCCACCTATCTCGAGCGGCCCTCCGTTAAAGCGCGCGAAATCGCTTTGCTCCAAAAAGACCGAGCGGATGTCGTTGAGCTGGCCGGTCTCGTGACCGACCCCGGCATGGAAGACGAGAAAACTATTGTAGTCGGACAGTGCCGGTCCGTCCGGGTCGGCAAGCGCCAACTGCAGCGCGTCGCGCAACAGCTCGATCCACTTGGCGCCTATTTCCTCGGTAGTGCGTCCGTTGCCGTAGTGCAGCATGCTCCGGGGCAGCGTATAGGCCAGCCGCTGCTCGCGCGGAAAGACCTCCGCCGCGATCTCCACCCGCCCCTCGGAGACCGTGCGATAGTAGCGATCGAGCGCCCGCAGGTGCTTCTCGAAGTAGGTGCGATCGTGCGGAGGCAGATCGAAAGGAGGCGCGTAGTCATCGCTGGCATCGACTGCGAAGCGCAGGTCAAAAGCACCCAGACCGGTGGTCGTCGACTCGTCTGGGCTTTCGAGCGGAAAATCCGCGCGCAGGGCAAGGACGCGCCACTCCTGGGCGACCGTGGCCCCGGCGCAAAAAAGCAAGCTACAGAGGATTAGCGGCAACAAAGGGGCAAAATCGCAAAAATGCCGACCGGGGACGTGGCAACCGCGCCCCCGACCATAGATCGTCAATTTAGAAAATGAGGTTCAACGAGAACCGCGTGTTGTCCTGCATCGGCGTGTCTTCGCCGGTGATATAGGCAACATCGACCTGGAAGCGGTTGTATTTGAGCCCGACGCCAAAGGTCGGAGTCTTCAACTCGCCGTCGCTATCCCACGAATAACCGGCGCGCAGCGCGAAGAAGGCCTCGTCCTGGCGCGCGGAGAGCCCGTATTTATACTCGCCGCCGACGTGCAGATCCATCTCTCTAAGCTCATCGCCCATGCCCTCGTCGGCCCAGGCCTTGACCAGGTTGCCGAGGAAGGACCCGTCGGCGATCAGTGGCTTGTAGAGGTCGAAGGACAGCAACACATCGTGGTACTGGGTGTCCATCAACTCGTAGGCCGTACCCAAAACGATGTGCTGCGGTAACGGGTCGGCCTGACTGGCGTCGATATAGGCGATTTTGGGACCGAGATTGCGCAGCGCGGCGCCGAAGCTGATCTCCGGCGTCATCTTCCATAAAAGCCCGATATCGGCGGCGAAGCTATTGCCCACGCCCTTGCCGCGCTCGATGCCAGCGCCCTGGTCAGCGAGATTGCTGCGAATAAACTTGAGGCCGATGCCGGCCGACATATTGTCGCCGATATCCGCACCGTAGGCGGCCGACAGCGCCATGTCGTAGCTGCGGAAAGTACCCTGGGTGTTACCGCGCTCGTCGGTACGGATCTGCTCGCCGAGATTCAACAGCGCCACGTTAACGCCGATATTGCCCCAGCCCTCGACGGGCGTCGAATAGGCCAGAAACTCGTACGAGAGGTCGTCGGCCAGCCCGGGCAGCCACTTGCTGTGGGTGAAGTTGACTTTCTTGCGGCTCTGGCCGGCGAGAGCGGCGGGATTAAAATAGCTGGCGGTGGCGTCGTCGGCGATGGCGACATAGGTCTCGCCCATGCCGATGGCGCGAGCACCCGGCTCAATCAGCAGAAAGAGCACAGCAGCGCGGCTCTCCGGCGTGGCCTGGGCCCTGTCGGGCAACAGGCCCAGGCAAAGCCCCATCAGTATCAAGGTCGTCAGTTTCCTCATCGCGGAGTCCTCCTCAGATCTGGAGAAAATAAGAATAGCTGTTTGTCTTCTACAAACGGGCTGCCCACTACTACTAAGGCGTTCTCACTGCTGCAAAGGCACTCCTCTCGCGCTCACTTGGCGACCTGCAGGGCGGCTTTTAGCTCGCTGCGGGAACCACTGTCCCGCTCGACAGCTATTTTGTAAAGATAAGTACCGTTGGCCAGATCCGCCGCCGGATTCCAGGCCACCTGGTTGTACCCTTCACCCACCCGCCCATCCAACTCGTCGACCAGACGACCGGCAAGCGAAAAGACCTGAATCCGCACCGCGCTCATGTTTTCCTTGAGTTCGTAGGTGAAATGACCACCGGCATCCCGCATAGGGTTGGGGTGAAATAGCACATTAGCGATGCCGGAATCGCCCCCCTCCCGGACCTTAACCGTCACGGTGGCGCGAGACGAATTGTTGAAGTTGTCCCAGACCTTCAGACGAACCTCGTGGGCTCCTGGTTCCAACTCGGGCAGGGGAAATTCGATCGCGCCCCGCCGATAGTCTCCCTCCGGCGAGTTGTAGAAGTCGGTCAGAACGAACACTTCGCCGTCGATGGCCAACTCGATGGCGTGACCGGTCTCGCCGGTGATATTGATGCCACTGGGGTCGGTGATCGTCGCGTGCAACGTAGTCTGGGGGGGAATGGTGTTGCCGCTGGCCCCCTCGAAGCGCAGGGCGATCTCCGGCCCTTCGAGATCTGCCTCCACGCCCTCGGCCGTGCCCTCAAGCACCAAGCCGCCCACCGACCCGTAGGCCGCCGGCTGCGCGTCGCTCCATGCGTAGGCGCTAACCCGGCCGTTGCGCCCGCCGTAGGTAATGTCCTTGGGCACGCGGAACGCGGTGGCAAAACGCCCATCGACAACCGCGACCCGCCCGCGGAACATATGCGCTCCGACCTGTTGGTAGGAAAAGCCGTCCAACCGGCTCCGCACGCTCGAGTCGAAGGCCTGCAACCACACCTGACCCTGATAAGAGGCGGCGAAATCGCCAGCCGGGTCCAGGATTCGTCCGCTGACCGAGACTTCGCCCAGCGCGCTGAGCGAGTCGGCGACTTCGATCTGCACCCGGTAGCGCGGCAGCGCCAGCCGCGTCGCCGGGTCGCCGAAGAGCGAGTAGCGCTGCATATTGCGAAAAGCCAGGTCCGTGGGGCCGAAAAGCGATAACGCCATTTGCTTGGCTTCCATCAGCGCCAGGCCGACTGGCACGTGCTCGCGCTTGCTGGCGTACATCTGCTCGTGGAACTGGTTGGCGAGGACCATATTGCTGTTGTGGTAGCCGACCCGGGTGGCGGAAATCATGCCGATCACGCCCCCGTCAGTTTTTTTCAAAAGCGCCTCGGGCATCGAGATACGAGCCGGGTCGTCGAAGACGCCGACCTGGCTGGCAGCCGTGTAGAAAAAGGGCAAGCGCCCACCGTTCTGCACCGCATTGAGATCACGGGATACCAGGAACATGCTCTCGTGCGCTAGTACCGTCGGATTGCCGTGCCCGAGATAGGTTATGATCAGCGCGCCCTCGTTGAAGAGCCGCAGGAATTCGTCGCGTGCCCGCGGCTTGGTCCGCCCCTCGAGGGGGTATTGGGCGAGGTAGAGCTTGGTCATGTCGAGTTCCTGCGGCATCACCCGCACCGACAAGAACTCGCTGTCGATGATGAAATAGCCCTCGACATCGTGCGGCTGGTCTGGATTGACCAAATCGTCCGAGACCATCAGGATCCGGCTCTGCCAGGGGCCGACTTCCGGCTCGCGGTCGTAGGCAATGATCTTATCGACCAAGGCATTGGCCTCAGCCGCGGTCTGCACCGTCAGGCGGCCGATCGCCATATCGGGAAAGTCGTCGCCGCCCTCGACCCGCACGTACCAGTCGTCGTAGGTACTGTCGCGGTCCTGGAAGGGCGGGATCCAGTTGCCGGGGCTCGTTCCCGAGTTGTTCTTGTAGTCGTACGAGCCGTCGCCGAGCAGGGTCACGAACATCGGTGCCGGATCCCAATTTGCGGCGGCATAGGCCAGAAAATTGCGAATCGCCGCCGGATCGAGCAGACCGCCGGAGAATTCATCGTATATATCCTGCACGTCAATGGCCTTAGCCCGCATGGGCGCGCCGAAGCGGTCGTCGGCGCCGCGCCACCGGGCTAAGCGCACCGCCGCATCGCGGAAGTCGCGGTGATAAATGGTGACCCAATCGGCACCCGCGCCCGCGGCGAGCAAATTGCCCGGCGCGTCGAGCTGTATCTGCGTGGGGCGCTTCCAAGCCGCGGATCCGGCAACGGCGTAGCGATGCGGCGCGGCGGCGGACTCATCTTGAAAGGTGACGGTCCCCGCAGTAGCATCGTAGGCGAAGTCGGTGATCTCCACCAGATCTTCCGATACCTCAAAGACGCGGGGCCGCTCGTCGGCAAAACCCGAGAGCAGAAATTCGGTGCTGCCCTCCTGTAGCGGATAGCTAAAAATCAACTCGCCGCGATCAGCAACGAAGCCGCGGCCGTATTCGAGTTCGTACCAGTCGAAGCGTGCCGGTTCGCCATTGGTGTGAAAAATCCCCAGTTGATTGATACCCTCGATCGCCCCCGTATTCGACTGGAACACGGCCTCAATCGGCGTAGACACCTCAAAGCGCAGCGTGCCGATCGCCTCGTTGTTCCAGCGCACGGCGAAACTGGGCGCCGATTTGGCGACCCCGTAAAAAGCCAGGCGTATATCTACCGGCTCGTCGGCGGCCTGCCGCACCACCAGCGGAAAATTGCGGGCGTTGCCGCGAAAATCCTCCCAGTACCAGCTATATCCCGATTTGATCCCGTAGGTCTGCGCCAGAATAAACTGTTCCGCCTCCTCGTGCACCCGCACCCGATAGGTCTCGGGCCGGTGCGGCTCGGCTGCGACAAGGGCCCCGCTGCGCGTCTCGGGCCGCATGCCCGCCCCACCGCCAAAGCCCAACCAGTAGATGTTTTCGCGGGTGTATAGATTCTGCCGGTGCTCGTACTCGCCGCGCCCCCGGTCATATTCCCAGCGATTGACCGGCTCGGCCCAGAACAGCACGAAATCGTCGGCGTCGAAGCGGCCATCACCGCCGTCCTCGACCACCAGCGCCCGCTCCTCCAACGCGATAGGCGGAATGACCCGCAAAATGGGCAGTGCCTCACCGCCGCCATAGCGCAGTTGTAGGCTGGCCGGATCGACTTCGTCGAGCGCGATTCCGGCCGCCGCCAGATCTGATCCCGCAATTCGGTACATGCCTTCTTCCAAAACCGCAACCCGCAACCAGGTGCCGTCCTGCACTGCGGATTTGCGCGCGGGCCGTCTTTTGGGTGCCAGGCGCCAGTTGCGGGCCTGATCGGGATTGATCAACACCCGGCGATAAAAGTCCTCACCCCACTTATCGGCAACGCGGCTGCTGCCGCCACCGCCCGTCAGATGCACATCGACGACCACCCGGTCGTAGAGCGTTCGCGTTCTATCTGCTTCTACTCGGGGGCCGAAGGCCAATTCCGCCACGCGCTGGCGACGCACCGTGCCGGTGCGCCCCAAAAACGCCGGACCGGCCATCGGTTCGACGTCGTCGTCCGCGATATCGGTCCGCGCGATGCGCGCCTCAATCACTTCCAAGCGAATGTCGCCCGTCGGCGGCAGGCCCACCAGCGCGCCGCGACCCCAGGCCATTTCGGACGCCGCGGGTTCCCAGGTCAAACGCAAGCGCTGCGGTCCACTTTCGATCACGCGCACCTGCGCCGATCCCTCGACCGCAAAAGCGAGCGCCAACGCGCAAAAAGCAAGTTTAACCAAGTCTAAATCCGTTCATAA
>PBOD01000161.1 GCA_002724215.1 Gemmatimonadota bacterium | reverse complement strand
GCATAGGCCCACCCTAGCTGCGTCTCCTCCCCATCGCCAGCGATTCCCGGCGTGTGGTCGGGATCGATGCCGCCCTCGTAGCCGACTGCGGCGAAAGCACGCATGCAGGCGGCGATGTCGCAGTCGCCCTCGTCGATGAAGGTTTCGCTGTATTTGTAGTAGGGCTCCTCCACCCGCACGTTGCGAAAGTGCACGATGCCGATCCGCTCTTTTGCACCGAAATACCGTATCGCTTCAACTGCGTCCTGGCCGTATTCGGTCGTCACTCCGGTGTCGAAGAACACGCAGTTGGCCGGGCTGTCTACTATCTCCACCACTCGCTTCATCGCATCGAGATTCCACAGCGGTTGCGCCACACCGCGATATTCGGGTACCGGTGGGTCGTTGGGGTGCATGGCCAATTTCACCCCGCTCGCCTCGGCCACCGGCACCAGTTGCCGCAGACAGTACTCCAGCCTTTCCCACATCTCGTCCATGCCGTGCTCGCCCACATCGGCCAATGGCGGCAACGCGCGAATCCGCGCGTGGTCGAAGTCGCGCAAGTGCGCGCCGCCCCTACCCGCCCCCTCCTGCGCCGCATAGCCCTCAGAGGCACGCAGCGCGGTGAAATTCCAGGTCATCACCGCAAAGCCAACCCGGCCGGCCATCTCAATCCGCTCTGCCACATCGTCGAGATCCTCATCGCGCCCTTCCCGCCCCATCAGGATCCGCCCCGAGACCGGCAGGGGGATCGCCGCNGGCTCGAGATCGAAAGCGCGCACGTGGTCGCAGATGCGCCGCAATTCACCCTCGTCCCACGGCGCCGNCATCGGTCCATGCGCCTTTGACTGCGNCGGCGGTACCAGCGGCCGCAATTTCACATTGGCATTGAACCGCGTCGGTACCTGTACCTGCTCGACCCCGATCTGCCGGTAAAAGCGCAACATCTCGGCCGATAGATTGCCCAGGCCCTTGCTNATCTTGAACATCCGCACTCTCCTTCGCTATCTTGTGTCCCATGGAATATACGCCCGACCCCTACACCCGCCGCCCCGAAGACGCCCGCGAGCCGCCCCAGGGCTTTGCGCCGACACTCAAATTCCTCGGCCCCAGCCTGATCCTCGCCGGCTCGGTGGTCGGCTCGGGCGAAATCATCCTCACCACGACACTGGGCGCCGCCGTCGGCTTCACCATGCTGTGGTGGATACTCTTCTCGTGCTGGAGCAAGAGCGTGCTGCAGGCCGAGTTGGGCCGTTGCATTATCTCTTCCGGGGAGACCGGACTGGTCGCACTCAACCGCGTGCCCGGCAAAATAGGCCGCGTGTCCTGGGTCGTCGCCATCTGGCTCTTCATCCTGATCCCTTCGCACTTGAGCGGCGGCGGCATCTACGGCGGCGTCGGCCAGGCCGCACACCAGGCCTTGCCCGCCCTGCCATCAACGGGGTGGACCCTGATCTTCGCGGTGGCAGGTGTCGCCATCGTACTTAGCGGCACCTACCGCTTCCTCGAAAAGCTGCTCACCGTCATGGTGGTAACTTTCACTCTGATCACCCTGAGTTGCGCGGTGCTATTGCAATTTACCGAATACGCATTGACCTGGAACGATGTTCGNGCCGGCTTGAGCTTTGAATTTCCCGCCCTCGCCGTNGCCGCGGCCCTGGCCGCCTTCGGCGCCACCGGCGTCACCGCCAACGAAAATATCGCCTATACCTACTGGTGCACCGAAAAGGGCTACGCGCGCTTCGCCGGGCCCGATGACGGCAGCGCCGCCTGGGTCGCGCGCGCCAAAGGCTGGATCCGCGTGTTGCAGACCGACGTCTGGCTCACGCTCGGCGTCCTGACCCTGGCCACCGTGCCCTTCTACATGCTCGGCGCCGGCGTCCTGCACCGCAAAGGGCAGATGCCCNACGGGCTGCAGACCATCGAAATCCTCTCCAATATGTACACTGAAACGCTCGGCGAGTGGGCGTTCTGGCTCTTTATGGCCGGGGCCTTCTTCGTGCTATTTTCGACACTGGTCTCGGGCCTGGGTGGCAGCGCGCGAATGTTCGCCGACGCCATGGTGGTGTTGGACGTCATCTCTGGCGACGACTACCGCGCCCGGCTCAGGGTTATGCGNATTTTCGCCGTGATCTCGCCATCTTTTATGACTCTGTGTTACTACNCCGTGCCCAACCCGGTGTGGCTTTTGACCATCGGCGGCATTTTCTTCGCCTCGCTGGCCCCGGTCGTCGCCATAGGTATTGTCTACCTGCGCTACCAGCACACCGNCCCGCGCCTGGCCCCGCGCGGGGCGACCGACGCGCTGATGTGGATTTGCGTACTGGCGATGCTGGGGCTGGGCGGCTATGTCGTCTATTTAAAGTTCGCATGATCGCCATCCGCCCCTACGTGGACAGCGTCTGGGCCATACACCCGACCGCAACGACTGGAAAGTCGCGCGGCTAATGGACAAGGGGCCGGTAACGACCTGCTCAAGCGCGACCTCGAGATGCCCGACGCCGACTGCGATATGGACTTCTGGCTGAGCGAGCAGATTATCGCTGGCGATGTCGATTACGCGCTAAGCGGCTTTTGGCATTGAGGAAGAAGTGCGGACATTTCGGCACCCTGGTGCTGATGGCCTTCGATGGGGACGACAAGGAGGGCACGCTGCGCAGCCTGGCATTGTTCGCCAGTTAATGCCGNCGCTCAACAAGGCCGTGGTCGAGGGCTGAAGCCCCTGCGAGCAGGGCGGATTAAAACGCAGCCCTCACCACAGCACCACGAATAATAGAAAACACGCCAGCACCAGATACGTCCCGATCCACAGCCCTGGCCGCAAATACCACGGCGGCCCATCCGGTCCGACCGCGAAGGGATATTCCGGCCGGATCGGCGCCTCNATCAGCGTCTTTTGTATCCACGTCCCCTCCAGCACCTTGAGCCGATGGCCCATCAGTTTGCGCAATTCGGCCGGGTTTTCGCGGCGCTGGTAAATCAAGCCACGCAACTCCTCGTCGCTGGCCGGGCCGCGCTTGAGGTCGATGATCTTCGAGGCGACAAACATGCTCGTCGCCGGCAAGATAATATTCCATAAATACGCCCACCACGTGTTCATGTACCACAGTGGCAGATCCCAGCCATTGAAATCGGCCAGAATCGCCGACATGCCATAACTCAACCCCACCAGCAGACCGATAAGGCCGGTCTCGCGGTGTACCCGCGTGAATACCCCCATCAACATCACCGTCATCAATGGCACCGCAATCGCTCCGGCCAGCCGCAGGTAGAACAGCAGCATGCCCTTCTCGCCGAGGAAAGGCACGTAGCAAAAGCCCAGCGCCAGGATAAACGGCACCGAAATCCGCCCCACCAGAGTGTAGTGCGCGTCGTCGCCATCTTTGACGATAAAGCGCGCATAGATATCGCGAACAAAGAGCGAGGAAATNCCGATGCCGATCGAGTCAAAGGTCGAATAGCCCGCCGCCACCAGGCCCGCGACCACCAAACCCACCAGGCCCGCAGGCAGGTACTCCTTGATCATCAGCGGATAGGCCTGATCGATGATCTCCAGCCCGGGAAATTGCGCCCGCGCCATCGGCCCCATACTNACATTGAAAAACANGCAGATTGACGTGGCNATACAGGCNACCAGCACCGCCATCTTGAAATCCCACTCCGAGCGCGCGCCCAGAAAGCGGATCGCCTCGTACTGGTTGATCACCGCGTAGGTCGTCAGCACCACCACGAAACCGAAGATCACCATCGCCGTCGGNACACCATCGGGCGAGTAGCCGCCCACATGCAGCAGCGTGTCCGACAGACCCTCCTCCACGGCCTCCAGCCGCGCCGTCACCCCCGCCCAACCACCCAAGCCCGAATAGACGAAGCCCCACAGCACAAAAGAGGCCACGATCATGGTGATACTCTGCAGCGCGTCGGTCAGCNCCCCGGCGCGCANCCCGCCGCGCACGATGTAGAGCACCGAGGTGATCGCCACCCCGACCACGATAAACCAGCACGTCGTCTCCTCGATACCCGCCACAATATTCAGAACCAAGAACATCGAGAAGAATATGTTGCCGAGTACGTTGGTCCGCGACTGCACGTTGATCAGCACCGCCAACACCCGCGCTGTCGGTCCGAAGCGGAATTCCAACCACTCGGCGTTGGTAAAGACGCCGGAGCGGTACATCGGCACGATGACAAAAAAGCTCAGTACCGTCCAGCCAATGCCTATACCCAGCCACCACTGCGCCAGCTGCGACAGCCCGATATTGTAGGCACCGCCGACGATGCCAACGTAGTCGCCGCTGTCGATGGCGGTGCCGAATGCCGACAGCCCGATCACCCACCAGGGCATCGACTTGGCAGCCAGGTACCAGTCGAAACTCTCGCCCTTGTTGCGGAAGGCGATCAGGCTGTAGGCGACAATGCCGCCATTGAGGACCGCGACGACGGCCCAGTCAAGTGCGGTCATCTANTATTGGGCCGGCAGGTGGTATCCGTCTTTGTTAACCTGAATTTTGGCCAGGATACCTGGTGCTTCATCTCCTGCCCCGCCTCCGTATGTAACGTAGAGTGTCCTGCTATTTTTCCCGTGCCCAAAAGCCACATTGGTCGGCCGCACCGGCGTGGGGATAAACGCGATCTCTTGGCCCTGAGGCGAGTATACAGCGATGCCAGGCCTTGTCATGTCGCGCACGGCCACATAGAGGTTTCCATCCACGTCTGCCACCAGGCCATCGGGTCCATCCTGAGGAGCATAGTCGACGAGCACTTCGCGAAAGGTTGCTGTACCATCGGCCTGTAAATCGTACGCCAGAAGAGCCATGGCGCCCTTCGATATGATATGAGCCTCGACGACGGAGTCAAAGCCGATATAGCGGCCCCCATTGCTCACGACATAAATTGACTGCTGGTCTGGAGATACACACACACCGTTAGGCTTGCCCGCATCGGCTATAATCCGGTGGATAGAACCATCGGGATCAATCCGATATACTCCCTGAACGGGCTGATAGATCGGCTCGTGACCGATATAGCGCGGGTCGCTGAAGTAGATCCGGCCCTTCTCGTCGATGGATATATCATTGGGCGCGTTGAACGACCTACCCTCATAGAGCCCCGCGATGATCTCGGCCTTGCCCGTGTTCAGATCGGTACGCGTCACTCGTCGCCCACCAAAATCAGCGCCTTCTGCAGCGATCAATCGGCCTTGAGCGTCAAATTTCAGCCCGTTAGACATGCCGCTCGGCGATCGATATACCGCGGTCTCACCGGTCTCGGGGTCGTAGCGCCATATGTGACCGGCCTGCATGCCTGACGGCTCGGACATTGTGATATCACTGAAAT
>PBOD01000160.1 GCA_002724215.1 Gemmatimonadota bacterium | reverse complement strand
GAGTCCGACTAAAAAAGGCCCCGTCGGCATCGCCACCGCCTTCGGCTTGATCGTCATGACCATGATCTACGCCACCGGCCATATCTCCGGAGCGAGCTTCAACCCCGCTGTCACTCTGGCCTTCGCCGCTACTCGCCACTTTCCCCACCGCCATATTGCGCCCTATATCGCCGCCCAATGCCTGGGGGCACTGCTGGCCAGCGGCGTCCACGCTCTCAGTCTTCATCCCGTCCTAGCCCGGCTGCAGCCCGACACCGCCCTCAACTTCGGCGTGACCCAACCCATCGACGACCGCTGGCTCACCGCCTTTACCTGGGAAGCGCTGCTAACCTTCTTCCTGATGCTGGTCATCATGGCCGTGGCCACCGACTTCCGCGCCGTCGGCCAGATGGCAGGTCTAGCCATCGGCGGCACAGTGTGGTTCGAAGCGATGTTCGCCGGGCCGCTGTGCGGCGCCTCGATGAATCCCGCCCGCAGCCTCGGCCCGGCGGCGCTGTCAGGTGAGTGGAGCCACTTCAGCGCCTATGTGCTGGGGCCGGTACTGGGCGCGCTGGCCGGCGCCTTCTTCTACGAATTTATTCGCTGTCATCCCCGCGAAGACAACAAGGCCAAAGGCTGCTGTTGACACAGCGCGACCGGCGTCGATCTATTCAGTCCTCGGTGGCGGTCCACCGCGACTGGCCCTATCTTTGACCGCAGGTGCCGGCGCTCCCCCAGCGCGCGGTAGGCGCCGATCCCCGCATTGATCCCCTGCAACTGCGGCGCCTCTACTGCCGCCCGCACCCGAATGGATATTGAGCTTACCCATCCAGCCGCGGCGCCCTATCCCTTGCCGCCGCGCGCCATCCAATTGCTGACCCTGCTGATCGAAGCGGCGGAAGAAGTCGACGACCGCGCCATTGCGGGCGATTGGGATCTGGCCGCCGATCTGATCGTCGGCGATTCAATCGCCAAATTGCACGGCCAGAGCAACCCCGCCCGGCCGCCCGAAGTACTAGCCAAAGTATTTGAGAGCCGCTACCTGCTGCGCCTGGGCCGCAGATACTGGCTGCAATACGGCTGAATACGGCCCCGTGCGCATCACCCCCCTCACCGCGCATATCGGCGCCGCTGTCGAAGACGTCGACATCACCGCACCACTCGACGAGACCACCCGCACCAGCTTGCGCGCCGCGCTCTGCCGCCGCGCCGTACTGGTCTTTCGCAACCAGGCGCTTACCGACGCGCAGCAGGTGACCTTCACCAAAGCCCTCGGTCCGCTGGAACCGACCATCCCCAGCGACCCGATCGGCGACGGCGGCCCAATCGGCGTCCTGACCAATATAGATGCCGAGGGTCACATCATCCCGCCCGACGACAAGCGCGTCCTCTACGCCGTCGCCAACACGCTGTGGCACTCCGACGGCGCTTTCCGCCGCGTGCCCTTACGCGGCTCAGTACTGGCGGCCAAGGTCATTCCACCCACCGGCGGCGATACCGAATTTGCCAGTCTCACCGCGCCCTATGCCCTGTTGCCCGCCGCACGTAAAACCGAGATCGCCGATCTCGCGGTCGAGCACAGCATGGCCCACTCGCGCGCACAGATCGCCCCCGACCTGATGAGCGAAGAATTCCTCAACGCCACACCGCCGGTGGTCCACCCGCTGGTCCGCACCGTGGCGGAAACAGGGGAACGAGCTTTACTGGTGGGATCCTATGCGGGAAAGATAATCGGCTGGCCGTCAGAAAAGGGCGCCGAGTTGTTGCGAGAGCTGCTCGAGTGGTGCACTCAACCACAATTCGTCTACTGCCACCGCTGGCGCACCGACGACCTCCTCGTCTACGACAATCGCTGCTGTCTGCATCGCGGCCGGGCGTGGGATCGCGCCGCCCACGCCAGAGTGCTCCATCGCACGACGCTGGCCGGTGACGATTCCCTCAAGGCACAATGCCCGTCGTCGCCATAAAGCTGTCGCGATAGGCCTGCGGATCGACGCGGGCATCGATCACCGTCGCCCGCTCGGCCACCAGCGCCTCGCGCAATGCCACCGCAAAGCCCTCGGGCGTATCCACCCGCACCCCGTGCAAGCCCACGGCCTGTGCAACCGCGGCAAAATCCACCATGCTCAACGCCAGTCCATAGTCGTCTAGCCCTTTGTACCGCTGCTGCGCCCGAATCGTGCCGAGCGCCCCGTCGTTGGCCACGATCAGCGGGGCCGCCGCGCCCGCCCGCGCCATCGTCTCCAAATCGCCCAGGCGCATCAGTGCGCTGCCATCAGTGGTAAAGCCGAGCATCGGCCGCTGCGGGCAGGCCAGCCGCGCGCCCAGCAGCGCTGGAATCGTCAGCCCCATGGTGCGCCCCACCGTCGATCCGAAAAAGGTATCCGGCACTCGCACCGGCCACGAGTGTTCCAGTATCGACTGGAACACCCCCGTTTCAGCGAAAACCAGCCCGTCGGCAGGCAATTGCTCGCGAGCGATGGCGATGAGATCATTGACCGCCAGTCGCGCCTCCGCCGGCCGCACAAAGCGACTGTGCACGCCTCGTCGCAACTCTGCGATCTGCTCGACGGGAAAGCCCTTTTCGTTGTCTAATGCCGCCAACCGCGCCAAACTCGGCGCCAAACACCCGTCGACCCGCAGCCACGGCGCGTCGCTCAGCGCGGGAAATTCCGCCGCAACCACCAGTTCGGCCACCGGCACGTCCACATCCCACCGCGCCTCCTTCATCCGCCCGTCGGCGCCGACGATCAATACCCCATCGGCCTCTTGCAAAAACGACCTGTACAGTGCATGCGGCGGCTGCGTGCCGATATAGACGCAGCCAAAGCGCGGATCGGTCTCGTCGTAGACGCCGCGCGCATCCATCGTCACCAGCACCGCCGCCAGTTGCGGTATCAGCCCCGCCCGCCGCACATCGTCTCCCGCGATAATCACCGGCCGGCGGAACGATGCCACCATTTCCACCAGCGCGTCTAGGGCCCGCGGATCGGGGTCGGTCAGCGGCACATCCGCAACCGGGGTCCACGTCGCATTGCCCTCGCTTTGCCCCAAATTGCGCGGCAATTCCAATAATACCGGCCCCAGCCGCAATTGGCCCGCCTGCCGGAAGGCCTCGTAGGCGGCCTGCGCGGTATTCTCCGCGTCGATCCGCCAGCGCGCCCGCACCGCGCTCTTGAACATCGCCCGATGGTCGCCCTGCTGCCCCCAATTGCCGTAGTCGCCCGCCGCCGGACACTCGCAGACGCAGACAACCGGCTTGCGCTCGTATTGCGCATTTACCGCACCGCTGGCCATATTGCCCGCCCCCGGGCCCTGGATGCCAATGGCCAGACCCGCGCATCCCTTGAAGTAGCCATAATACGCCGCCGAGATCGCGCCCGACGACTCGTGCGCACTACTGACAAAATCCACGCCGCAGCGCCGCCCTGCCTCCAGCAGTTCCAAAAGCACCCCGCTGCTGGGCAAGCCGAAGAAGTGGCCCAGCCCCTCAGCCTGGGCGCGTTCGATGAGAATTTCCGGTACGGTGTGCATGGTCGTTGCGGATAAGAGATGCTGTCGCGACATCGGCAAGGGAGCTGACACGGGGCCGTGCATAATACGCAGGTATACCCCCGTTGTCAAAGCGCTCCATCTATCGCCTTGCCCACCCCGAGCTGATTAGGTATGCTCAACCAAAGTACGTTCGAGCTCAATGAATCAGCGCACCGCAGCTGGCCAATATCATGAGCCCCAATGGATCGTCCGCACGCTTTGTCTCACCGACGCAGGACTTCGACCTCGACCTCCTGGTCAGCCAGTTGCGCAAGGGCTTCTTGGTGTCGGTGGGCATCGCCGCCGCACTGCATCTCCTAGTGGCGGCGATCAACCCCTTCGCAACCATCGAGCAAAAGGCACCCCGGCCCNTGGCGACCAGGTTTGTCAAACGCGAGCCCCGACTGACCAAACCGCTCGAGCTGCGCAAAATNCCCCAGCCCAAGCGGCAGCTGGCCCGACGNAAGNTGAAACTGGCCAGGGCGCGAATGGACCAAGTCCAGGCCACCGCCCGTTTCAACACCCACTCCCTGATCGCCAGCCANATCGGCNGCTCGGGCATCAGTCTCGGTACCCAAACCCATTTCAACACGATGCGCGCGATGCACCTCGAGCCCAAGCTGGCAGCGGCGGCGGTAACCAGTACNCGCGATTCCGAACACAAAATCGACATGGCGCTGGAGATGCTCGGCATCGACGCCATGGACACCGGCCGCTACAAGGCAATAGTGATCCAGGACGCCGGCGACAAACAGTCGATCAAGGGCTTTGTAAAATTCGCGCAGGTCATGTCGACGCGCGCCCTGACCCTGCAACCGGCAGGCGGGNGAAATGTCGATTTTCTCAGGGATTTGCTCAACGAATACACCGGCCTCAAAGCCGACTTTCTCGGACATCTCACCTACGACGACCCCCGGCTCCACGAAATCCCCTTGCTCTTTTCTCCGCGGGGGTCGTGGGAGCATAGAGCCCTGAGGCCCAACGAAACTGAGCTGGCCAATCTGGCGCAGTATTTGATGGCGGGCGGCTTCATCTTCTTCGAAACCCCGAACCGCACGACCGCCGAAACGCTCATCCCCTACAGCGAAGCGCTGGAAAAATACGGCGGTCTGGTCCAGGGCAANGACTACTGGGTCGAACGGCTNCCGGAAGACCACATCATATTCCACGCTTTTTTTGATCTGCGCGGGGGCATGCCGAACAACTCGCACACTGCGGAGGGCAAGTCGGGTCTGCTGCCCTGGAACTACGCGATCGGCCATTTTATCAAAGGACGCATGGTCGGNCTTGCGACCAATACGTGGCAGTGGAACTCGCCCGGCGGTCTGCGGCTGGCCGTCAATGTCGTGATCTACGTAGTGACCCAGGAGGGCTCTATCACTCAGCGCCTGATGCAGATAATCAACTGACCTCAGCCAGCCCTTTGCGCATACCCTTGCGGTCCTTAATTGCATTCTTCAGCGACGCCCGTATCNGCGTCTGCGCCAAAACGTCCTCTTCGCAAAATCGCGCGAACAGGATTTCGGCATCCGCAGCGCGATTGCGGTCGTAGTACACGTAGATATCCCCGTCGGGGGTNTGCGCGATTTCGGGGTACGAAACCCCCGTGCGCTCGTCGAGGAGCAGCCCGCTCGACCAGGTGGCGCCGTCGTCCGTCGATAGGAAGGCNGCTAAGTCACAGCGCGTCGGGGTCGCGGCACCCAGGTCGGCGCCGTGCCTGACGAGCAGGAGATTGCCCGACTGCAACCGCCGGATAGCGCACTTGCTGCTTATGTGGGGGAAAGCGGTCTGCTGGGGCTGCCAGGTCGCGCCGCCATCCTCTGAAAAGCTCTGCGCGATCTCCGCATGGCACCGCGACAGCATCCACAACCTGCCGTCGCGCAGTTCGACGATGGAGTGCTCGTTGAAGCAGCTATCTTCGAAGATAATGCCGCCGCGGAGTTGCCAGTGGTCTCCTNGATCAAGGGAGACAAAGACNTTGGCCCCGCGCACCGCGTCGAGCTCGCGATAACACTCGCCGAACGGCTCCGTGATATGCCAGCGCTCCCACAGCGACACGGGCANTATCCACTCGCCATTGGCCCGGACGATGGGTTTGTTCAGCGAAGCGCCGAAACTGATATAACGCGGCGCAGACCAGCGCGGTGCCGCACCGTCGGNGTCGTCGCAGCACACGGCCCAGTTGCTGCTGCGGCCGTCGAACATCCCGAGCGACTGCTGAAAAAACAGCCAGAGTCGCCCTAGTGGATCACACCAGAAGCAGCCGACATGGGTGCTGAGATCGCAGGGTAGAGATGAATCGTGCGGATCNATAACAAAAACGGGCTCTCNCCACGTGTCGCCGCCATCGTCGCTGTAAGACGCGAGCAGATAGGCCGCTGGGCCGTCCTCGCCGCCGATCCANCACGTCCATATCCTCCCGCCCGGAGTNACGTCCATGCCCGCCGACATCGCAAAGGGAAGATAGCTTTCGCCGTAGGTGGGCAATGGATCGAAGTTGATCCGGGGCGTCCGGTGGATGGCATCGAGTAATTTTTGTGTTATGTTCACGAGCAGTTGTCTACAAGTGGAGGGATCATTGAGCGCAAAACAGCGAGACGCCGCATGACCGATAGTTCATTCCGCCTCTCCCCTGCGCATGCACGCGCCCTTATCCGCGCTGTCTTGGAGCGTCTCGGCGCATCTCCGGACGCGGTTGCCGCCACGGTCGATCAACTCGTGGAAGCCAGCCTGACGGGATATGACGCCCACGGCATTATGAGGATTCCCACCTACGTCAAATGCATTGGNCAGGGGACCATCATACCCGGGGCCGTCCCCCAGATCGTCAAGGAATCCCCAGCCAGCGCCCTGCTGGACGCCCATCTTGGTCTGGGGCCGCTGGCCGCCCGCCTGGCCGTGGACCTAGCCGGCGACAAAGCCCGTGTTACGGGCGTCGGCTGTGTCAGCATCACCCGCGCCAACGATATTGCCTGTCTGGGCAGTTATCTCTGGCAACCGGCCGCTGCGGGCCTTATCGCCCTGCTGATGGTCAATGACGGCGGCGGCGGTCCGGTGGCCGTTCCCTGGGGCGGCACCCAGGCCTTTCTCAGCACCAACCCCCTGGCCGCTGCCGTACCGCGCGCCCAGGGGCCGCCCCTGGTCATCGACATGGCNACCAGTATCTCNTCTTTCGGTAAAGTGCGCATGCGAGCCGACCGTGGCCAGGACATACCGCCGGATTGGCTCATCGAGGCAAATGGCCAAATCACCCAGGANCCCCATACTCTGGTCGGCCAGCCCCGCACCAGCGCCCTGCTGCCCCTGGGTAGTCCGAGCGCNGGNCANAAGGGCTTCGGCCTCAGCTTGCTGGTCGATATCCTGGCCGGCGCGCTCAGCGGCGCCGGCTGCAGTGCCGGCGAGGCGTCCNATCTGTACCGNAATGGCGTTTTCGCGCTGGCCGTGGATCCGCAGGCCTTTGTCGGCCTGGGGACGTTTGAGGAGCAGGTCGAGGCCTTCGTCGCCGGACTCAAACAGGTGCGTCCGGCGCCCGGCCTCGACCGCATTGTGCTACCCGGCGAACGCGCCGATCGCCNGCGCCGGGAGCGCAGAGCATCGGGCATCCCCATCGACGCGCCGACCCGCCGGACTCTGGCCAATATTCTGGCGGATCTAAATTTGGCAGACCGCTACGGTTTGGGCAAAGACGCCCATTGACGCAAAATCATATGGGCCGCCGGAAGTAGCGCTCTACCGGCTCCGACGGCTCGTAGCCCAACAGGCGTCGCGCCTTGTCGATATTGTATTTCCCCTGCCCCATATAGCTGTGCAGNTTGAAGGCCTGATAATCGTCGGGCACAGTCTCGATATCCAGGGCCAGGCGGCAAGCCTGGACCAGGTCCTCCCAGGTAATGGTAAAGGGCGGATAATCCTGGCCCTGCACTGCTTCCTCCGGCTTGGGCCCCAAGCCGTTGAATTGATAGCAAATAGTCTGAATGCCATGCGTCCGGGCATAGGCTTGGCAAACCTCCATGCCCAGCATCTTGGTCAAGAGATAGTAATTCGCCCCCGGTCGCTGCGGCACATCGCCAACATCGAAGTCGTGATGGTATTCGTAAATGATGCACTCGGGACCGGTGTGCAGCACTTTTCTGATACCTAACTCAGCCGCCGCTTTCATAACATGGAAAGCGCCCGTCGTGCTAACGGCGAAGCTGAGCACGGGGTGGGGCCGGTTGACCGTAAAATTGGCAATGGCGTCCACGCCCCGCGCCGCTTCCAACACCTGTTCGTAATCGGCGATATCCACCGTCTGCGTCGGCAACCCGTCGGGATGCGGCATCAGATCGGCCAGACGCAAATCGTAATACTGGCCCAGGGCCGGGATTATATGGGGTGCTATATTGCCGGACGACCCCAGCAATAGGACTTTTCTCATGNGCTTGCTCCTGCTGGCCAGTGCGCGGCAAAATTGNGCTGCGGCTCCCATCCCATGCCGCGGGCGTGATCGATTAAGTACTTGGCATTGGGCATTGCGGCAGCAATATGATAGACTTCCCAGCGCTGCGACCAGCGCGCGGCCCGGCCCGTATCGCGGCGCAGGGCACAGCCAAAAGCCCGGGCCGCGTCGCGGACATCGAGCCACAGCAGATTGGGCGCGGCATCTTGTACTTCCTCCTCCACGACCACTTCACCCAGGCGCAAGGCCGTAATCCCGATGTGGTGTTCCCGCGTCATTTCGCGGCAGGTCAACTCGCCCAGATAGCGGCTCAGGGGCGCCATATCCGCCCGCGGCTGCGGCTCCCAACGCTCGCTGATATACACGTCGTCCGGATAAGCGGCAAAAACCGCCAGCGTGCTGCCGTAGACGACGCGCCCCACGCCGGCTTCGATCGCCGCCGACAACAGCACGTGGGTGCCCCGGGTCGCGCGCTCCAATAATGCCTGCTCGGAGNCCGCCGCCAGACCCGCTGGCGGTTCCCCTGTATGGATTATTGCATCAACTCCGCGCACGGCCTGCCAGGCGATCTCAGGCTCCAACAGGCTCCCTTGGACCCCTTCGACCTCTGCGTCCGCGACGACGGGGTCTTCGTCGATAAGGCGCAACGCGTGTTCGGGCGCCAGTTCGGCGGCTATGGCCTGTCCCAATCGGCTAGCGGCACCGGTAATCAGTATTTTCATTCTTTATTCTCTCCCACCGTAGTACATCTTCAGCGCGCACTCGCGTATTCGTTTNGCGTCGTCCNCAAAGTGCGATGGGCCATAGCATACGCATTTCTCCGCGCAGGCAGCAAGCAGACATCACCACTATTTGATAAAACGGACCGCGAATGGCGGCCCGTACTCCCCNGCCTTATATTCGCCACCACGCATATAGCCCCGTCAGCCCTCATCGACGAATGAGAAGGGATCTAACTAAATGACACAGCCGTATTACGATTTCTGCGTGGCCGCGGGCAAGCCATCCAGCCGCGATGCCACAGGTGGTGGCCAGCACTGGGCCGAAAGCGCGCTCTACACCTGCCGGCTCGATGCCGACGGCAGCGACATCCGCATCGTCAGTTCGGTAGAATTACCCGCTACTCCCCCTGGATACTTGGCACTTACCCAAACGCGATCTGGAGCGCCCATACTCTACGCTGCCAGTGGCGAGGAGCTTATGTGGTTCTCAATCGGCAATGAAAACCAATTGACGCTACGCGGCAGTGCAACAACAGGCAGTGGTGGCGCCGCGCACCTTTGCACGGACAATGGCGCGCGTTGCTTATTCACCGCCAATTACGGCAGTGGCACGGTGTCTTTGCTTCCCATCGCCGAGGATGGCGCACTGGGTGAAGCCAAAGTGTATGCGCACGGTCCGGGAGCCCACGCGGGCGCTGAAGGGCGTTGGGGAGACGGACCGCAATTCCGCCAGGAATCCGCCCACCCACACGGTGTAGTAGTATGTGGCGAACAACTCTACGTAGCGGATCTGGGGACCAATCAGGTGGTCTGCTGGGCCATCGACTTCGACAATAACGCGCTACGAGCGGCAAGCGCTATCACCCTACACGACCTGGCCGGGCCCCGGCACATTCAGTTCACGAGCAATGGCACAATGGGATTTGCCCTCAATGAGCTGGACAATACGGTCAGTGTGCTGCAACGCGACGCCGCCAAGGACGGTGAGCTTTCGCTGGTGCAGACACTTTCCTCGCTGCCCCCGGGATGGGCGGAAGCCCACGCGGACCCAGCGACTTTCCCCAACGAAGTCTACTCCAAACCTTCCCACGCCTCCGAGCTTCTGCTTTCGCCCGACGACCGCTTCGTCTATGCCAGTAACCGCGGGCATGATTCCATTGCGGTTTTTGCACTGGATGCCGCGGACCAACAACTCACGCNATTGCAGTTCGAGCCGACGCGGGGACGNATTCCCTGGGTCTTTTGTCTCAGCGCNGACGGCCGGTATGTGGTAGTGCAGAACAATCACACGCGAGCAGATGAGGCGGGACCAGACAGTNTAGTAGTGTTCCAACGCGACGGGACCACCGGACTTTTGAGCCTAGCGGCGGCGCGCCTGGAGTTTGCAACGGTGGCATCTGTTTGGGCCCTGCCCGGGAGCTAATCTCGAATTGGACAAACTGAGGGTTTGTTCTGCCCGCGGACGCCGCACAACCCCGCGCGTCAGGACCCGGAGTGCAACAGCCGCCGCTCCTCGTCGATAGCCGCGCGCCANTGCTGTTCTTCGCGGCCTAGCGGACCGCCATCAACCGTATCCGCCGCAAAGAAACGCAGCACGCGCCGATCGCCGCGCGCCGCCGCCTCCGCCACCAGAGCCTTGACGAGCGGTGGGTCCGCGAAGTCATCNCGATGCGGCAGNCCGGCGCGCACGACGAAGGAAGTGACCATGTAGCGCCAGGCACGCTCCGCGCGATTAGCCGAGCCGGAGTGCAGCATATCGCAGTGAAAAAAGACCACGTCACCTGCTTTGGCGTCCACCTGTACCACCGCCTCCTCCTCTTCGGCACCAACCGGCCTGTCGCCGAATGCGGAGCGNTGCGAGCCCGGAACGGCAAGCAGCGGCCCCCCCGGGCCGTCCATGTCTTGCAGATAGCAGAGCATGTGTGCCGCCAGCGGCGGCGTAAACGGTTGCCCTCCTGCCACCAGNTCATCAAAATAGCCCGGATTACTCCGCCATCGGTCATGATGATTGTAAGCATCGCGGTGCCATTGATGTGCCCCAGCAAGCAATTCCTTGCGAGACGCAACCCCGGCTTCCTTACCCGTCAAGTAAGTAGGTGGATAGCCGACCACGTAGAAGCCGTCGCCCTGGACGAACGGACCCATAACGCGCTCCGCCAGGTCGAGTAGCCGCGGACTCAGCAGAAAGGGCTCAATGAGCAGTTCGGCCACCTCGGGCGCCGCGCCCAACAGACCTGGAAAGCCGATCTTGGCCGAATCGTCGGGGCCGCCAATGCTGATCGTCTGGCCGGTCGCGGCGATCTCCGCTCCGGTCGCCGGCTTCCCGTCCAGTTCGTCGAGTGGTTGCCCGAGCTTGATATCAATGCGCGCGTCCAACCGCTCGCGCAACGCCGCCACCTCGNGCGCACCGAGTACCCCGCGAAGCACCGTGTAGCCACGGCTCTTGAACTGCTCGACCTGCTCGGCTAATAAGGCCTCCTCCGCTGCGCTCGGTTTGCTCCCGCTGCGCGCCGGCAGCAAACCGCCAACCGCTTCCCGTTCCATCTCAACCATTGCGAAGCCCCCATCGAGCGCTACTCATAGAGTTGGTGCCGAGGGCCGGACTCGAACCGGCACGTCCGTTAACGGACAGTGGATTTTAAGTCCACCGCGTCTACCAATTCCGCCACCCCGGCTCTATCTATAGAATAGCAAAAAAATGGAGGCGACGCCCGGAATCGAACCGGGGATAAGGGCTTTGCAGGCCCCTGCCTTACCACTTGGCCACGTCGCCTCGAAAAACTGCTTATTGCAGACAGAGCAAAAACATACAAGCCCCCCCGAATCCTGTCAACCTCCGCTCCGGCTTTCCCGGAAGACCTTTTTTGCTATATTTAGCAAAACCTAAAGGGGAGGTTTCCGCACATGCAGCAGTACCTCGATCTGGTCCGCCATTGCCTCGACAATGGAAGCGAAAAAACCGACCGCACCGGCGTCGGCACCCTCGCGACTTTCGGCTATCAGATGCGCTTCGACCTCACCGATGGCTTTCCCTGTCTGACCACCAAAAAACTTCACCTGCGCTCGATTATCCGCGAGCTCTTGTGGTTTCTCAAGGGCGATACCAATATCGCCTATTTGCAGGAGAACAACGTCACGATCTGGGACGAATGGGCCGATGAAAACGGCGACCTCGGGCCGGTCTACGGCAAGCAGTGGCGCTCGTGGCAGACGACCGACGGCCGCACCATCGACCAGATCCAGAACGCCGTCGACCTCATAAAAAACGACCCCGGCTCGCGCCGGATTATCGTCAACGCCTGGAATGTCGGCGAGCTCGACCAGATGGCGTTGACGCCCTGCCATTGTATGTTTCAGTTTTTCGTCGCCGACGGACAATTGTCCTGCCAGCTCTACCAGCGTTCCTGCGATGTGGGCCTGGGCGTACCTTTCAATATCGCCAGCTACAGCCTGCTGACCATGATGATGGCCCAGGTCTGCGATCTGCGCCCCGGCGAATTCGTCTGGACCGGTGGCGATGTCCACGTCTATCGCAACCACATCGACGCCCTGCGCGAACAACTCACCCGCGCGCCCCGCCCACTGCCGGTGATGACCATCAACAACCGCGGTCAGTCGATTTTCCAGTTCCGCTACGACGACTTCAGGTTACTCAACTATGATCCCCACCCCTCGATACCGATGGAGATCGCCGTCTGAACGCGCCCCACATCGTCGCCGTGCAGGGCGAACTCGGCTCCAACAGCGCCCTGGCCGCCGCCGCCCACTTCCAAGAGGAGCGGATCTCGATTCAGCCCTGTCCCACNTTCAACGAGCTGTTCGAGGCCGTCGANAAAGGCCAGGCCCACTACGGCATGGCGCCNGTGGANAACTCGCTGGCCGGCAGTATCCACGCCGTCTGGGATCTGCTCGCGCTCTACAAGCCGGCGATCGTCGGCGAGATCTACTANCATGTCCGCCACNGCCTGATCGGCCACCNCGGCGCCCGACTCGAGGACATCCGCTACGTCTACTCGCACCCCCAGGCCTTAGCCCAGTGCGGCGCCTTCCTGCTCGAATTGGAAAACCTCGACCCCAATAATATCGTTGAGGAATACGACACCGCCGGCGCCGTAGGGATCATCCGCCAGACCTATAAAAAGGAACAGGCGGCCATCGCCTCCAGCGCGGCCGCCGAACTGCACCAGATGAAAGTCCTCGCCACCGATATCCAGACCCACGAGCGCAACTACACGCGCTTTCTGGTCCTGGGCCAGCGCCCAGCCACAACGGCGCCGAATAAAACCGTCCTCGTCTGTACCCTCGACCACACCGCCGCCAACCTGCCCCAGATCCTCGCCGCTCTCTCCAGCCGCGATATCCCCCTCTACAAGGCCGAGACGCGCAAACTCGAAGACGACCCCTGGGCCTACCTGCTCTACCTCGAATGCCAGGGCGACGCGGCCAACGCGCCGCTGGCCGCAGCGCTCGCCGCCATCAAAGACGCCGTCCGCGACCTCAGTCTCGTCGCCTCCTACCCGGCCGCCCCGCTTCTGCCCTAATCATCGGTCAGGCTACGCACCTGCGGGCTTTCGTCGTCAATGGCCCAGGCCCCGACCTGCCCGTCGCCGTCTAGGTCCGCCCGCACTACGATCCAAAACTCCTCAGCGCCTATTCGCGCCTCCCACTCGTAGTGGTCCATCCATTGCCAGACCAATCCGTCGGCCGGGTTGGTCGGGTCGAAATAGCGGCCATGCTCCGCATAGTGCGCCTCTTCGAGTAGATAGAGCTGCTCCAGCCCCGCCTCTAGCTCGATCAGCCGACGCTCCTCCGGAGTCAGTCGCGAAAAATAGGCCGTCCCCAAGAGCAAAAGCGCCATGACCAGCAGCACCAACTGCAGTTGTTTACGCCAACGCGCCCACATCGATCCCGCTCCTCAATAACATAAAAGCTCCACCTCAACCGCCTGTCCGGTCTCGAGCTCGAGCGGCTCGGGATGGCGCCCATAGGGCTCCGCCGCCATAAAGGGATCAAGCGCGCCGATCCCGCGCCGCCCGTCGCCATCCAGATCCGCAAAGGTCCACAGAGTATAGGACCCCGCCAGCAAGCCATCTAAGGCAAAGCGCCCCGCCGTATCGACCACCGCCGCAAAGGTCCGCCCGTCCTCGCCAATGGCCTCGACCCGCACCGGCCCGACGGCCGACTGCACCTCCCCGCGAATAGTCGCCGTCGCCGCGTCGACCTCAAAGGAGATCACCAGCGCGCTATCGGCCAGCACATTGCCCGCCCGATCCGCTAGCAACTCGGGCCGACCCTCAAGCCGGTGCGCGCCCGGCGCTAGCGGCGCGGTGGGGATATAGCGCGCCCGGTTTGCCGCCGGCCAGTCCCAGACCCCCGCCGGAACCTGCGTCGAATCGCCCGCGATCCAGAAATCGTCCAGCGCCCCCGGCTGCATCGCCTCGGAAAAAACCAGCTCGAACGGATCTCCCGGGGCCAGGCGCCGCTGCCCGGACACCGCCAAGACGGGGGGTTTGCGGTCGGCGCGATCGCTGCCGCGGACGGGCTGCTCCCAGGCGATCGCCGCACCCGCCAGCGCCAAACGCGCGATGGCGTAGTCGCGCCCCGGCTCGTGCGGCGGCGTCTCGACATAGACCTTTTCCGCCGCGCCCGGGTCGGCGTAAATCGCCGCGACCCCGAGGCCGTCGATAGCCAGATCCAGGACCGCGACATCCACCGGACTGGCAAAGTGCAGCAATACGCGCCCATCGTGCACCGCCTGGACTCGGTTGAGCACGGGTGCCTCATCCCCAGACCGCGCCAGCACCAGATCCCCCGCCCTCGCTTGCGCCGCCCCCACCACCACGTCCGCCGCTGGCAGGGCCAGCCATTCTCCGGCGTCGGGCAGGGCGTTGCGATTGTCATCGGCAAAGGCCAGCACCCGATAGCGGCTCTCGGCCAGGCGCGCGAACTCATAGGCGCCGTCGCTGCCGCTCTGGGTCTTATAGGAAGGCTCATCGAAGCCGATCCGTCCCGCGAAGGTCTCCAGGTCGTAAGCCCAGACCTGCGCCCGGGGCGCGGGCTGGTGGTCGCGCCAGACCCGCCCGCGCACCGCGCCCTGGTCGAGCTGTGACCCGGTGGCAAAGGCCAGCGTGAACGACTGCGCGAGCGAATTGCCGCGCACATCCCGCGCCCCGGTGCCCACCGTCAGCACATAGGTCCGCTCCTCGGCCAGAGGCATGGCCACTTGCAACCGGGTGGTGCCGCGCCACTTGAGTTGGAGCGGTCCGGCCGGCGAGACGAAGAGTGCTTCCTCGGTGCGCTCGCGGTCCATCGCCTCGCTGAAGGCGATTTCGACTACCTCGTCGCGCGCCACCTCCAGCGCGTCGGCCGCCGGGTAGTGCGAAAGAATCCGCGGCGCCTCCTTATCGACGGGACCGCCGCTGGGTAGGCCGACTTTGGCGCAACTTGTTGCGAGCAGTACCAGAGCGAAAAGCAGGTAGGGGTGCAAGGGTGGCTATTCGGCGCCGTGAGGGTGGGCCCTGGCGTAAATTTCCCGCAGCCGATCCAGACTGACCTCGGTGTAGACCTGGGTCGTGGTCAGCGTCGCGTGGCCCAAAAGCTCCTTGACCGCGACCAGATCGGCGCCAGCGTCGAGGAGGTGGGTGGCGAAGGAATGGCGCAACAGGTGCGGACTCAGCGACTCGGCTTCGGAGACAGTGCGCAAATAGCGCTCGACCACCCGCTGCACCATGCGTCGGCTCAGCCTTTTGCCACGCCCGTTGAGAAAGAGCGCGCCGGCATCGACCTCGGCGACATCGAACTCGAGCAGCACCTCGACGCGGCGCAGCAGGTAGGTCTGGAGCGCCTCTCGGGCCTTGGCGCCGATCGGCGCAATCCGCTCGCGGCGCCCCTTGCCCAGCACCTTGATCGTGCCCTCCTCCAAATCCAACGCCGAGAGGTTGAGCGCCACCAACTCGCCGAGGCGGATGCCACTCCCGTAAAAAACCTCCATAATCGCGCGGTCGCGAACCCCGGTAAAGCGCTCGGTAAAAGGCGCCTCAATCGCCTGTGCAACCTGTGCGACGGGCAAGTGACGCGGCCGCGAGCGCACGACGGCGGGCGCGGCAATCGCCCCGGCAGGATTGGCCGCCAGCGCGCCTTCGCGGCACAGAAAGCGGAACAGCGAGCGCAGCGCAGCCAGTTTGCGAGCAACGGTGCTGGCCTTGAGGTTTTTCTCTTCCAGATCGGTCATAAAGGCCACGACCTGCTCGCGCTGCACCGCCTTGAGCGGTAGCTGCAGATCATCGACCCGGGGATAGAGGAAACGCGCGAACTGGCGCAAGTCGCAGCGGTAGGAATTGAGGGTGTGCTCGGCGTAGTTACGCTCTTTGCGCAGGTGGTCCAGAAAGAGGGCAATGCCCTCCTCGAGGCTGGACCCGGCATGCAGGGCCATGGGCGTCGGGCTCCGCTAAAGAGAGGACGGGAGAGGACGGGAGAGGCGTACTGCAGACGCGCAGACCACCTCAGGCGGCCTGCGCGTCTTCCTCATTCGCGTCGCTATTTTCGCTCTCGTGCTGGGTGTTGCAGACCCGGCAATAGAGGGTCGACGCGCTCGAACGACTGCTCTTTTCGTAGAGCAGGGCGGCATCGCAGTGGCTGCACTTGCGATCGACGGGGCGGTCCCAGCTGGCAAACTTGCAACTGGGATAGTTGTTGCAGCCGAAGAAGATCTTGCCCTTGCGCGATTGCTTCTCGACCAGTTGGCCGCCGCAGTCGTCCTCCGGGCATTGAATCCCCAGAAAGTAGGGCTTGACGTTTTTGCAGTCGGGATAGCCGCTACAGGCCAAAAAGCGACCGTAGCGACCGGTCTTGACCACCATCGGCGAACTGCACTGATCGCAGACCTCATCGGTCTCGACCCTGCCCTGCTCTTCGAGAGGTTTAGTGTTTTTGCACTCGGGATAGCCGGGACAGGCCAGGAAGCGCCCATTGCGACCCCATTTGATGACCATATTGCGACCGCACTCCTCGCAGACGATGTCGGATTCCTCCTGCAGCGAGAGCTTGAGCTCCTTGCGGCGCTCGTTGGCCGTGGCCAGGTGATCCTTCCACGAGTCGTAGAACTGCTGCACCGTCGCCACCCAGTTGTCGTCGCCTTCTTCGACGCGGTCGAGCTTGTCTTCCATATCCTTGGTAAAGGCCACGTTGAAGAGTTCGGGGAAGGTATCGACCAGCAGCGCGTTGACGGTCTGGCCGCGCTCGGTCGCTTCGAAGTAGCGATTATCGACCTTCTCGACGTATTCGCGGTCGAGGATGGTGGTGATGATCTGCGCGTAGGTCGAGGGGCGGCCAATGCCCTGGGCTTCGAGTTCCTTGACCAGCGATGCCTCGGTGAAGCGCGGCGGCGGCTTGGTGAAGTGCTGCTCGGGCAAGACCTCGTTGAGCCTGAGCGCCTCGCCCTGGGCGATGTCGTTGGGCAACGAGCCAGGCTTGTCGTCGTCGTCGTCGTCCTTGCTCTCGCTGTAGAGCAGGGTAAAGCCCGGAAATTTGATGGCATTGCCGGTGGCGCGCAGCTGGTAGGAACCCGCCTCGATATTGACGGTGGTGATGCTGAGCACCAGCGGTTTCATCTGCGAGGCGACGAAGCGCTTCCAGATCAACTCGTAGATGCGCGCCTGGTCCTGTGACAAGAGGTCTTTGACTTTGCCGGGGTCGAGTGCCACCGATGTGGGACGGATGGCCTCGTGCGCGTCCTGAGCGCTGTTCTTGGTTTTGTACTGGTTAGGCACTTCGGGCACGTACTCGCCGCCATAGTGCTGGTCGATCTGCTGGCGCACCTCGGTTATGGCCTCGTCGGCGACCCGCACCGAGTCGGTGCGCATATAGGTGATCAAACCGCGGGTCTCGCCCTCAACCTCAATGCCCTCGTAGAGCTGCTGCGCCACCGCCATCGTGCGCTTGACCGAAAAGCGCAACCGCCGGGCGCACTCCTGCTGCAGGGTACTGGTAGTGAAAGGGGGGGCCGGCCGCCGCAGTTGATCGCGCTTTTTGACCTCTTTAACGGCTATAGTCTGGGCCTTGAGCTCCGCGACGATCTGGTTGGACTGCTCCTCGTTGGCAATCTCGAGTTTCTCGCCATCCTTTGACAACAGCCGCGCCCGGAACGGATCGCCCCCCTCGCGCCCCAACATCGCATCGATCGACCAGTATTCCTGCGGCTCAAAGGCCTCGATCTCGCGGTCGCGCTCGCAGATCAACCGCACGGCCACCGACTGCACCCGCCCGGCCGACAAACCCGAATGGATAACCTTCCACAACAGCGGGCTGATCTCGTAGCCAACCAAGCGGTCGAGTACCCGCCGCGCCTGTTGCGCATCGACCTTCTGCAGGTCGAGCTCGGCCGAATTCTCGATCGATTCGCGCACGGCCTTGGGCGTAATGGCATTGAAGAGGATGCGGCGGACATCGTCGTCCTTGCGCGAAATGGCGTGGGCCACGTGCCAGGCGATGGCCTCGCCCTCGCGATCGGGGTCGGTGGCCAGATAAATGGTGTCGGCTCCCTGGGCAGATTTGCGCAACTCACCAAGAATCTTGCCTTTACCGCGAATCGTCACATATCGAGGCTTGAAGCCGTTCTCAATGTCGATGCCCAGTTCCTTGGGCGGTAGATCCCGCACGTGCCCCATGCACGATTTGACCACAAAATCCTTGCCCAGAATCTTATTGATGGTCTTGGCTTTGGTCGGCGACTCGACGACCACCAGTGACTTACCCATGCACTTCCTCGATTGATTTACCTATAAAATAAGGTTTAAGTTGCTGTAATTTTACCAATATATGGACGGTCCTTGACTATTGCAAGGCGCTCCCTTGACAAATCGGCGACGGCGAGCTTTTGTAGTATCTTTGATACTACACTTTCATTTTCTGAGGTTTATTTTTTGATCCGCCGCAAAAAATTGGGCGAAATCGAGCGTATCAGCGCAAGTTGCCAGATCGTCTTCGCCGTCCAGCAAAAGATCGAGGCGCTCGTCACCCCCGGCATCACTCCACTCGAGTTGGATCGCATCGCCGAAGCCGAAATCCGCGCACTGGGCGCCGCGCCGGCCTTCAAGGGCTACCACGGCTTCCCCTACTCGATTTGCTCGTCGGTAAACGCCTCAATCGTGCATGGGTTCCCCGACGATACCCCGCTTGCGGTGGGCGATATCATCAGCATCGACGTCGGCGCCCACCTCGACGGCTACTATGGCGATGGGGCTTTTACCGTAGGCGTCGGGACCATCGGCCCGGAGGCCCAACGCCTGCTCGACGGTACCCTCGCCTGCCTCGAGTTGGGCATCGCCCAAGCCCGGCCCGACGGCCGGCTCTCCGACATCTCCAACGCCATCGAAACCCACGCCGACGCCCAGGGCCTGGCCATCATCCGCGAATACGGCGGACACGGCATCGGTCGCAAGTTGCACGAATCACCGCATATCAACAACTACGGTCCGCCCGGCAAGGGCCCCCGGCTCAAACCCGGCCACGTCTTCTGCATCGAGCCGATCCTCTGCCTCGGCGATCCCGAGGTCGAGCACTCCGATGACGGCTGGACCACCGTGACTCGCGACCGCTCGCTCGCCGCTCACTCCGAACACACCGTCGCCATAACCGAAGATGGCCCCCAGATTCTGACCCTGCCCACCGCCGTTCCGGCATGAAGGTCACCTTCTTAGGCACCGGCACCTCCATTGGCGTGCCGCGCATCGGTTGCCACTGCCCCGTCTGCACCTCCGACGACCCCAAAAACGATCGCCTGCGCTGCGCTCTACACCTGGAGCATCGGGGCCATTCGATCCTCGTCGATACCGGCCCCGATCTCCGCACCCAGGCGCTGCGCTACCGCATCGACCGCGTCGATTGCGTGCTCTTCACCCACGGCCACGCCGACCACCTGCACGGCCTCGACGATGTGCGCACCTACTGCTTCGGCCGCAATGCCCCGCTGCCCTGCTACGCGGCCCCCGTGACCATCGAACGCATCGAGCGCGTCTTCGACTACGCCTTCGACCGCAGTGCCCCCAGCACAGTCCCGCAGATCGCGCTGGTCCCCATCGACGGACCCTTCAACGTCTGCGACCTCGAGATCGAGCCGCTCACCGTCTACCACGGCCGCGCCCCCGTACTCGCCTTCCGCATCGGTCGTTTTGCCTACGTCACCGACACCAACCGCATCCCCCCTGAGGCCATGAACCGCCTACAGGGCCTCGACGTACTGGTCCTCGACGCCCTGCGCCATCAGGAACACCCCACCCACTTCAACGTCGCCCAGGCCTTGGCAATCGTCGACCAACTCAAGCCGAACCAAACCTACCTCACCCACATCGCACACGATCTCGAGCACCACCAGACCAACGCCGAACTGCCCGCCGGGGTGGAATTGGCTTACGATGGGTTGGTGTTGGAATGCGCGTAGAACCGCGGTCGATCGGCCTGGTGGGGTAGGCGAGTTGCGGTAGAAACGGACGATTTTGGGTTTTTCCTCCCAATGTAAAAAGGAAGGAAGAAAAGGCCTACCACCGGAGCGGAGGTTCGGGGGTAGGGCGCCGG
>PBOD01000159.1 GCA_002724215.1 Gemmatimonadota bacterium | reverse complement strand
TTCAAGATTCACGAGGTGGTGGCGGTGAGGGAACTGCCGCGGACGGCGTCGAATAAGGTGATGCGGCGGGTGTTGCGGGAGAGGTATGGGGAGGCGGGCGGTGCCAGCTATTAGATCGCGTCTAACCGGGCAAGCCCTTGTGCAGCCTCACGCGTTGCGGGTCGGGGGGCGAGAGGTGGGATGGGCTACACCCTGTGCCCAGACCCGGCTCGGAGAGGGAGAGTTCGTGCCCGGTTTTTTCCCCGCAATGGCCTGTAGTTGGCCGAGGGCGGACCCGTTTTATCGACGGGCTGTGCTGCGCTGGTCGTTCAAATCCCAGTCGTAGGTAGCAAAGCGCACCGCGCACTCCGCGCACTGGTCGAGCCTGTTGCGCTTGGCCAGCGACAGATAGCGGCGGACGTAGTCGAGCAGGGTCGGTTGTGCGATTCCCTGCGCCGCCAGCCATGCGATGTAATCCTCCCTGTACCAATCGAATAGCGACGACAGATAGACGGCGCGGGCGGCGAAGTCGACGCGGAAATTGCGCGCCTCGGAGAGGAAAATGCGGGTCTCGCGGTCGAGTTCGGCGTCGAGGTCGCGGGCGCTGAAGGCCCGGCGCGGCAGGCGGGGACAGCCGCGCGAGGCGCAGTTGAGCGCGAAGTGGATCCGCGGATCTTTGAAGCGGGGGCGGATCAGGTCGTGTTCGAGGTGGTAGAGACTCCATTCCTCCCCGCCGAAGACGGGGCGGAGAAAATAAAAGAAGCCGCTCTTCTCGGGCATGAAGAACAGCAGCGCTGGCGCTTCGACCTCAGCGACCGAACGGATGGGATAGTGTGCGAGTACGGCTTTGAGCGTAGCGGCGTTGTAGGCGTTGATCCAGTAGGCCAGCTGGCTCTGGGGGTCGGGGAAGAATTGCGGGTGGCTGTCGGGGCTGTAGGCGGCGACCAGGCCGTAGTAGGTTTCGAGGTCGGCCGGGTCGCGTTGCAGGGCGGGGTAATCGACGCGGCCCTGCAAATCGACGAAGCGCCGTTGTACCCGGTCGAGGGCGTCGTGCGGGAAGGGACCGGTGCCGAGGTCGGGGATTTGAGTCGGCGGCAGGGGGGTACAGGCGGCCAAAAGCAGGAAAACGAGGAGGATTTTCACGGTATGGATAGCGCGGAGCAGAGGATGGATCCGGTGCCGCGATGGAGCGGTTGTCCTGCAAGGCGGAAAGCGCGGTTGGTCATCGCCCTGGCGCGGGGCGGGCAAATAGCGTGGATCATGGCGGGTCGTGCTCGGTGATTGGGCGGATCAGGCACCCGGGGTCTCGGCGATTGCNGNGAGGGCGGNGCGGTCGAGCAGTTCGATGGTCTTGCGGGAGGAGTGNNTCCAGCCGAGTTGGCGGANGNNGCTCAGGANNTTGCTGACCATTTCGCGGCTCGAACCGACCAGGCGGGCGAGGTCGTCGTGGGTGATGGTCAGGNCCAGCGAGTGGATGCCGTCGCGCTCGNCGCCGTATNCGCCGGCCAGGTTGAGCAACAGGATCGCCAAGCGCTGGCGCACCGACTTGGTCATGATATCGGCGAGGCGCTGTTGTAGGCGGGCTATGCGCTGCCAGGAAAATTTAGTGACCCGGTAGGCCATGTCTGGATGCTTGTGCAACAGGCTATCCATCTGTTGCTGGGTCATGCGGCAGAGCACGGTCGGCTTGAGGGCCACTACGTGCTCGCCATATGCGTCCATCTCCTCTTCCCCGCCCNGCTCCAGCGCGCCGAAGAGGTCGCCCGCAGACAGCAGCATCACGGTGGCGTCCTTGCCCTCGGCGTCGCCATAGGTCAGGCTGACCAGGCCCTCTTTGATCAGCCAGATCGCGCGCTCCNCCTGGTGCGCGGAGAGGATGCGCTCCTGCGGCTTGAGCTTGACCATCACGGTGATGTGCTCGAGGTCTTTCAGTTCCTCTTCGCTGACGCCGGAGAAGAGTGGGCAGTGCTGCAGGTGCCAGATTTTTTCGTCGATGGTGGTCATGGAATATCCTGGTCAGGCGTTTTACACAATTATGGCGGCGGACCGGCCCTTGTCAAGAAAATCGTCGCCGCTATATTTTTTGTATATTATTGTTTATAATGTGGATATGATTAATATNGCAGCATGAAAAACGCGCTGTAGCCGCCTGTTGGCGCGCGCTGTATTTTCATATGCTGAGATTTGGCGTGCTGTGCTCTTCGCCCGCCGGCGCGGTGCTGGCCCGGCTATGGGGGCGCGGCGATTGAAACGGAGCGGGCGCGCCTGGCATCAAAAGAAGCGAGCATTCAGATGGCTCTGGCCGAAAGGAGTATTCCATGCGGCACGGCTTTGTGGCGGCGTTTTGGGCATTGGCCCTTACTGCGGGTCCGGCGGAGGCTGGGCGTTACGACGAACCGGGTTTCCTNAGCACTCATCTCGTGTCCGGCGGCGTGCCCAAGGACGGNNTACCGGCGTTAACCAATCCGAATTTTGTGGCCCCCAACGAGGTGGGCTACCTGCGCGAGGACGACGTGGTGATGGGGCTGGTCATCAATGGCGAGCCGCGTGCCTACCCGCACAACATCGGCTGGTGGAATGAGATCGTTAACGACAGGATCGGCGATATGTCGGTCACGGTCTCGCTGTGTCCGCTGACGGGCACCGGCCNGGTCTTCAACGCCACCGATAGCGATGGCTCGCAGATCGAGTTTGGAGTTTCCGGGCTGTTGATCAATAGCAACCTGGTGATGTACGACCGCCGCGACGNCAATACGCTCTACCCGCAGATGATTTACACCGCCATCAATGGCGAGCGGGCCGGCGAGCGCCTCGAANTGATGCCGGTGGTCGAGACGACTTGGGNGATGTGGCAGCNGATGTACCCCGCCACCACGGTGGTGGAAGCCAGCACCGGCTGGGAGCGCTACTCGGGCGAGCGTCCGCCCTACAACGAGCGAGCGTATCAGTCGTATCCCTATNTCAGCGCGCGGGGCGATTACCGCGATACCAACGACTTTCTGATTTTTCTGCCTTCGACCAATGGCGGCACCCTCGACAAGCGCTTCGAGACCAAGGATATGGTCGTGGGGTTATGCCGCGGTGGCGAGACCAAGGCCTATCCCTTTCGNGCGATGCCGGATGGGGCGGTGATNAACGACGTTGTCGGCGATGATCTGATGGTCACCATCTACCACGCTGCGTCGCGCACNGCGCTGAGCTATTTCNGCCGGGTCGATGGCGATTTGTTGAGCTTTTATGCCGTCGAGCCACAGGGATCGTTGCCGGTGGAGTTTGTGGATGTCGAGACGGGATCGCGCTGGAATATGCTCGGTGAGGCCGTCGCCGGCCCGCTGGCTGGCCGCAAGCTCGAGCAGGTGCCGGCCTACAACTCTATGTGGTTCGCCTGGGCGGCCTATTGGCCCGAGACCCGCATCTGGCAGGGCGAGGGCATCCTCAGTGCGGAGGATATCGCACCGGTCNCGGCGGTGGAGGAGACCTTCGACACCACGCCCGACGGCTTTGCGCTTGAGCAAAATTTCCCGAATCCGTTCAATGCGCAGACGCAGATCCAATACGCGTTGCCGGTGGCCGGCGCGGTNCGGCTGGTCGTGTACAATGCCGCGGGGCANCCGGTGCGGGTGCTGGTCGATGGAGATCGGCCGCAGGGTCTTTACCTGCAGCGCTGGGACGGGCGCGACGACGGGGGGGGCGCCGGTGGCGAGCGGGACCTATTGGTGCCGGCTGGAGATGCCGGAGGTGGGGTTTAGCNAGGTGCGGACGATGTCGTTGCTGCGTTGATTTTTTTCGCAGTTTGAGTGTGGAGTGCCTTTTGGTCGGGCGCCGAGTCATTGCAACCGCTGTGCTGGCCCNTCTCGCTCGGGACTGTGCGGCTTCAGAAGTACGGGGAGAATCAATCTTGTTCTGCGGGTGGCTGGTATGAACTTTTTGCGCAAGTACATGCACTGGTTACACACGCGGTGGCCGGCGGGGATGGTGGAAAAACTGCCGCAGGTGGATGGCCATGGGGAGAGTAATATATCGGGCTTGTATATCGTCGGCGATCTGACCGGGATTCCGCTGTTGAAGTTTTCGGCGGATACGGGGGCGCGGGCGGTNCGGCATATCNTATCTAATGGGCGATTCAAGGGCGGTGGGCAAGAGGGCGTGCTGGATCTAGCGATCGTAGGCGCAGGGGTTGCGGGGATGTCGGCGGCGCTCGAGGCGCGGGAGGCCGGGTTGGACTTTGCGTTGTTGGAGGCTACGGAGCCGTTTTCGACGCTGGTCAATTTTCCTANGGGCAAGCCGATTTATACCTATCCGACCGACATGGAGCCGGCGGGGCAGATTTGCTTCGAGTCCGAGGTCAAGGAACCGCTGGTTGCTGAGTTGAAGGAGCAGACGCTGGGGCAGGGGATTGAGCCGGTGCTGGCGCGGGTGGAAGGGGTGGTAAAGCGCGGCGACCACCTTGAATTGCAGATTCCGCAGGGAGAGAATTTGCTGGCGCGGCGGGTGGTGGTGGCAATTGGGCGCTCGGGAAATTTTCGCAAGCTGGGCGTGCCGGGCGAAGACCGCGACAAAGTTTTCAATCGCCTGCACGACCCCAGCGACTTCGACGATCGCGACGTGCTGGTGGTCGGCGGCGGCGATAGCGCGCTGGAGACGGCCATCGCCATCGCGCAGTGCGGNGGTNGGGTGACCCTGTCGTACCGCAAGCCCGAATTCTCGCGGCCCAAGCCGGAGAATATCGAAAAGCTGGCGATGCTGGAGGCCGACCCGATGGCGCCCGTGGCGGTGGCCACGCCGTCGTCGGAGCGGGTGACCACTGGCAGCGGGCACTTTATGGAGGAGGGACGCAAGCAGGGCTCGATTACCTTGATGATGGGCAGCCGGTTGCTGGCGATCGAAGACGCCGCCGCCTCGCTCAAGGACGCCGAGGGACANGAGCACACCCTGCCCAACGATGCGGTATTCGCGATGATCGGGCGCGAGGCGCCGCTGGAGTTTTTCCGCCGCTCGGGGGTCGAGATCAACGGCGAGATGCGGCCCCGGCACTGGTGGAGCTTTTCGCTCTTTATGGCCTTGTGCTTTTTTATTTACAATTGGAAGGCCGGCGGCGATTTGACCNNTGCCTTCGAGGCCGGCCAGCTCTTCCCTTTTAATATCCCCGAACTGATGCAGGGGCTGTCGGCGCAGGCGAACGATTTATCGACGCTATTGGGCGTGCTGACCTTCAATTTGGGCAAACCCGGCTTCTGGTACAGCCTGATCTACACGCTGCTGATTATCGTCTTCGGCTACAAGCGGATCGCGCGGCGGCAGACGCCCTATGTCAAGTGGCAGACTCTTTCGCTGGGCGCGGTGCAGATCGTGCCGCTGTTTTTGCTGCCCTATATCATTCTGCCCTATCTGGGGCACAACGGCGTTTTCGATACGGGTTGGGCCAAAGGCCTGGCCGACGCGTTGTTCCCGCAGGTCGATTACGACCATGGCCGCGAGTACTGGCGAGCTTTCGGCCTGGTGCTGGCCTGGCCGCTCTTTGTGTGGAATGTATTCAGCGGCGAGCCGCTGTGGTGGTGGTTGGCGATCAGCGTGGTGCAGACCTTTGTGCTATTGCCGCTGATCATCTACTTCTGGGGCAAGGGCGCCTATTGCGGCTGGATCTGCTCCTGCGGCGCGCTGGCCGAAACGCTGGGCGACACCCAGCGACACAAGATGCCGCACGGCCTGGTGTGGAACAAGCTCAATATCATCGGGCAGGTGATTCTGGGATTGTGCGTGGTGATGTTGTTGGGGCGGGTTGCGGGCTGGATCTGGCCGGCTACGGCTTGCGGCCAGTGGATGCGCGAACTCTACGAGGGCATGCTCTATGGCTGGCAGATCTTCGGCATNCAGCTCAATTACCGCTGGGCGATAGATCTGATGCTGGCCGGGGTGGTCGGCTACGGGGCGTATTTCTGGTTCAGCGGCCGGGTGTGGTGCCGCTTCGCCTGCCCGCTGGCGGCACTGATGCACGTCTACGCGCGCTTCAGCCGTTTCCGCATCTTCGCCGAAAAGAAGAAGTGCATTTCTTGCAATGTCTGCACTGCGGTATGCCACCAGGGCATCGANNTCATGAACTTTGCCAACAAAGGTTTGCCGATGGCCGATCCCGAATGCGTGCGCTGCAGCGCTTGCGTACAGTCGTGCCCNACCGGGGTGTTGGCATTCGGGCAGGCCNACCCTAAGAGCGGTGAGTTGCTGCAANTGGACGGGTTGGCGGCGTCGCCGGTGCAGATNCGCGAAGGGCGCTGAACCCGTCTAAGCGTCCAGCGCCTGCTGCAGCCGTTCGCACAGTGTGCGAATCACCTTGACCCGCGCGAAGCGCTTGTCGTTGCCCTCGACCAGAGTCCAGGGCGCGCAATCGGTGTCGGTGCGGGCGACCATATCATCGACCGCCGCCTCGTAGTGATCCCACTTCTCGCGGTTGCGCCAGTCTTCGTCGGTCATTTTCCAGCGTTTGTAGGGGGTGACCTGGCGGTCCTTGAAGCGCTGAAACTGCTCGTCCTTGTCGATGTGAATCCAGAATTTGGCGAGGACTATGCCGTGTTCGACNAGCTGGCGTTCGAAATCGTTGATCTCGGAGTAGGCGCGCTGCCACTCGTCGCGGCAGGCGAAGCCCTCGATGCGCTCGACCAGCACCCGGCCGTACCAACTGCGGTCGAAGATAGTGACCCGTCCGGCGCGCGGCAGATGCCGCCAAAAGCGCCAGAGATAGGGCTGGGCNTGCTCTTCATCAGTCGGTGCGGCGATGGGGATTACCTGGAAGTCACGGGCCTCCAGGGCGGCGGTCAGGCGGCGGATNGCCCCGCCCTTNCCCGCGGCGTCGGCGCCTTCGAAGACCAGAATGGTCGAGCGGTTTTGCTCGCGCGCCCGTTGTACNAGCNGATAGAGCTGNCCCTGGTATTTTTCGAGCTGGAGGCGGTAGTTTTTCTTCGCCAGTTGCTGGTTCATATCCAGCTGGGTCAGCACGTTGGGGACGCGGGGCAGTTCGCCGAGTTCGTCCGCGTACACCGCCTGTTGGCGGCGCTTGCGCTCGCCCGCCAGCCGTTTGGTGATAGCGCCNCTGATGGCGCTGGCGACCGTCAGCGTGCGAAAGTTGGGGTCGGCGCCGGCGACCACCTGCCACGGGACCGCGCCAGTGCGCTGCAATAGCTGCTCGGTGCCCTNCGCATAATCGTCGTAGCGCGCGCAGGTTTCCTTTTCGCGCGGGGTCACCCGCCAGCTCGTCAGCGGATCCTGCTCCAGCGTACGCAGGCGCTGCTCCTGGGCAGCTCTGTCGATGTGGATCCAGAACTTGAGCAGCAGGGCGCCGTCGTCGGCCAATTCGCGCTCGAAGGCGGCGATGCGGTCAAGTTTGTATGCGAAGGCGGCGCGGTCGATGCGGCTGTAGGCGAAGTCGTGCAGCGGGCTTTCGTACCAGCCGCTCAAGTACATGCCGATCTTGCCTTTGGGTGGCAGCGATAGCCAGTAGCGCCAGTACTCGGGCCGTTCGCGCTCTTCCTGCGACGGTGCGTCGAAAGCATGGGTGACGATGCCGCGCGGGTCGAGCCACTGGTTGAGCAGGTTGATGGTCTCGCTCTTGCCGGCGCCAGCGACGCCCCCGAAGACGACGAGGACGGGGAAGCGGGCGTGGGCTAGCTGGTCCTGNGCCGCGAGCAGTTCGGTGCGCAGTTGGGGCACTTCGTTTTTGTACTGGCTGCGCGGGATGCTGTGCTCTGGTNCCGCGGTCTCAATCATATGTTTCCTCCCCGCGGCATATTCCAATCGGTAAGCACCATATCGACCTCGTGCTGGGTCAGGCGCTTCCACCCTTCGGCCCCGTCCCTGGCTTCGATCACGTCCGCAAATCCCATGCCCTGNAGCATGGTGCTTACGAGCTTGCGCNTGCCCNGGGCGTCTTCAATCAGCAATGCTCTCATAGATGCCTTANGGGAAAACTCTCATAGCATCCGTCGCTGCGACGGTATTANTACAATATAATGCGGGGCAATTCTAGCGCCAAAATTTTGCAGAACTAATAAAGAAGCGCCGGCCGCGAGGGCCGGCGCTTGCCGCGCGCGGGTCATTCGGATGGGGTCTTACTCTGCGGGATAGTCGACGCAGACTACCGTGATTGCGGCGCTTTCGTCGTCGGAACTGATGATCTCGACATGGTAGATTCCCTCTTCGAGGACCAGATCGGCGAGCGATTCTTCGCCGTCGTCGGAGTGCCACATCACCGGGGCTGGATCCTCAGGGGGATCGGTTTCTTCGATGATCTGCACTTCGATTGCGGCGTCGGACTCGATGCTGAAGCAGCCGGCCTCGCGGCCCGAGGGCAGACTGATGGCCACCGCGTTGCTGCCTGCGGCGCCGGTCAACTCGCGGGTGATTTCATTGCCCGTATTGCCATTGCATTCGGTCGAGGGCCATTCGGGATCCATCATTTCGCCTCTGTCACCGCCGCCCATGGGGCCGCCGTGGCTTTCCATGAAGGCCTGCATGGCATTGCCGATCTCTGCCAGGCTCAGTTTGCCATCGCCGTCGCCGTCAATGGCGGCAAAGGCGGCTTCATGATCGTCAGGGGCGATATCCTCAACGGGTATCACCAGGTGCGGAGGCATGTGCGGGAGAGGGTCGTCACCGCAATCGCCGCCATCACCGC
>PBOD01000158.1 GCA_002724215.1 Gemmatimonadota bacterium | reverse complement strand
TCGAGTTGGAGTTTGCACCGCACGCTGGGGCAGTCGATGTACCAATGGCCCGATCTGGCGGGGAAACCGGTGCTGGAAGGTGATGGCCGGGGCGAGATCGCCCTGTTGGAATTGCCGGCGCAATTGGCCCTGCGCGGTATCGGCATGCTGGAGATCTGCCACTTCCACTTCCCGCGGCTCGACGACGGCTATATAAACGAGCTGAGGCAGGCGCTAAGCGAAAATGGCATCGAGCTGTTCAGCATCTTGATTGATGCGGGGGATATTGCGCATCCAGATCCCGATCAACGCCAGCGAGAGATCGGCTGGATCCGCGCCTGGATGCAAATCGCCGCCCGCTGCGGCGCGCGCTGCGTGCGGGTCATCGCCGGCGACGCCGAGCCGGGGGCNGCTGGTGACTGGCGCGATCAGGAGGCGGTGCAGATCAGCGCCGAGGGCCTGCGGCATCTGGCGGGTGTCGGTCGCCAGNTGGGCCTGCGGGTGATCACNGAGAACTTCCGCGCNNTNGGCGGCAGGGCCGGGGCGCTNAATGCCATTCTCGACTTGTGCGAAGGAGCNGTGGGTTTGTGCGTCGATTTTGGCAATTTNAAAGGACCCGACAAATACGACGAACTGGCGGCGCTGATGCCGCGGGCNACCTCGGTGCACGCCAAGGCCGATTTTCGCNAGGAATTGCAGATGGATCGCACCGANTTCGATCGCTGCCTGCAGTTGGCTAGGGATGCGGCCTTTGNCGGNCCGTATTCGCTGATTTTCTCNAGCCCGGGCGACGAGTGGGAGGGCGTGGCGAAGACGCAGGAGGTAGTCGAGGCATGGCTGTGAAAAGCGCCGTCCTCATCGGCGATTCGATTCGCATCGGCTATCAGGCCCATGTGATGGCGGCACTCTCTGGCCAGGTCGAGATCTGGGTGCCGGAGCAAAATGGCGGCGACAGCCGCAATGTGCTGGCGCATCTCGACGAGTGGGTGCTGGCGCGCGCGCCGGACCTTNTACATGTCAATTGCGGTCTGCACGATTTGAAAAGGGCTTTCGGCGCGGGGCCGAATGTGCCGCTGGAGGAATACGCGGCTAATGTACGGCAGCTTTTGATGCGCCTGCAGGGCGAGGTTGCGGTGGTCTGGGCCCAGACCACGCCGGTCGACGAACAACTCCACCATAAGAACAAGAGCTTCGACCGCTTCGAGGCCGATGTCGAGGCTTACAATGCCGCGGCCCGTAGTGTCGTCGAGGAGTTGGACGTGCCGATCGACGATCTATTTGCCGTAGTCGAACGCGCGGGCAAAGCGCGGCTTCTNACGCAGGACGGGGTCCATTTCACCGATGAGGGTTCGCAGATTCTGGCTGGCGCCGTAGNGGCCTGTCTGCGGCAACATCTGGAGCTTTAGCGATGGACGCGGCGGTAGCGGTAGTGGCAGAACAGCGGCTTGAACACGCGCGCAAGATCGCGGCGGCCGGCGGTATGGATCGGGCGCTGACAGCAGACACCCTGGGGCGTCGCATCGATACCACGGTGTCCGAAGCGCTGGTCCAGGGACTGTTGTTGCAGGGCGTCAAAACCTATTTCTGCGTTTTCGGGCACGGCTCGACCGAGATTGGCGAGGTTTTGCGGATCTACCAGCAAGCCGGATTGCTGCGGGTGTGCGGGGTGCGCAGCGAGATNGAAGCCTCGCATGCGGCGACGGCGCTGCGCTGGGTCAGCGGCGAGAAGGCGGCGGTGGTGACCTCGATTGGGCCGGGTGCGCTACAGGCTCTGGCCGCGGCCATTGCTCCGNGCTCAGACGGTTTGGGCGTGTGGTATTTGCTCGGCGACGAGACGACCGAGGACGAGGGACCGAATATGCAGCAGGTGCCCGGCTCCGAGCAGCATGCTTTTCTGCGGCTCTTCGGCGCGTTGGGGCGGACCTATTCGCTGCACACGCCGCAGGCATTGCCCACCGCGCTGCGGCGCGGGCTCAACGCGGTGGATCACCCGCACCAGGCGGGGCCGTTCTTCTTGTTATTGCCGCTCAATACCCAGCCGGCCGCGCTGCCGCAATTCAATTTGGATGAATTGCCGACGGGCGCGCCGCCGGCTTTGGGACCGGCGGCCGACGGCGGGCGCTTCCAGGAAGTGGTCCAGGCGCTCGCGGCGGCCGAGCGCGTGGTCGTCAAGGTTGGCGGTGGCGCGCGCGGGGCCGGGGCGGAACTGGCTGAATTCCTCGACCGGGCCGGCGCGGTGGCGGTGACCAGTCCGCTAGTGTCGGGAGTCTTGCCCTACGACCACCCGCGCAATATGACCGTCGGCGGNTCCAAGGGNTCAATTTGCGGCAACTACGCGATGGAGGAGGCGGATTTGCTGGTGGCGGTCGGNTCGCGCGCGGTGTGCCAGGCCGATTCGTCGCGNACNGGCTATCCCAAGGTCGAAAGGGTGGTCAATATCAACGCCGACCCGGAGGCCGCTACCCACTACGGCAAGACCATTGCGCTGGTGGGGGATGTTGCGGCTACTCTGGCCTCTTTGAACGAGCAGCTCAAAGCCGGCGGGCACACTAATGGGACGCCTGTGCCCTGGCTTGCCGCCTGCGGCGAAAAAAAGCGAGCCTGGGACGCATTCAAGGCCGAGCGCTATGCGGCGCCGGTGCTATACGACGAGGTTTGGCGCCGCGAGGTATTGACGCAACCGGCGGCGATCAAGGCGGCTAGCGACTGGGCCCGCGCCGGCGATGCGGTTTGCTTCTTCGACGCCGGCGACGTGCAGGCCAATGGCTTCCAGGTNGTTGAGGATGANCGTCTCGGGCGGACGTTCACCGAGACCGGTGCCAGCTATATGGGCTTTGCCGCCTCGGCGCTATTGGCGACCGCGGTGAGTAAACAGCCCTTTTACGGAGTCGCGATCTGCGGCGATGGCTCTTTCACTATGAACCCCCAGATCCTCATCGATGGCGTNGAGCACGGGGCGCGGGGCTGCATCGTGTTGTTGGACAATCGGCGCATGGGGGCGATTGCGGGCCTGCAAATAGCCCAGTACGGGGCCGAGTGCGGCACCAACGATGGCGTGGTGGTCGATTACCTGGCGCTCGCCGGGGCGGTCGGTGGGGTTAAAGCGCTTGCTGGTGGCGGGTCGCCCGCAGAGTTGGCGGCGGCGCTGGAGCAGGCGCGCGGGCACGAGGGCTTGTCGCTCATTCACGTTCCGGTCTATTTTGGGCCGGACGAGCGCGGGGGCTTGGGGGCCTTTGGTCGCTGGAATGTCGGTAACTGGTGTGCCGACACCCAGGCGCTGCGCCACGAGATAGGACTATAGGTGGTGGAAACGCTGCGCGTCGGGATGGTCGGCCTGGGGCTGGTCGCGACCTCGCACCTCAAGGGCTATTTGAGCCACCCACGGGCCGCGGTTGTGGCTATTTGCGACCTCGACCAGGCGCGGGCTTTGCGCTTTGCCGAGGAAAACGGCATCGAGGAGGTCTACGCCGACTATGGCGATATGCTCAATGAGGCCGATCTCGACGTCGTCGATATCGCCACTCCGACCCATTTGCACGCGCCGATGGCGCTCGAAGCCGTCCGGGCCGGCAAGCACGTGCACTGCGAAAAGCCCTTTTGTCGCTTCGTCGGCGAGGGGGAGGCAGTATGCCGGGCCGCGACCCTGTCTGGCGTGCGGGTGGTCGTGGGCGAGACCTACGTCTTTATCAGCTCGCACCAAAAGGCGCGCGCGCTGATCGAGGCGGGGGAGATCGGGCGCCCATTGCAGATTCGCCAGCGGCACGGCGATTGGATCGAGCGCGCAAAGGCCCGCGTCTACACCGGACCGCCCGATCGCAACTGGCGGGTGGATCCCGCCCGATCGGGGGGCGGCGCCTATCCGTGGATTTTCGATCACGCGGTGCATTTCTTTGCCTCCGCCGAGTACTTCGCTCTCGATGAGACCATCGCCGAGGTCTACGCCGTCAAAGCCGCCGGCGGAGCCAGTGGCAGCGGCGCGGCGCACGATCCTTACGCGGCGGCTGAGGTCGATATTCCGCTGATCACTTGGAAATACCAGGACGAGAGCATGCAGGGCGTGTGGATGCGGGCTGAGCGGCTCAATGGCAAATACGACTATATGCGGGGATTCAGCACGACGATTATAGGGGAAGAGGGGCAGATTGAGGTGTTGGGCGAGGGCGGTCACAATTTGTTGTGGCAGGGCAAGCAGCAGCACTTGATCTTGCATCGGGGCGATGAGAACGCGCGGTGTTTGCGCTTCGATGAGGGAGGGGATGATGTATGGGAGTCGGATATTTCCTATTACAGTCAGGGGCATATCCAGCAGGTGCATCACCTGATCGATTGCATCGTCGAGGATCGCGAGCCGGATTATGGGGGGGAGGAGGGGGTGCATGCGGTGCGGTGTACTCTGGCGGTGATCCGCTCGGCGGAGTTGGGGCGGCCGGTTAGCGTGGATGAGATTGGGGCGGAGTTCCGAGCGTACTGATAGGAAGGTGCTGGACCTGCTGGTCGGGGGTGGGCAACGGGCCAAACAGGGCCAACCGGGGTGGGCTTGGGGGCGGCGTTCTAACGCAGTGCTCCAGACGGGCACCCATACGTGCAGCGGGAGTGGATCGGTCGAGCTGCAGACTTGGGCCTTGACAGCATTTGCCCCTGCGCCCTACTCTGCATTCTGCGACTGGCTGGTATGGCGCTATAACGAAAATTCCTGTGGAGAGAGGTGTGTTATGAAGATTGCGATGTTGTACGGGCCGCGCGATTTGCGGATTGAGGATCTGGTTTTGGATGGGGATAATCTGGAGGCGGATCAGATATATGTCGAGACTGAGGTGACGGGGTTTAAGATTGGGACGGATCGGGGCAATTATGAGGGGGCGGAGCAGGTGCCGGGGGCGCCGGATTATCCGCGGTGGGTAGGGGATAGCAATTTGGGGATTGTCAAAAATATTGGGAGCGGGGTGACGAAGTTTAAAGTCGGGGATCGGGTGGTTTCGCGGCATCCGCATGCTTCGGCCTATATCGCGCGAGACAGCGAGAGTATCGTAGTGGTGCCAGATGGGATCGATGCGGAAGATGCAGTATTTTCGCATTTGTACGCGTTGAGTATGCACTGCTATACCAAGGCGCTTTTTGTGCCGGGGGAGACTGTGGCGGTGGTGGGGGTCGGCGTGTTGGGCCTGGGGGCGGTGGCGCTGGGGCCTTTGTTCGGGGCGCGGGTGGTGGCGCTGGTCAATAGCGAGGTGCGGCTGGATATGGCGAAGCAGATGGGGGCACACGAGGCGTTTTTATCGGACGATCCCGATTTGGAGGCGAAGCTCGACGCATGGACCGCTGGGGCGGGGATCGATCTAGTGATCCTGACGGCCAACCCCTGGCCGGCTTTGCGCACCTCGATGCAGGCGGTGCGGCCCAACGGGCGGGTATCGATCGTCAGTTTGCCGGGGCGGGGCGAGGAGCCGCTGGATTTCAATCCGCTCGACATGCGCTGGTTTTACTTTAAGGGTATTTCGCTGATCGCGGTCAGCGAGCAGGCCGGCGATATCTATCCCGCAACGGGGCGCGACCGCTTTGACAACGATCAGCGTTGCGCCCACGTGCTGTCGCTGATGCAGGACGGACGGCTTGAGCCCAAGCGGCTGGTCACCCACCGCCTGCATTACTCCGAAATGGTTCAGGCCTACGAGATGGCCTACCATCGAGAGAAGAACATGCTCAACGTGGTTTTCAACTGGAAGGATCAAACTTGACGTTGTTGCCGACGACCAATGCCGATGGCCGGACGGTCATCGCGATGACCGACGCGCAGAAATATCTTTTCGATCTGAAGGGCTTTCTCGCGTTGCCCGGCCTGCTGACGGCAGAAGAGCTCGGGCCGATTCGCGAGCACCAGATGAAATTCCTCTACGAGCGCGACAGCCTGCCACCCGACGAGCGCGACAACCACGGTGGACCGTCACAGATCCTCCTCGATCACCCGGCAGTGGTGGGGGTCCTCAATGAGATTCTGTCGCACCAAGCGCTGGCCAGCGAAGAATGCTATGGCTTCCGCTACGACCACACGTACACCAGCCACCGCAGCGCCGGCCACGACAATTTCAGTCCGCACGGCGGTGGCGGCTATTTCAATTTTCGCGGCAATTCGCACATCTATCAGATGCAGCCGGGCAAGGTGCATTCGGGGCTGACGCGGGTAGTGTGGGAATTGAATGAGGTGGCTGCGGGCGATGGCGGGACCCTCTTCCTGCCGGGCAGCCACAAGGCGGCATTTCCGCGGCCCGAGGCATGGAGCCAACGCGACAGCCCGCTGTGGGAGAGCTACGCTTGCCCCGCCGGCTCGGCGGTGATTTTTACCGAAGGATTGTGCCACTCGGGCACGACCTGGACCAACGCGGAGCGCGATCGGTTGAGCCTGTTTACCTGCTACGACACGGTCAACTCCAAGTGGGGCAAGGGTTGTCCGGCAGCTGAGGTCGTCGCCTCGTTTCCGGCAAAGCGGCGCACGCTATTTCGTGGCGTGTGGCACGGGATGAGCGAGGTGCCGGGGATCAACAAATACTACGAAGAAGCCAATCAGGCGGTGTGATGCGATGAAAATAACGGCAATGGAGAGCACCCTCTACGCCTATGGTCTCGATCGGCGTATGGGCGATGCCAACTCGCCTTCGGGGCGGGTCAAGGGCAGCGGGTGCATCGTGGAATTGCACACGGACGAGGGATTGACCGGCCTCGGTCTAGGGGGCGGTGGCGTGCGGCCGCAAATGCAGGACATGGTCGATCAACTGCTCGTGGGGCAGGACCCGCGACGGGTACAGGGCTTGTGGAAACGGATGATTGACAAGCATTTCAAGGGCGGCCACGACGGGCTGGCCAACGATGCCATCGCCACGCTCGACATGGCGTTGTGGGATCTCAAGGCCAAGGCCAATGACGAGCCGCTGTGGAAGACGTTGGGTGGCTCGAAACAAAAAGTTCATTGCTACGCCAGCGACCTGGGGCTGCCGATGGCGGACGCGGATCTGGAGATGTGGTACCGACGCATGGCCAGCGCCCACGGCTTCCGCAACGCCAAGCTCAAGGTCGGTCTGGATCAGGACGCCGATATTCGCCGCTTGGAGATGATGGCAGCGGTGTTCGCAAAACAAACGGACGCGCCGATGTTGCTGATCGACGCCAACGAGTACTGGTCGCCCAAGCAGGCGATCCGCAAGGTGGCCGAAATGGAAGAGCGCGTCGATATAACCTGGGTCGAGGAGCCGGCCCGACGCTGGGACTACCTGGGCTTGCGGCGGGTCAAGGACGGCGTGCGCGCCGCGGTATGCGCGGGCGAAAACCTCGATACGCTCGGCGATTTCCTGCCCTACTTTCAGCACCGCGCTGCCGATGTGATCCAGGTCAGCTACGGGATGTCCGGAATCAGCTGTGCGCTACAGATTGCCGACGCGGCCTTTGGTTACGAGTTGCCGATTACGCTGGGTGGCTCGCCGGGATTGATCCACGCGCACCTGGCCACGGTGATGCCGAATTTCATGACGATGGAAGTCGTCGATCCGTTGGTGCTGGATGGGGTGTTTACGTCGGATATAAAAATCGAAGACGGCTGGGCGATCCTGGGAGACCGGCCCGGCCTGGGTCTCGAAATCGATCGCGAGGCGCTGGCGCGACAAGCGGTAGAGGCGGTCCCCGCTGGCGCGGGGCCGAGCCCGTTCGGTCGCAGACCCGGTGCCGGGCTGTATGAAGTATTGCCCACGGCAACGGAGCGGGCTGAGGCGGCGCAAGGAGTGGGGGCATGAAAATTACAGGATATCGCGTCGAAAACTACATCATGCAGATGGACCGGCCCATCGCCGATGCCAACGACCCGTCGGGCGAGGATTTGATGCCGGCGAGCCTGCTGTGGATTGAGACCGACGAAGACATTGCGGGTATTGCGCCGGGTGGCGGTGGGGTCGAGAATTTTTTCCATCTATTGGAAGGTCAGGATCCCCGCCAAGTCATCGGACTGTGGCGCCAGATGGTCGATTTCGCGCACAAGGGGGGATTGGCCGCCGTTGGCGGGCCGATCGCGATGATCGACGTGGCGCTGTGGGATCTCAAGGCCAAAATTGCCGGGGAGCCGCTGTGGCAGACCTTCGGCGCGTTAGAGGGGCGCACCAAGGCCTATGCCAGCGGCATCGGCTACTGTCTGTCCGATGACGAGATCTTCGCCTTCTATCGCCGTCTGGCCGAGCGCGGCGTCGATAGCGGCAAGCTCAAGATCGGGCTCGATATGGAAGCGGATTTGCGCCGCATCGGCATTATGCGCGAGGCGCTGTCGGTGGCGGCGGAGCGGCCGCGGTTGATGATCGATGTCAATGAGTACTGGTCGCCGAAGCAGGCGGTGCGCTTTATGGGTGAAATAGAAAAGCACTACGATATCACCTGGATCGAGGAGCCGGCGCGGCGTTGGGACTACGATGGACTGGGCTTCGTGTCGCGCCATATCAAGGCGGCGGTGGCCACCGGCGAAAATCTCAAGAGCATCGGTGAGGTCTATCCGTTGATCCACAACGAGGCGGTCGATATTCTCAATGTCTCGACGGCGACGACCGGCTTTACCGGGTGCCGCCAGGTGGCCAACCTGGCCTATGCCTACGAGCTGCCGGTGTCGATGATGAATTGCCAGGCCAATTATATGGCGCATCTGGCGGCGGCGTTGCCCAATCACATGGCGATGGAAGTGGTGGATCCGGGTCGGGAGCACTGTCTGACTTTTGACAATGCGATCGAGGACGGCTTTATCGTGCTGGGGAACGAGCCCGGGTTGGGGATTGAGGTCGATGAGGGGAAACTGCGCGAGCTACAGCAAAATCCGCCGCAGCGCAAGAGCGGGTTTCCATTCAGTCGGCGCGAGGGAGCGGGGTTGTATGTGAAAGGGGCGGAGGAGGGGGAGGTGCCGTGGTCGTAGGGGGCAGGATGGCCGTCCTGTGCTTCTGCATCATTCCGATCGCCCGTTCCCAATAGGGGAGCTCAAATCCGATCCGTCCTAGTCTGCGATCGTTGCTTTTGCGGCTGCTATGAGGTCCGCGAGCGAGTGCAGGGGGAGTTCGGTCAGATAGTGTTGGCCGCATAGGGCGCCGATCCGGGTCTGGCTTATCAATGCGCGTGCCTGGTTTTTGGTGAGGGTAGTGCCCTGTTTTTTGTGCCAGGCGATCAGGCCCTCGCGCCAGGCGTTGGCGAGGCGGGCTTTGGGCCGGTCGGCGATATGGCGGAGGACGAAGCGAGGAGCGTCTTCGTAGGGCGTGGGCTGTTTTTCGCAGAGAATCCAGGCGATATGCTGTTTGTTGGTGCGGCTGATGAGCCGGTATTTGCACTCGATGAGTGCGAGTAGCGGGCCGGTCAACTCGGTGGCGTGCCGTTGGTCGACGATCGCCAGCACGGTTTGGGCCTGGCTGGCCAGCAATAGGCGGGGCAAATAGGCGTCGTAGTGCGGGGCCAGTTGCAGCGCCAGGTGTTGGACGCGGAGCGGTCCGTCGGTGCGGCTGGCGGTGAGATAGGAGGCGAGGGCCAGGCGCTTGGCTGTGGCCTGTTTTTCTTGTGGCCACTCGCCGACGAGCAGGGTTGCGCGAGCGGGCCACTCGCCGGGTATGGCTTCGGTGCTTTTGACGGGGACGGTGGCTTGCGCCTCTTCTGCACTGCGGCCGTGGGTATAGATCCGGGCGGCCCCACTGTGTGGTGTGCGCATCTTCGCTACGGCAGCGGGTCGACTGCGGCGGGTAGGGCGCAGGGTATAGAGCGCGCTCCGGGCGCCGATGGCGCGGGCGCCGTCGTAGCGGTTGAAGTCGGGCAGTATGCTCTCTGAGGTAAGGCGCAGGTCGTGGAGGGCGCTCTGGACTTTGTAGCCGAGGCCGGGGTGTTGCTCGGAGAATCCGTAGGCCAAAAGCAGGCGGACGTAGGGGTGATCTTTGAGCGCGGCAATGCCGCGCTGGAGGAAGAGTTTGATACCATCGGGGCTGTAGGGTGGATCGGTAAAGACGAGGTCGCAGCTACTGTCCAGGCTCGGCGGGAGTTCGAGGCGGAAGTCGGCGAAGTGGGTGGTGATGTCGAGTTTGTGCGCGTGGGCGCTGTGGTCTATAAAGGCCAGCAGCCGCTCATCGACATCGGCGACGGCGATGCGCAGATCGGGCAGCAGGCAGGCCAGGGCCAGGCTGGTCAGGTCGTGGTCGCCGAGACAGAGGATTTGCGCGCCGGTCAGATCGTAGGTCGCGGCGATGTGCTGTGCGCGCTTGAGTAGCGTCTCGGCGGTGGCAGCTACGTGGTCGAGGTCGAGGTCGGGGGCGGGGCGGTCGGCGAGCAGGGCGGCCAGGCGCTGCCGGGCTATATGTGGGGGATGTGGTTTGATGTGTGGCGCGGAGGCGGTGCGGAAAGCTGCCAGATCAGCGGCGGCGAGGCGCAAGCGGTCTCCGTCTTTTTCTAACCAGGTATCGAGCGCGTGCAGGACTTGGCCAACGGAGCGATGCGACAGGCCGGTGCCGTCGACCAACTCGTCGTGGGTATGCCAGGCATCGAGCCGGGCGATAAGCGCGCGGACCCGGCCGAAGTCCAGCCCCCAGGCTTGGCGCAGGCTACGGCTGGTGGCGTTTATGGCGTCGGTGTCGGTCATATGGGGTATAAAGATAAAGCCCGGCCCCAACTCGCGCTTGATCGATGCACATTTGTTTAGTTAATTATGCCGCATTCATTACATTCAGGGATCCCTATGGCTTCAGACGAGAAAATTCTCTTTCTGCTCGACGGCATGGCGCTGGCCTATCGCGGCCATTTCGCCTTGATCCGCAACCCGCGGTTCACCTCCGGCGGTATGAACACCTCGGCGGTATTCGCCTTCGCCAACACCCTGCTGTCGATCATCGAAAAGGGCAAGCCCACGCATATCGCCGCAGTTTTCGATACGCCCGAGCCGACGCACCGACACCAGCTCTACGAAGAATACAAGGCCCAGCGCGAGGAGATGCCCGAGGATTTGAGCCAGGCGCTGCCCTATGTGTTTGCGCTGTGCGAGGCCTTCAATATTCCGGTGATTCGCGCGCCGGGCTGGGAGGCCGACGACGTCATTGGCCCCCTCGCCAAACAGGCCGAGCCGGCGGGTTTCCGCACCTATATGGTCACCCCCGATAAGGACTACGGCCAGTTGGTCTCCGACAACACGCTGATCTACAAGCCCGGTCGCGGCGGCGACGAGGCCGATATTCTCGGCGTGGTCGAGATCCTCGACCAGTGGCAGATCGAGAAGATCGAGCAGGTGATCGACGTGCTCGGGCTGATGGGTGACTCCTCCGACAACGTGCCCGGCGTGCCCGGAATCGGTCCCAAAACCGCGCAAAAGCTCATCGCAAAATACGGTAGTATTGAGTATCTCTACGAGCACACCGATGAGCTCAAGGGCAAGCAGAAGCAGAATGTTGAGGAGAACAAGGCACAGGCGCTGTTGTCGAAGGAGTTGGTCACCATCGAGACTGCAGTGCCGCTCGCAATCGGGGTCGACGACCTGGCGCTCAAGGAATGGGACCACGACAAGCTGCAGGCGCTCTGCACCGAGCTGGAATTCAATACCTTTGGCAAGCGACTTTTGGGCGACGACTTCGACGGCTCTCCGGGTGCGGCGCGCGGCCCGCTCAAGGGCTTGCAAGAGGTTGAACACGAGTACCAGCTGGTCGATACCCCGGAAAAGCGCCAGGCGCTGATAGAGGAATTGTCGAAGCAGAAGACCTTTTGCTTCGACAGTGAGACCACCGGTCTAGACGCGCGGTGCTGCGCGCTGATCGGGCTGGCATTCTCGTGGGTGCCGCACAGCGGGTACTACGTAGCGCTGCCACAGGATCGCGGCGAAGTATTGAAAATTATCGAGGAATTTCGCCCGGTGCTAGAAAACGCGCAGATCGAAAAAATCGGCCACAACCTCAAATACGATCTCAGCGTGTTGCGCTGGCACGGCATCCGGGTCGAGGGTCCATTCTTCGATACTATGCTGGCGGCGACGCTGGCCGAGCCCGAGCTGCGGCGCAGCCTGGATGAGTTGGCCAAGAGCCTGCTGGCTTACGAGCCCAAGCCCATCTCCGAGTTGATCGGCGAGAAGAGCGAAGAGCAATTGACGCTTTTGCAGGTGCCGGTCGAGCAGGTGGCCGAATATGCCTGCGAGGACGCGGATATCACGTTCCAGCTGGCCGAAATTCTGCGACCCAAGATCGCGGAGATGGGTCAGGAGCAGGTCTTCTACGAGGTCGAAGCGCCCCTATTGCCGGTGCTGGTCGATATGGAACACGAGGGCATCCGCATGGAGACCGGGGCGCTCGAGGCGCTGTCGCGACAATTCCAGGAGTCGATTGAGGCGGCCGCCGAGCGCGTCTTCGCGCTGGCGGGGGAGCGCTTTAATCTCAATTCTGGCAGCCAGCTGGGCGCAATGCTCTTCGACAAGATGGCGCTTGATCCCAACGCCCGCAAAACGCAGAAGACCGGCCAGTACCAGACGGGCGAACAGGTGCTGCGCCGGCTAGCCCACCGCCATGAGATCGCGCAGCAGGTGCTCGACTACCGCCTGCACACCAAGCTCAAATCGACCTATGTCGACCAGTTGCCCGGCTCGGTCTTCGCACCGACCGGCCGGGTCCACACCAACTACGAGCAATTGATGACCGCCACCGGTCGCATGAAATCCGATCGGCCCAATCTTCAGAACATTCCCATCCGCAGCGAGCAGGGCCGCGAGATTCGTCGCGCCTTCGTGCCGCGCAGCGACGACTATGTGCTCTTTTCCGCCGACTATTCGCAGATCGAGCTCAGGATCGCCGCCGAGTTGAGCGCCGATGAGGGTATGGTGGAGACTTTCATAAACGGCGGCGATATCCACGTCGCCACCGCCATGAAGATCTACCGTGTCGCCGAAGAGCAGGTCACTCCCGAGATGCGCCGCCAGGCCAAGACGGTCAATTTCGGCATCATCTACGGCATCTCGCCCTTCGGGCTGGCCGAGCGCCTCGATATAACCCGCAAGGCCGCCGCTGAGCTGATCGAGCAGTATTTCGCGCAATACCCCGGCGTCCAGCGCTATGTCGACGAGACGGTGGAATTCGCGCGCGACAAGGGCTTTGTGGAGACGGTGACGGGGCGCCGGCGCTATTTGCGCGACATCAATTCGCGCAATGCCACCACCCGCAAGGGGGCCGAGCGCAACGCCATCAACACCCGCGTCCAGGGTACGGCCGCCGATATGATCAAGATCGCGATGAGCCGGATCCAGCAGTTGATCCGCGAGGGGCAGTACCGCTCGGCGATGTTATTGCAGGTCCACGACGAATTGGTTTTCGACCTGCACCGCGACGAAATAAAAACACTGCCGCCGCTGGTGGCCCAACAGATGCGCGAGGCGATGCCGATGCAGGTGCCGATCGAGGTCGAGATGGGCATGGGCGAGACCTGGTTGGAGGCGCACTGAGCGGAGTGGCGAGAATCTGGTAGCCATTGCTCGCTGGTGTCCGCCGGCGATTCATTCCTCCTCCACAGCCCCGAGGATTTCCACCCAGCGCTCGGGGTCGTCGGCCTCAATTCCGGATATCAGTTCCAATTCCTGTTCCATCCATAGGGTGTTGCCCGGCATCAATTCGCTCAAGGGGCCGACATTTTCAATCTCGCCGAAGCGCGGTTTGCCGTCGAAGACTTCGGAGGTCGAATTAAACATCGTCACCGTACCGCCGTTTTCGGGATATTCGGCGTTGGCCACGTGGGCGACGGTGGATTTGAGCGCGGTTTCGTTCCAGACGTAGGCGATCCAGCCGGCGTCGGTATTGGTGCCGATCTTCTGCCAGCGGTTCTGCGGCTCAATGCGGTAGTCGAGCGCCAGCGCCTTGGGGCCGAGATGGAGGCCAATTTCATTGGGTTCGGTGTCGGGCCAGAACAGCAAGCTGCGGCGGTGGACACTGCCCCAGGGGGTGACGCCGACGCCGTGGTCAGGGCGGATGACGTTGAGCGCCCAGGCCGCGATGCGGCGCTGCTCGTCGCGCAGGTTTGTCAAGCCGTGGCGGATGCGCAGCACCGGTAGCGCGGGATCGAGGAATAGTTCCATGGTCAGCTGCAGGCCCGAGCTGTCGTCGGGGGCGGCGACCAGGCGCAAGCCGTGTGCGCCCATGCGCTCGGCGGTAGCGGGTCTGAGCGCCGGCATGCCCGACTGGCGGTTTTGGGTGGGTTCGAAGAACCAGGTGCGGATGCCGACATATTCGTATTCGCTGCTCACGTGGAGCGGGTTTTCGCCGCCAACGAGACGGAAGGCGAGTACGCGCGGATAGGGAGAGGCGATGGCGAAGGCTTCGGCGCGGTCGTTTTTGAGCCAATAGCCGGTAAAACCTTCGTACTGCTCGGATGGCGACTTGGCACCCAGGGCACCAGTCGCTAGCAGGATGAGGGGGTAGATAGAGCACATTTTGGTTCCTTTGGATTATTCGATAACTAGATCTCCGGCCTCGCAGGATCGCAGGCCGATGTCTTTCAGTTGGTCTATGGCGGTGTTTTCGTCGCCGTAGATCTCGCAGATATAACGGACTTCGAATGCCGTGCCGGCGGGCAGGGGCATATCGTAGCCCGAGTAGTTGACGTGGACATCGACGTAATTGCCGCAGACCGAGTAGTGGAATTTGTGTTCGGGATGGTGCGGATTGTCGAAGAGGGCGAGGACATTGCCGCGGTGCGACGGATAGAGCGCGTAGAACAGCCGCGGATCGTCGCTGTCAGGCCCACTGCCGACGCTCAGATCGGGGCGCAAGCTGGGTTTGAGGAAGGTGCGGTCGCGCTGGACGAAGAGTACGGCATCGTGGAACCAGGTCTCGGGCAGTCGCGACGGGTAGGGGAAGATATCGGAGAATTCGGCGTTTTGGGCGTCCCATTCCTCGAGGACGGTCATTTTCATTCTGACTTCCAGCCGTGGGCGTGGGTGATCGTAGGGAATGGTGAGCCAGGTTTCGGATTGGGCGCGTTGGTTGGGGTTGGTGGCACGGAAGTAGAGGGAGACGACTTCCGCGCCATTTTGATCGAGGCGAAATTCGCGCACCTGGTTTAGGTAGTGGTGTTTGGAAATGCCGCAGGATTTAAAAAAGGCCATGGGCATTTCCCACAGCACCGGCTCGGTCTGGTCGTGGGCGGTCAAGCGGTGGACAGCGCCAGAGAACAGATCGAATTCGAGCAGTGGGGCGTGTTGGTTGTGGCTGGTCCATACGGCTATATCGCGGTGGTTGCCGGCGCGGCGGTTGAGGTCGAGGCCGGTGATCTCGCTCTGGTAGGTGGCCTGGATTCCGGGCGTCTTCTCAATGCGGATCTCGGTTGGCCGGTCGCGATCGAGCCGGGCGGCGACAATTGCGTCGTCGATAGAGTCGTTTTTGTGCGACATATCCATCGGCACGCAGATATCGTCGGTGAGTTCGCCCTCGGACACGAGCTGCACGGGGATTGGTTGTTCGTTTACCGTAGCGCGGATGCCGCCGCGGTGGCGCGGGTCGGTCTTGCGGCGGAAATAGCGCAGGCGCACCGTGCGGGCCTGGGGATCGGGCGGAAAGGTGATTTGCGCGGCGGTGGGGTCGCCCTGGCCGACTTCGTAGGTGCCGTCCTCGTCTGTGTAGCAGCGGAAGACACCGCCGGCAACCTGTGGCTCAAGTGGGTGCTGGACGGCGGTGATACGGCGCTCGAGATCTTTGGCGTCGGCGGCGAGTGAGGCGACCAGTGTCGCCGTGAAAGTCGCCTGGCCCTCGTCGTGCGCTTCGAGGCGGGCGTCGCGCAGCCAGTGGAAACGCGCGGTGGGGCCTTCTTCCCATACCGAGGCGTATAGGCCGGCGGTCTCGCCGTGGCAAGCCCATCCCATGCCGCCGCGCGCCCACTGCTGCATGCCGGTGGGCCAGTGCGAGGCGTAGAAAGGGGGGGTCGGGCCGTGGTCGCTGCCCTGCCAGGCGTGGCCTTCATCGCGCGCCCAGTAGAGGGCGCAGAGGCCTTGCTCGCTCTCGGCGATGATCGCGCGCTCGGCCAGCGCGTCGCCGAAAGGACGGGTGATTTCGCCCTGGCGGACGATGCGCTCGGGCCCGACGCGCAGCCGGGTGTAAGCGGAGTCGCCTTTGACCTCGACGTGGGCGTCCTGGATCGGACCGTGGCCGATGGGATCGATGATTTGCAGGCTAAAGGTGCAGTGGAGATCGCCCTCGGGGTAGAGCCAGAGGTCCTGGCGGCCATCGCCGTGGTAGTGGCCCGCGTCGTCAATGAGATCGAAGGCCACGCGCATCCCCAGGCGCACCGCGCCTTCTTCGAGAAAGTGGAATTTGGGCTGGGGGTCGTTCTCCTGGCGAATCAGGACTGACTCGCCGTAGTCGGCACTACCTGCCTCGGAGCGGCAGACCAGGCGCACCCGGGCGGCGAAGTCTAGCGCGGTGCGCGCCAGGCCGTGGTGGCGATCGGGGCCATCGCTGCCGAAGGACAGGACACCGCCCTGGGTTTTGGCGAGGGATACGGCCGCAGAGCCGATGCGGCCTTTCCAGTGGCTGCGGCAATCGGTGAATACGCCAGTGGTTTGCATGGGATGCCTCCCGGTAAAGAGTTGTCGCGCGGCGATTAATTTTGCATGATAGGGTCTGCGCGATCGAGTGTCAACCAAACCATTGGAGAAAGGATGAATTCGCGATGATTGTAGAAGAAGTACGGCTTTGGAAGCTTACACGCCGCCACGTGCGCGAGCGCCTGGAGCAGGGCTTGATTAAGGGGGCGATCCTGCCCACCGGCAGTACCGAGCAGCACAACGAGCACCTGGCGATGGAGCACGATACCGCCAGCGCAGCCTATGTCGCCCACCAGGCTGCGCTGCAGCTCTATCCGCAGGTAGTCGTCGCCACGCCGATGGCGGTGGGGATCTCGGAACACTGGATGGAGTTTCCCGGCACGCTGAGCCTGCGCCCGGAGAACTTTTTCGCCGTTGCCTACGATATCTGCGAGTCGCTCAAAAGGCACGGCATCGAACACATCTTTATCTGCAATGGCCACGCCGGCAACGGGCCGCTGGGCAATCAGGTCGAGGAGTTCAGCGCGAAGCTGGGGATCGATATCCAGTTTTCCTCCTATTGGGCTGCGTATTCGAAAGACCTGGTCGATGAGTTGATGGCGACCAAGGACTGCCCGGCCCACGCGGCCGAATTCGAGACCTCGTTCGCGATGGCCGCGTTTCCCGAGAACGTGCATTGGAAGGGGGTCGATTACGAGGCCGCCAATCTCGACATTCAGAGCGAGAGCTACCGCCCGCGCGATCCGGTGTATTTCGAGGGGGCTCGCGACCACGCCACAGGCAAGAAGGGGCGGGTGATGGCGGATATTGCCATTGATTGGGTTGCCAATAAGATGCAGGAGATGATCGAGAGCTAGCGCGTCGGGTACAGCCCGAACCGACGCGCAACCATCACCGCGATTTATCGCGGTGGCACAAAAAAACCGGCTACCCCACTTGGGGCAGCCGGTTTTTATATTACTGCGCTTGCTGCTACATCGCGCTTACTGGGCGGCCTTGATCTGGCCCCAGCTGACATCCTCGACCGCGGTCGGGGCAGCGCCTTCGAGCGAGGGCTCGAGTTCGGCAAGGACCAAGTCATTCGTCGCGGTGCAGCACATTTCTGGCGACATGGTCCAGAAGCCCTGATAGCTCGTAAGCACGCACTCGGTGCACGGCTCGTCGAAGTCGCCGACGACCAGCGAGGCATGGATGATCTCATTCTCTTCGAGATCGAAAACCACGGCCTGGTCGGCTGTGGCCGATGCGTCGTTTGGCAACGAGGTGATTGGCGTGATGGCCAACTCGTAATAGTAGGTGCTCTCACCAAACTGCTCGCCGTCGAAACCCCAGCCGAAATTAACCCACTCGGTGCCGTCGACAAGCCACTCCAGAGCGCTCACCGGGCGATAGTACTGATACGAACCCTCAACCGGGGGCACGGCCCACTTATAGCTGAAGTTATTGGCCGGTTCACCCTCAAGATTGTGTTCCTCGGTCGGCGTATGGTCAGGGTTGACCTCTACCTCCCAAGCATCGTCCTGCCAGAATGCCGAGGGATTTTCGCGGTCGGCATTATGGACATTGTCAAAAACCTCAGACATGAAATAGAGCTGGTTGGCGCTTTCGTTCCAGCCGATAAGATGACGAATATTGATGTCGCTGACATCAATTTCGCCACGACCCACGGGCTGAATATCGGCCACCGGAGAATAGAGGCGATCGTTGCGAATCGTATAGGGATCGATCGGCACGACATCCCAGTCCGAGAGGTCTCCGTCCATGGTGGGCGTCAGACCATCGGGGAACTGCACGGCGAAATAGAGTTCGCCGGGAGGCGCGTGGCCAAAGGCCATGCTCGAAAGGCCCATGACCAGAACAGCGGCCAAACCAAGTTTGGTCAGCTTTTTCATGGTGAATTACCCTCCTTACAAGAGGTGTGGAAAGTTTGTATAAACAAACGTTTATACATTACTACTAAAAATAAGACAGCATCCAATCGTGCGCCACAGAATTTGTGACGCCTTACTTTTGCAGTAATATGAATAAATAATGAGCTTTGATGCGTCAAGTGTTTTTTGTCGAAGTTAGCCGACAATTCAACATGTGTCGGAAAGCATGTCCGGATGTCAATACACGACGGAAAGAATACCTGTATGCTCCTCCTTTTCTTCGGTCTCCAAGTGTAGCCGGTAGATATAGCTGCCC
>PBOD01000157.1 GCA_002724215.1 Gemmatimonadota bacterium | reverse complement strand
TCCACTCGTAGAGGGCCGAATTCGCGTCGAGGCCTTCGTAGCACTGCAGGCGGATGAGCTCGGTGTCGAGGGCGCGGGCCATGACCTTGGCGATTTCGGTCTTGCCNACGCCGGCGGGTCCCTCGACCAGCAGCGGGCGCTGGAGNNTGCGGGCGAGGNGGACGGCCATGGCGATCTGGCGGTCGGCGACGTAGTCCTGACCGGCGAGCATGTCNTGGACGGCGGCGGTGGCGCTCATCAAACCCCTCTCGGTGCNCAGTGAAAAGACCCAATAATATTGTACGGNAGNCNGGCTGCGGCAAGGAAGGGGAATTTAGCNGCGTTGCAGGATNGAGNGGCCGGGATCGACCATTGCCCGCGGCTAGGGATTGCCTATATTCTNAAATCNCTTCTCACATAGAGTTATTGCCTGNTCTACCTGTTGCTTATGTCGCTTGAAACTCCCGCCACNACCGTCGTCCGCGATCTTTTGGGCCGCCCTCTGGGCTCGCTGCGCGTCTCAGTCATCGACCGCTGCGATCTGCGCTGCCAGTATTGCATGCCCGAGGAGCATTACGCCTGGTTGCCCAAGGAGGACCTGCTCGGCTTTGACGAGATTGAGCGGGCGGTCGATGCCTTTTGCCAGCTGGGGGTGCGCAGCGTCAGGTTGACGGGGGGCGAACCGCTGTTGCGGGCGGATCTGCCCGCGCTGGTGGCGCGCATCGCGGCGCTGCCACTGGTTGAGGATCTGGCGCTGACGACCAATGCCACACAGCTGGCCGGGCACGCAGAGGCCCTGCAGGCGGGGGGGTTACAGCGCGTTACGGTCAGCCTTGATTCGCTCCGGCCCGAGCGNTTTTTGCAGCTGGCGCGCCGCGACGTNCACGCGCAGGTTATCGAGGGGATTCGCGCGGCGGCGGCGGTCGGTTTCGACGCGCTCAAGCTCAATTCGGTGGTGATGCGGGATTTTAACGACGACGAACTGGTGGATCTGCTGGAATTTGGGCGNGNGGTCGGGGCGGAGGTCCGCTTTATCGAGTACATGGACGTGGGTGGGGCCACGCACTGGTCGCAGGGCGCGGTGGTGGCGCAGGTGGAGATTCTGGCGCGACTGGAGGCGTTCTACGGTCCCATCGAGCGCGAAGAGGGTCGGGGCGCACAGCCGGCGGCGCGCTTTCGGTTGGGCGACGGCACGCGTTTCGGGATCGTCGCGTCGGTCACCGAGCCCTTTTGCGGCGCTTGCGACCGCAGTCGGCTGACGGCCGACGGCCTGTGGTACTTGTGCCTCTACGCGCAGCAGGGCATCGATCTCAAACCGTGGCTGCGCGAGGGCCAAGAGGACTTGCTGGCGAAGCTCCAGGCCGGTTGGGGGGCGCGCGCCGATCGCAGTGCCGAAGAGCGCCGCGACGACCCGCAGCGCGGCGCGCTCTACCAGGTTGCGGATCTGCAGGCCGATCCCCACCGCGAGATGCACACTCGCGGCGGTTGAGTATCATCCCCTGATTGACATGGACTACTTTCGCGCCAAGCGCTACTTAGACGCCCTACCCGACTGGGAAGTGGGCCGGGCGGCGGTCGGGCCGCTGGCACACTATCTGCCGCGCATGCGCGCCTTGCTCGCCCGCCTCGGCGACCCACAGCGCGACTTTCGCTCAATTATCGTNGGNGGCACNAATGGCAAGGGCACGGTCGCCAGCCTGCTCGCCGCCCTATTGCAGGCGCAGGGCTATCGCGTGGGGCTATATACCTCGCCGCACCTGCACACGCAGCGCGAGCGGATCCGCGTCGATAGCGAGATTATCGGCAAAGACGCGTGGGCGCTGGCGGTGGCGCGATTGGACGACGGCACCCGCGACTTCGCGCGCGAAGGTCTGGGAGCATTCAGCAAGTTCGAAGCTTTGACGGGATTGGCGGCGTGGACCTTCGCCGCCCAGGGTGTGGACTTCGGGGTGTTCGAGGTCGGTCTCGGCGGTCGCTACGACGCGACTAACGCCTGGGATTCCGAGCTGGCGGTGCTGACGTCGGTGGGGTTGGATCACACGGAGTTTTTGGGCGACACGCTGGTGGAGATCGCCGCCGACAAATTGCACATCGCTCGACCGGGACGGACGCTGGTGACGACGGCGACGCAGGACGAGGGGGTGCTGGCNCTGGTGCGGCAGACGTGNGCGGAGCGCGCTATCGAGTTGCNGCTTGCCGACGGCGAGTGGACCCTGAGCAAGCTGGCGGGCCGNCCATCGACCTATGGGCAAAANGCACAGCTGGTGCAGCGGGCAGCCGAGGTNNTGCTTGGCCCGCTCGAAGACGAGGCACTGCGCGAGGTCGTGGANGAACACCGCTGGCCGGGCCGCTTCGAGGTGGTGCAGGACAAGCCGCTGGTCTTGCTCGACGGCGCGCACAACCCGGCCAGTGCCGAGGCTCTGGCCGACGATTTGCGTCGGCTGGGCAGCGGGTGGGTGCTGGTGCTGGGCGCTGGGCAAAGCCACGATGCGGCGGGTTTGTTGCGGGCGCTGGCGCCGGTGGCTGAGCGGATGGTGTTGACGACGTCAGACCATCCCAGGGCGGTCGCGCCCGACGAGCTATTGGCGCTGGTGCCGGACGGGCTCGCGGCCGAGGTGGTGCCGTCGAGCGGCGCGGCCTGCAAGCGGGCGCTGGATCTGGCCGGGCGCGAGGGGCGGGGTTGCGCGACGGGGTCTTTGCACCTGGTGGCGCGGGCGCGGGAGTTTTTCGAGCTGCCCTACGAGCGCGACGGCATCACCGAGGATATGGCGCTGGAGAATCTGGAGTGCCTATCCGAGGCGGCTCGGCGCCGGGGCCTGGCGTGCGAGTGGATCTCCGAGGACGGCACTCGGCTCAAGATCGCGGGCGGGCGGCGCCCCTTCCGCTTCTGGCGCAACAAGCATCCGTTCAACGACTACGTCGAGGCGCGGCTGGCCGAGGACAAAGCCTATCAGTACGATGATTTCGTCGCGGCCGAGCTGCCGATGCCCGCCACGCGCAAGCTGTTCAATCCGCTGGCCGACGCGCGCTTCGACCGCTATAAGACCCATGCGACGATCGCGGAGATGGTCGCGGATGTGGCGGCAGAATTTGCCTTTCCGCTGGTGGTCAAGAAGAATCTCGGCTCGCTGGCGCAAGGGGTCTACCTGGAGCAAAACGCCAGCGCGCTGGCCCGGCGCCTGGAGGCGATTTGCACCCATAGCGCCTTCCTCGACAATGTAGTGCTGGTGCAGCAATACGTGCCGGGACCGGAGTACCGGGTCGTCGCCACGGGCGACGAGTTGCTGTTGGCCTATGGCAAAGAAGGCGCGGGCGCGGTGGACGGAGACTTAAATCCGCTGCACCAGGCAGAGGGGCGCGCGGTGCGGGTGGAGGACGAGGGCTTGTTGGCAGAATTGCGGGCACTGACGCGGCGGGTGGCCGCGGTCTACCAGCTGGGTTTTTACGCCATCGACCTGATCTACGGCGCCGAGGGTTTGACCATCCTCGAGCTCAATCCCAATCCGATGTGCTACTTCTACAATCGCGACAATGGGCGCCGGGATTTTGTCCGCATCTACGAGCGCTTGCTCGAGCGATTCGCCCTACCATGAAGTACTACAGTGCCGGCTCGGTCCAGTAGAGTGCGCCATCGTTCGCCATCAATACGGGAATGGGGGCGGGGCGTCGGTGGTGTATTGCTGCATCCAATGCTTGCCGTTGGGGGCGTCGATAAAACGCGGTTTGGCCAAAAGGGCTCTTGGGTTTGGCGCGGTTTTACTTTGCACGCGGCCGGATGACATCCGCGTAGATAATCGACCTGGGCCTTGTTACATTATATGCCAGGAGTGATTGCCATGAAAACGCATGCTCTAATCGACCAGCGCAGCCTGGCCCTGGCGCGGATTATTGTCGCAAAGATCGATGCGGATCCCAATCGCACCGGCCTGGTGCAGGCTAGGGAGAGGTGTCGGCGCTGGTATGAGGAGCGCCAAGCGCCCGCGCACCGCGAATGGTTGGAAATACTGGATCGGCCCTGGCGCCAGGTGCGGGACATGCTGCTCGACGAGTCCGAATCGGGACAACGGCTCAGACAGAGTACGCCTTTTTGCGGCGTACTCACCCCTCGCGAGCGATGGGCCATATACAAAGACTGGTCCGAGCGTGCAGCGTAAAGAGCTAGAGCATGTGATACGGGCGGCTGGCAGTATAGCCGAGGCCGATGAGTTGATCATCCTTGGTAGTATGGCAATTCTCGGTGCGTATCCCGATGCTCCTGAAGAACTGCTCATATCGCGGGAGGTCGATACCTACCCGGCGGCGGTTCCGGAGCGGGCCGATTTGATCGACGGGTCGATAGGCGAGCTTTCCCCTTTCCACGAGCAATTCGGTTACTATGCACATGGCGTCGGGCCGGAGACGGCCGTCTTGCCCGCGGGGTGGAAGGAGCGGTTGGTGGCCGTGTCCAATGAGAATACCGGGGGCATCACGGGTCTGTGTCTACATCCGGCCGATCTGGCGATCAGCAAGATGATCGCCGGGCGCGAGAAAGATCTCGACTATGTGGGGATTCTTCTACAACAGGGGCTGGTCGATGAAGATGAGATTCGATCGCTGTTGCAAGAATTGTCGCAGGACCAAGTCGATCGAGTGGAGTCGTTGTTGAAGCGCTTGCGGCGCGTTTGATCGTTAATTATCGGTCTGTTTTACAAGTAGAATCACGACAGTTTCTGCATACATGAAACAAGAAGATATACATGGATATCCAGACTCGCCTCGTCCATGCCGGCGAGGAAGACAAAGTCGAAAACGCGGTGGTCACGCCGATCTTTCAGAGTGCGACTTTTGTCGCTGAAGAGGGTGGAGGCTACGACGATATCCGCTATATGCGGCTCAGCAATACGCCCAACCACAACGCCCTCCACGCCAAGCTGGCGTCGATCGCCGGCGGCGAGGCGGCGCTGGTGACCGGCTCGGGCATGGCGGCGATCAGCACCGCGCTGCTGGCGTTGCTCAAGAGCGGCGACCATCTGCTGATCCAGGACTGTCTCTACGGCGGCACGCACAGCTTAATCAGCCACGAGCTGCCGGAACTGGGGATCGGCCACGACTTTATCGCCGGCAATGCAGCGGATACGTGGGCGGCGAGGCTGAAGCCGCAAACGAAGGCGATCTACGTCGAGACGATGACCAATCCACTGCTCGAGGTCGCGGATCTGGAGGCGGTGGTGGCCTTTGCCAGTGAGCACGGCCTGGTGTCGCTAATCGATAATACCTTTGCCTCGCCCTGCAATTTTCGCCCGCTTGAGCTGGGCTTTGATATCGAGTTGCACAGTGCGACCAAGTATCTCAATGGCCACTCGGATATCGTCGCCGGCGTGGCCATCGGTTCGCAGGAGCACATCGGCGCGATGACCCACAAGCTCAATCACTACGGTGGCAGTCTCGACGCGCACGCCTGTTTCTTGTTGCACCGGGGCCTGAAGACACTGTCGCTGAGGATGCGACAGCACGACGAGAATGGCCTGCGATTAGCGCAGTTTTTGCGCGAGCAGCCGCAGGTGGGGCAGGTCAGTTACCCGGGCCTGGACAACCACCCGCAATACGAGCGAGCGCAGAGGCTATTTGCTGGGGCGGGCGGGGTGCTGAATTTTGAGTTGCGGGGTGGAATCACGGCGGCGCGGCGGCTGGTCGATGCGGTGCAATTAGCGGCCTCGGCGCCGAGTTTGGGCGGGGTCGAGACGCTGATTACCCGGCCGGCGACCACCTCGCATTCGAGCCTGAGCCCGGCGCAGCGCGCGGCGATTGGCGTGGGGGACGATCTGGTGCGGGTGGCGTGCGGGATCGAAGCGCCGGAGGATTTGTGTGCGGATTTTGCACAGGCGTTGGCGCAGGTGTAATTTTGCACAAGATTGTGCTTGATGCGTTAATGGGGCTGGTTGTTGTAGCGCCTGCTGGAGGCAAAAAATGCCCATTTTCGCCTTTTGCACAACTTTTTCTCAATGTTTGTCAGGGGGTGCCGATCAACTAAGTGTGGGCCGGACCTGCAAAGGTCCTGAAATACCTCCTAATCCTCCTTAGGGCGCCCCCGCCAAGACCTTGATTCGATCTCGGCGGGGGCATTTTTATTGTTGCCCGGGGGATTAAGCGGCATATTCAGACGCCAAGCGACAGGAGGAAAAACTATGCCCCACCGCCAGCTCTTCTTAGATATGCGCAAAGTGACCCGGATCGAAAGACTCTACCGCCGGGTTCACCAGCCTGTGCGCCATCCCGAAAATCCTATCCTCAAAGGCGAAAACCCCTGGGAGAAAATGGCCTCGCTCTATGGCACGGTGTTGCGCGACCCGGCCGACGGGCTGTTTAAGATGTGGTATTTGACCATCCCCGAGGCCGGCGAGTGGCTCCAGGTGCGCGGCCGCAAAGCGCTGGGCAATATCACGCTGCTGGGCTATGCGACGTCGCAAGACGGCGTGCACTGGGACAAGCCGGTACTGGACCAGGTCGAGATCGAAGGCTCGGCCGCCAACAATATCGTCGAGATCGGACGCACCAATTGCGAGGGCATCGCCGTGCTCTACGACGAGCGCGATCCGGACCCGCAGCGGCGCTATAAAGGCTTTTACTGGGAACACGGCGGGATCGATACCTATATGGAATGGAAGGGCAAGACCATCTGGGGCGAGGGAGAAGGCGACGGGATGTGGATGTCGTTTTCGGCCGACGGCGTGCACTGGACCGACTGCGGCAACAATCCGGTGATCGCCAAGGGCAGTGATTCGACGCAGTCGCTGGTGTGGGATCCGACGATCGAGAAATACGTGGCCTACGGGCGGATGGGCGCGGGCGGGCGCAAGGTGGCGCGGGCGATTAGCGACGACGCGGTGCACTTCGCGGCGCCGGAGTTGGTGTTTGAGGCGGACGCATGGGACGAGGAGGGGACGCAGTTTTACGGGATGCCGCTGAATATTTACGAGGGCGTATATGTGGGCATGGTGTGGGTATACAGGGAGGGTGTCGATGGCACAATCGATACGTCACTGGCGACGAGTCGCGACGGGATCGAATGGGAGCGGGTGCTCGACCGTCAGACTTTTCTGAGTTTGGGGGCGCAAGGTGGCTGGGAGGACGGCATGGCGCGGATTACGCAGAATTTCATCGTTGTTGGCGACGAGATCTACCTGTATTACGGTGGCGTGCAGGGCGCGCACACGGGCAGAAAGTTCGCAACGGTGGAGCGCACCGAGCAGCCGATGCTGGGATTGGCGACGTTGCGGCGGGACGGCTTCGCATCGGTGGAAGCGGGAGACGAAGAGGGCTTTTTGCTGACGCAGCCGCTGGCGATCGAGGGAGAGACTTTGCACGTTAACGCCGAGTGCCGGGGTGGGCTGCGCGTTGAAGTGACCGATGATGCGGGGGGGCCACTCGAGGGCTATGCGGCGGCGCTCGGAGCGGGGAATTATCTCGACGCGACGCTGGATTTCGCGCGACCGCTGGCGGATCTGCAGGGGCGCCAGGTGCGGTTGCGGATCTCGCTGCAAAGGGCCAATCTCTATTCCTACTGGTTTGCTCAGGCCCAGCCCACGATCTGAGCAAGCGCCTTCACAAAATTCCGTACTTGTCGAAGACCTCGCGCGGCGAGGCGCCGGCGGCGAGTTCGTCGCGGACCGTGTTCTCGCCTTCCAATTTTTCCATCGACAGCTTGTAGACCTCGTCCTTGATCGCCGCCGGGATGACCGCCACGCCATCGTAGTCGGCGAGGATAAAATCGCCGGGATGGACCTGGACGCCGCCGCACTGGATCGGCTCGTTGATCTTTTCGGTGATGATGCGGCCGGCCGAATCGAGCGGCGAATAGCCGGTGCAGAAGCAGTTGAAACCCATGTCGTTCATCTGCCGCACGTCGCGGATGACGCCGTCGGTGACGACCGCATCGACGCCCTGGGCCTTAGCGGCGGTCGAGAGCAATTCGCCCCAGAGTCCGGCGCGTTGCTCGCCATTGGTGGCGATGACGAAGACATCGCCCGAGTTGGCGTGGTCGTAGGCGGCAAAGATCTGGCCGTAGGGGTCGGGGTGGGGGTCGGTATTGGCATAGGCGTCGAGGGTGAGGGCCGGACCGACGATCTGGACATCGGGGCGGATGGGGCGGATGTCAGGTGTCATGGCCTGATCGCGGTGGCCGAGCTGGTCCATGATGTCAGTGACCAGAGCGGAGTAGATCGGTTTCCATTCTGCGTGCATATGCGTTGGCTCCTGTCGTGGCGGTAAGTGCTGAGTCTACGGGTGCGTATCGCGCTGCCCGGTCGGGCAGCGCCGGCTACCATCTACTGGGCGTGTGGCCCGCCCGCTGTGGCGGTGGTGGTGCGTTCAGTGCTGCTGCACGCGCGGCATCAACAACTGGCCGTTGCGGGCCAAAGGCAGGCCGGCGAAGGCACAGTGATTGCCCCACTGGTCGATGGTTTCGGCGGTTTTGTATTCGTTGATGATGGCGTTGCGGCTCTGTGGGGTGTAGTTATGGCCGGCGCGGTGGACGACGAGGACGTGGATGACGGCGACGTCGCCCGGCTCGGCGGCCAGGACCACGGGATGGTCGTCGGCCAGGTGCTCATCGGGAATAGTGTGGCTGTTTTCTACGGTGGGATACTCGCCTTTCAGGTGGCTGCCGGGCGCTACTTCGGTGGCGCCGGCTTCGAAATCCGTGCCGTCGAGGTAGGTGATGGCGGCGGCGAGGTCGGGTTCGGTGTGGCGCTCGTAGGGCCAGTCTTGGTGCCAGCTCTGGTCGCAGGTGAAGCCGGGTGGCTTGTTGCGGATTTTGCCGTTGTGGAAGTCGAGGTTGGGGCCGAGCAAGTCGACCATAACCGAGACGATACGCGGCTCGGTGAACTGGTCGAACCAGTAGTCGCCGGCAAGCGTCTGGTCCATCATGCCGACTACGTTGCGCGGGTTGAAGGCGTCGGGGGCGTAGTCTGTGGGCGGGGCCATAAACGAGTATTTGACGTTTTGGGGCCGCGGTTCTATTTCGGTGACCAATTCGTGGTACTGGCGGCGCATCTCGGCCATTTCTTGGTGGTCGTAGAAGCCCTTGAGCAACAGGTAGCCATTGTCGGCGAAGAATTGTTTTTGCGCGGGCTCTAGAATCAGCAGGCTCATGTGACGTCCTTTGGGCGGCTGGGAAGATAAAAGGCCAGCACTGCGGTCAATATGGGCAAGAGCGCCAGGTATTTCAAGGTTTCGGCAACGCCGATGTGGTCGCCGAGATAGCCGATCAGCGGCAGGGTCAGGCTGGCCAGGCCCCAGCTGAAGCCCAGCGGTAGGCTGGAGGCCAGCCCGGTGTTTTCCGGCGAGAGCTCCTGGGCCATGGCGACCATGATGGAGTTGGACGACATCAGCAGGCCACCGCCGATAAAGAGCAGCACATTGCTGGCCAGGGCGCCCTCGGCGTAGATGAAGGCGTAGAGCGGCGGTACCGACAAAAGCAGCGAGCCCCAGACCAGGGGTTTGGGGTCTATGCGGTCGGCCAGATAACCTACTAGCAGTGCGCCGACGACTCCGGCGATATTGTAGATCCCTAAGGGAATGCCGCCGGCGACTAGGTCGAGGCCGCGCTCCTGCGCCAAAAGTGCCAGAAAGGTGCCGAAGCCCAGCCCGGTGACCGAGCGCAGGATGACGATGGCGGTGATCAGGAATAACGGGCCGGCGTGGTCGCCGAGGTTACGCCACTGGGCATTGCTCTTGCCATTGGCGAAGTTGGGGTTGTCGAGCGGGATAAAGCGCAAGAGCAGGAGCAGGAACAACAGGCCGGGAATCGAGACGTAGGGTAGGTTTTCGAGGCCGAAGTGGTTGGTGTAGGTCGGCGCCCACAAGGGAGTCAGCCCGAGGCCGAGCGTGCCGCCGAAGATGAAGAGCGCCAGCCCGAAGGAGCGGCGGGGGCCGCTCAATTCGCCGGCAAGCGAAAAGACCTGTGGGTGGAAGGCGGCGACGCCGATACCGCCCAGCGCCAGGATGCCGACCAGGGTGAGATAATCGGGGGCGAGTCCCATCAGCGGGGCGAAGACGGTGGCCAGTATCAGCCCGCCGACGACCAGCCAGCGCCGCGCCATGCGGTCGGCCCACAGGCCCAATAGCGGCTGACTGATGTTGCAGATCGAGACGATGGTGCCCAAAAAGCCGGTCTGCGCCAGGCTGAGGCCGAGATTGGCTTTGAGCAGGGGTAATAGCGGCTGTAACAGGGTGGCGTAGCTGTCGACGCAGAAGTGAGATAGGGTGATGAGGAACAGGCGGATTTTTTGCATCCGGCTAGTCTACGCCTATTTGCCGGCTTTGTCCAGCAGGCGACAGAGCGATAAGGCGCCGGCAAAGCCCAGCGCGGAGAGCGCGGCGCCGATATAGAACGGCCAGGCGGCGTCGAAATCGATGAGATAGCCGCCGACCAGGCTGCCAGTGACCATCGAGCCGCTCCAGGCCAGATGCCCGAGCCCGACGAGGCGGTTTTTTTCGTCGGGGGCGGCCACGTCATTGATCAGGCGCGGGATGACGGTGGAGACGGCCCAGGCAGTGCCGGTCAGCGCGGTGCCGCAGGCGAAGAGACCCCAGAGCGAGTCGTGGAAGAGCGCCAGGCCGAGGGCGCTCAAGAAGATGCCGGCGGCTGAGACCAGCAGGGGACCGGTGCGCCCGAGGCGGTCGTTGAGATAGCCGACGCCGAGCTGGCAACCGGCGGCGACGGTTAGCGAGACGGCGGCGAAATAGGCGGGCAGCGATTCGCTCGCGCTGACGCGGTAGATCAAAAGTGGCAGTGCCAGGGTTGCCATGCCCCAGAAGGTGGTGATGGTCAGGCGCAGGCTGAGCAGCAGGTGGACATCGCGGCGTTTTATTAGAGGGCGATAGGCGGTCCAGGTGCTCAGGCGCGTGGATTGGGTTTGGCCCGGCGCGTCGGAGGGCAGGAGAACCAGTGCCAGGGCGATGACGGCGAGCATCCCGACGCTCATGACGGTGCCGATGGCGGCGAAGCTGTAGTCGGCTTTGACCAGGCCGGTGCAGAGGCTGCCCAACGAATTGCCGAGGGTGTTGCTGAGAAAGTAGAGCGCGCCGCCCAACCCCAGGCGCGCGGGGGTGATGGCGGCGATAAGGATGGACTGGCCGGCGGTGGACCAGGGACCGTTGGCCGCGCCCATGAAGAACAGCAGGGCGGTCAGCCCGTAGGGATCGCCAGTGCGGAAGACCAGGCCGGTCAGCGCGCTGCCGACGAGGCCGATGGTCAACGTCGCTTTGCGGCCGAAGCGGTCGCAAAGCTGGCCGGCGACCAGCGAAAACACGCCACCGAGCAAGAGCATCAACGCGCGCAGATAGCCGGTAAACCACGGCGGGCGCGCGAGGTCGGACTCGATATAGACGGGAAACAGCGCCGAGAAGGGCGCGATGAGGAAGCTGTTGAGGAAGTAGACGAAGCAGAGGGCCAGGAAGGCGCGGCTCAACAGCCCGCCCGCCCGGCCCTCTGTATTTTCGTTGTCCAAGCTATTTCTTACTGGCGGCGACCGTATTCTTGAGCACGCCGATCGAGGAAATCTCGATCTGGACCTTGTCGCCCGGCTTCATAAAGGTGCCGGTGGTGGAGCCGACGCCGGAGATGGTGCCGGTGCTGATCAGGTCGCCGGGCTCAAGGGTGACGATCGCCGAGATGTACTCGATGATCTTGTTGACCGGGTAGAGCATCTGCCCGGTGTTGTTGTGCTGTTTGCGCTCGCCGTTGATAAAGGTGCTGATGTCGAGCTTCTGCGGATCGGGGATCTCGTCGCGGGTGACGATCCACGGCCCCTGCGGCCCGAAGGTGTCGAGCCACTTGCCGTTGAGCCAGTCGAACCACTCGTCGCGCGGGCGGCTATCGGTGCGCTTCTTGATCTTGAGGTCGCGCTCGGAGACGTCGTTCATAATGGTGTAGCCGGCGACGTACTTGAGCGCGTCCTTGGGCTTGACGCCCTTGGCCTTGCGGCCGATGACCACGGCGAGCTCGCCTTCCCAGTCGATCGAGCGGGCCACCGGCGGGATCAGGATTTTGTCGTTCTGGCCGATGACGGTGGTGCTCGGTGGCTTCATGAAGACGCGGGGGGTCTCCTTGTCCTGCTTTTCCATCTTGCCGCCGCCCTCTTCGATGTGGTCCTGGTAGTTGCCGGCGAGGCAGAGGACCTTGCGCGGGTTGGGCACCGGGGCCTTGAGGCGAACTTTGGACAGCGGTTTGACGCTGGCGCCAGACGCGGCCGCGGCGGCCTTCTTGGCGGCGCTGATGCCCTTGGACCCGGCCTCGAGTAGGGTTAACATGTCGGAGAAAAAAGCGTGGGTTTTGCGCTTTTCGCGGCGCGCCAGCGCGCGGTCGGCGGCGGCTAGATCGACGACCTGGTTGTTGTCGTCGCCGACGACGGCACCGACGCGCTGTTCGCCGCCAGCACTATACGTAACGAGTTTCATCTATTCCTCCTAAGGGAATGGGTTGACGGGTATGGGGGTAGATTTATATTCGGTCCAATGGCTGATTATTTCGCACACGAGAGCGCCTGCATTGACGAGCCGGCTGATATCGGCGCGGGCTCGTATATCTGGCATTTTTGCCACGTGATGGCCGGGGCCCGGCTCGGCAAGGGCTGCAATCTGGGCCAAAATGTCTATATCGACCGCGACGTGGTGGTCGGCGACGGCTGCAAGATACAGAACAACGTCTCGATCTACAAGGGCGTGACGCTGGAGAACGGGGTATTTTGCGGGCCATCTATGGTATTCACCAATGTGGTCAATCCGCGGGCCTTTATCGAACGCAAGCACGAGTTCCGCGCGACGCGCGTGGGTACTGGCGCGACGCTGGGCGCGAATTCGACGATTGTGTGCGGCATCGACATCGGCGCCTATGCGCTGGTCGGGGCCGGGGCGGTGGTGACGCGGGACGTGCCGGCCTACGCGCTGGTCACGGGGGTGCCGGGGCGGCAGACGGGTTGGGTGTGCCGCTGTGGCGTCAAGCTGGGCGCGGACCTGGTCTGCGGCGAATGCGGCGCGCGTTATGCGGAGACCGACGGCGCGCTGGCTCCGACCTAGTCGGTCGGGAACGACAGCGGGAAGGTCGGCTCCTGCGCCTGGTGCCGCGTGCGCGCGGCGATTTCCATGCCGTGGTATTCCTCGATGAATTCGGCCAGGTTTTTGCTGGCTTCCTCGAAGACGATTTTCCCTTTTTCGGCCGTGGCTTTTTCGGCTTCGCCCATTACTCCGCTGTCCGAATACTGGCTGGTCCATTCTATCAATCCCATCGCGCTTTTGCCGAAGAGGTCGCCCCAGATGTATTTGGAGCCGCGCTGGTTGGTCTTGGCGATTTCGCTCTTGATCTTGTCCTTACGCACGCTTTCGGGCGAGAGATAGAGCAGCATCGAGGTTTCGAGTTCGCCGGCGTGCGAACAACCACCGGGAAAAACGCTTTCGCGCCACTGGTTATCGAAATCGGGATGGACCTTGAGCAATTGCCACCACGAACAGAAGGTGCAACTGGCGTCGGTCTCGACGATGGTGCGGCGGGCGACCATATCGACGAGGTTGTGGTTGGAGCCGTGGCCGTTGACGATGATCATCTTCTTGAAGCCGTGATAGGCCAGACTCTTGGTAATGCCGAGGACGTACTGGACAAAGTGCTCGTGGTGGATGTTGAGCGAGCCGGGGAAGTCCATCACGTGGTGGACATAGCCGTAGCTCACCGGAGGTAGGACCAGGGCGTAGTGGGGTTTTAGGCGGGCGGCTTCGGTGGCGACGGCGTTGGCGCAGAGGTGGTCTACTTTCAGGGGCAGGTGGTGGCCGTGCTGTTCGACGGCGCCGGTGGGAATGATGGGGATTTTGCCCATTTCCACGGCTTCGTTTACTTCGGGCCAGGTGAGTTCGTCGAAGTGGTAGATTTCGGCTACGTTGGGCATGGGGATGGCTCCTTTAGGATGGGTGCGATAGACGCTGTGGTGCGGGGGTCTGCCTGCGGGTGTTTTGGCGAGTCACAATCCCTCGGGACTGCGTTTTTTTTCTCTCCCCAACCCTGCAGAACTACCGCCGATCCCGCTCGGCATACACGCTCGCGGCCCTTTCCCCTCCACACCACCCAAAACATCCTCGGCAGATCCTTGCACCTTCGCTCGGCTTCAGTGTACTGAATTCTTAGTTAAATCCAAATTAGTTGGGTTTGCGGTCGTTGCCTCGGTAGGTACGGGTGCCGCTTACTATGATGCGTGTAGGATCTTCTTCCGGTCTTAATTCGTCGGCGCTGTGGTAGCCGAGGGTCATGCTCATGCGGGTATTTTGGGTGTAGTTGGGACCGATGCGGTGGAAAACCAAGCCGTCCATTAATAGGATGTCGCCGGCGGACATCGGCACGGGGATGGCCTGGGATAGGAGGTTGCTCTCGGCGACCCATTGCTCTTCTTCGACTTTGTGCAACAGGTCGAGGCCGGGCAGGAGGTGGGAGCCAGGGACGATTTGGGTGCAGCCATTTTCCAGGTTGGTGTCTTCAAGGTAGAGGATAGCGCTGAGTAGGCTGCGGGACCACTGGACGGCGTCGCGGTGGTAGGTGTCGCGGGTACCGGTGGCGAGGTTGAGGGTGGCGTGGTTGTGGCGATTCTTGACGACTTCGATACAGGGGCCGAGTAGGGATCCCAGGATGTTGAGGAGCGGGGGATGGGTGGCTGCCTGGTGGAATACAGGGGCGCGGTCGAGGACCTGGGAGAGGCGAACGACGCGGCCGTTTTCGTCGCGGACGACCGGCTCCGCCCCGGCCGCCCTGTCCGTGAGGATGGTCTCTTTGAGTTCGGCGACGAGGGCCGGGGGCAGGGCGTCGGGGCGCTTGAGATAGCCGCAGTGGCGAAAGTGGCGAATTTCTTCGCGGGTCAGCATATCAGGGGATCCGGTATTGGGCGACGATGTCCTCGGCGAGTTCGACGCCGAGGCCGGGGGCGTCGCTCAGGTGCAGCAGGCCGTCTTTGAATTCCATACCGTGGTCGGCCAGCTTTTGCGCCAGCGGCGAGGGAGCGCGGGTGTATTCGGTGAGGGGCTGCTCGAGGGCGGCGGCCCACTGGGCCGATGCGGCCAGCAGGACGCCGGTGCCGTAGGCGTGGGGCACGGGGCGGACGCCGCGGCCGCTCGCGGCGGCGGCGAGTGCCTGGCCGGGGGTGATGCCGCCGATGCGGCCTAAGTCGGGCTGGACGACGTGGACGCCTGCGAGCAGGCGCTCGTAGTCGGCGTCGAGGGCCAATGCCTCGCCGGCGGCGATGGGTACGGGCGACTGTGCGGCAAGCCGGGCGTAGCCGGCGAAATCCCAGGGCGCCAGCGGCTCTTCGAGCCAGGCGATGTTGTAGGGCGCGAAGGCGCTGGCGCGGGCCAGCGCGGTCTCGGCGTCCCAGACGCGGCCGGCATCGACCATCAGTTCGACCTCGTCGCCCAAGGCGCGGCGGGCGGCGGCGACCAGCGCTTCGTCGAGCGCGGGGTCCTGGCCCATCGGCGCCCAGCCGTATTTGACGGCGCGGTAGCCGCTGGCGAGAAATTGCCGTGCCGAATCGGCAACCAGCGCGGGATTTTCCGGCCACAGCACGCTGGCGTAGCAGGGGAGCTGATCGACGGGATCGGTCGCCAGCAACTGGCGCACGGGCTTGTTTGCAGCTTTGCCCTTGATATCCCACAGCGCCATATCGACACCGCTGATGCAATGGCGGGCGACGCCGCCGGGGCCGTACCACAGGGTGCCCTCGGTCATGGCCTGTTGCGCGGTGGCGGTGTCGAGGGGGTCGAGGCCCTTGGCTATTTCGTTCAAGCCGTGGCGGAAGGGGGCTGAGCGCGGGGCTTCGACCACGGCGCGGGCGACATAGGAGCAGGAGACGACTTCGCCGAGACCGGTGAGTCCCGCGTCGGTATGGACGCGGACGATCAGGCAGTCTTGGCTGCCGTCGGCGACTTCTCGCACCTCGGGCAGGCGCAGGTGCAGGGCTTCGACAGCGGTAATTTTCACGGTAAGCCCAGCGTTTTGTGGATGCGGGTCGATAGCCGCCAGCGCGGGTGGCGGGTGAGGATTTCGAGGGCCTTTTGCACGAAGCGCGGGTCGGAAGATTCGGGTTGGAGGTAGATGTAGTCGGCGCGATCCTCCTCGACGCGGTCCTCGCGGAAGGCCTTGCCGACGATGTATTTGAGCTCGGTAATGCGCGCGAAGCCGGCGACGACCGGGTGCCCCTTGGGCGAGACGGTCCAGTGGTCGATCAGGTCGCAGAGCGCGGGGGTGGGGGCGACGACGCCATTGGTTTCGATGTGTAGCCGGTAGCCGTCGGCCTTGAGTCGCGCGGCCAGCGCGGCGAGGTTTTGGCCGAGGGGCTCGCCGCCGGTGAAACACACCCACTCGGCCGGGTGGCGCGCGACTTCCGCGGCGATTTCGTCGAGGTCCATCTCGGTATAGCGTTCGAATTCGGTATCGCAGAAATGGCAGCGCAGATTGCAGCGGGCCAGGCGCACAAAGGTGGTGGGCTGGCCGACGCGCAGGCCCTCGCCCTCGATGGAGTAGAAGATTTCGTTGATCTGCAGCCCCTGACCGTCGTCGCGCCAGACCGGCAGATGGTCGGGGCGCTCTTCGGGCGGGATTTCGCGTAGCTCGGCCATGGGAGTAGAAGAACGGGGCCGATGTGGTCCGCGGTCAAGCGTAGGGCAGCGGGTCTGCGACTTCGTTGCTCGCGAAGGCGGCCAGACGCTCGGCGCAGGCGTCACAGCGTCCGCAGGCGGGGCGCTGGCCCTCGTAGCAGGTGTGGGTTTGTCCATAGGGGACGCCGAGCTCGAGGCCGAGGGCGACGACTTCGCTCTTCCACTTATCGATAAAGGGAGTGTGGAGTTTAAAGGCTGTATCGCGCGTTGCGCCGAGGCGCAGGCTGATTTCGAGGCTGTCGTAGAAGGGGCGGCGGCAGTCGCGGTAAGCTGAGAAGTCGTCTCTGACGGGAGCGAGATACAGGTCGGTGATGCTCTGGGTCTCGCAATAGGCGGCGGCTAGGGTGACGAAGAGCATATTGCGGAAGGGGACGACGGTGTCGATCTGGCGGTGGGCGGCGGCGGCGGGGACTTTGCGGTCGGGGTCGGTTAAGGGGCTGCCGCCGATGGTGGCTAGGTCGAGAGCGATAACTTTGTGAGCCGCGAGGTCGCGGGCGAGTTGGGCGGCGGCGGTGAGTTCGGTGTGGTGGCGCTGGCGGTAGTCGATGCTGATGGCGTGGATGGGGTCTGAGGTTTGGGATTTGAGCCACCAAAGGAGGGTGGTGGAGTCCATGCCGCCGCTGAGGAGGATTGCTGAAGTCATATGTTTTTGGCTATGGTGGTTAGTGTTCTCGGTCTGGTGCTTTCCGGGTGGGCTCTTCGCCATTAGCGGCGAGTTGTAGTTGGATGGTGGTTTCGACGGTGTGGTTGCCGCGGTGGGGATTGGCGTTCAGTGGGACTGAAAACCGGTGAGGCGCTCGGCGTTGAAGCGCCAGATATCGGCGTCCTCAAAGGTCTCTTCGCTGCCGCTGCGGATCTGGGCCTTGACCGTGCCGGTGACAAAAGAGCCGTTGAGGGTCAGAGTGTAGGTGTATTGGGTGGTGGTGAGGATGCCGCCGTCGGTATGCTCGCCGGCGATGGTGTTGCCCGGCGGCTCGGCGATGCCACCGATAAAGAACGAGCGGCGGCCCGCTGTCAGCGACACGTGGCCCAATAGGCGCAGGGTGCCCGGCTCGTCGGGCTGGATGATCAGCGAGATGGGGCTGTCCCGGCGCCAGCTTTCGCCGCGGCTGTCGTAGAAGTCGACCCGGCCGGCGTAGGAGCCGGGCCAACCGCCGCTGGGCGCGGGCGCGGTGAATTTGGCCAGCTTGGGCTCGAAGCCCTCGGCAGCCGGCGGCGGCGCGGGTGTCGAGGTGGTGGCGCAGCCCGCGATGAGCAGGGGCAGGTAGTAGAGGACGGTTTTCATAGCCGATCTCCGGTTGGCCGCCGCGCGATTGCGGCGCGGGGGGCACCTAGAAATAATCTGCGAGTTGATCCAGCGCCCAGCGCACGGTATAGGGATCGACGCGCTCGCCGGCCTTGAGGCCGCGGCTGGCCGCCTGCGCAGCTTCGATGCGCTTGTAGCGGATTTCGAGCGACAGCGGCTCTGAGAAGGTAAAGGGTGCAAAGTCGTCGAGGCGCTCGGCGGCGGCGCGGGCCCCGGCGCGAATTTCGGCGCTGGCGCGCTGCGGGTGCTTGCTGATGGCGGCGTTCCAGCCCAGGGCGTTCTTGGTGGTTGCGGTCTCGACATTGTGAAAGAAGCGCCGGGCCTCGGCGGTGCCCTTGTCGTCGCTGGCGACGAAGACCACGGGCACGCCGTGCGATCCGGCTACGGCTCCGTCGATGCCCATCTCGCCGACCTCCTGATCGTTGATCTTCATATACTGGTAGGTCGCCGAGCTGAAGGTGTGGCAGACCACGGCATCTTCGGTATTGTCCATGGCGTGGTAGCCGATAAAGGCCACGCCGGCATAGCTCGCGTCGAGACCGGGGAAGCGGTGGGCGAAGCCGACGCCGAGCGCGATATCGCAGCGCTCGTCGAGCAGATCGTAGTCGAGGTTGAGGCTGCCGTTGTGGTTGTCCCAGACAATGACCTGCTCGGCGCCGGCGTCGAAAAAGCCTCTGGCGCAGGCATCGGCCTCGCGGGTGGCCTGGAGCTTGGCGAACTCCAGGTCGCGGGATTCGTTGAGCGAGGCGCCGGGCGAGCCGACAGTGCAGGCGACGCCTTCGCAGTCTACGGCGATGATGAATTTCACGGTGGTCTCCTCAGGTGATATCGATTAGCGCGACACAGGCCTCGGCCAAGAACCGGCCGTCGAGGGTGCAGTCGGCGGCGACGAGGTGTCGGCCGGGGGCGGCATTGCGGGGGATGCGCAGAGCAAGTGCCAGGGCGCGCTCGCTGTGCGCCGGGATTGTGGCGCGGCGGCGCGGCATATCGCTGCGCCAGTCTTCGGGGGCGGCTATGGCTGCCTCAAGGGCGCGGGTTGTCGCGCTGCGATTGCGGCTGACGAGCTTGAGTTGGAGACGGGCGCCGGGTCGGGCCCGGTTGACGAAGGGCTCGAAGCGCAGCGCGCGGCAGTCGTAGTCGATGTCCGATTCGGGACAGAGGGCGCGCACGGCTTTTTCCGCACGCTCGCTCCAGCGCAGAATGCGGCGGTAGTGTGCAGCTGAGAAGAGGTAGGCGATGCGGTGGCCGTTGCAGACGATGTCGGGATCGATGTCGAGCGCGGCTTGCGCCGAGCGGGCGAAGCCCTGCTCGAAACGGCTGCCGTTGAAGGCGCAGAAGCCGCCGCTGCCGTTCCAGCGGGTGGGCGGCTGGAAATTGTCACCGGAAAAGAGCACGCGGCGGCCGGCGATCTCCGTGTCGAAGGCGCAGTGCCACCAGGTCTGGCCGGGAAAGGGGCGGATGCGGAAGCGATACTCGCCGAAGCGGAAGACGCCCTCGGCGGGCAGCAGGCGGTCGGGGGCGATGGATTCGGGCGTCAGCCAGGGCAGATCGTAGCGGTCGCGGTCTGCGAGCGGCTCGGCCACCCAGGGGTGCAGCCAGACGGCGGCGCGGTATTGGCGGCGGACCTCGTCGAGGGCATCGGCATGATCGCAGTGGTAGTGGGTGGCGGTGGTGGCGGCGATGCGGTCGAGGCCAATTTGGCGCAGCAGCGGTGCGAGCTGGTCGATGTCGGGCCGCTGTGGATCGACGACCAGGCCGCCGGCTTTGCGGCTGACGAGCAGATAGCTATTGCTGCCGAATTGGTAGAGGTCGGGCAGGATCTGCCGCGCGCCGCAGGCGAGGGGCTCGCTATCGAGCCAGCGGTTCTTCGCGCCGGCGCAGACCGAGCCCTTGGCGCGAATGAAGGCCAGCAGGTTTTTCGCCGTGCGGTGCACGGCCTGGCGCGCGCGCTTGCTTACGGTCGGGCCATGCGCCGGCAGCAAGAGGTCGAAGCCGCAGTAGCCCAGGCGCTCGAGCCCGTGCCAGGCGGCCAGGGCGCCGCCCGGGGTCCAGTGGTCCCATTCGAGGTGATAGGGCTGGTGCACAGTGCCGTCGGCGTGGACTGCGTCGCCGCAGAAGGCCAATTGGCGATCGCGCCACTCTACTATGTAGCTGAGCGCGCCCGCGGTGTGGCCGGGGGTGGCGATTGCGCAGAAGCGGGCCGGGCCGACGAGCGTTTCCGAGTCGGCGGCGAGGTCAAAGGCAACGTCGGCCAGGGGCAGGCGCGGGGCGGCGTAGCTGGTGGGGCAGCCGTTGCGCTGGTAGTGGCGCCAGAAATCGGCGAGCGTGCCGGATGTCAACAAATCGCGCTCGCCGGCCGGCGCGTGGACGGCGAAGTCGCCGCGGCGCCCGCGGTAGAGACCGCAGAGCTGGTCGCGGTGGGCGTGGGTCAAGACCACGTGATCCACGGTAGCGACGCCAAGATCGGCCAGGTCGTCGAGCCAGGCGCCGGTGCCAAAATCGACGGCTATAGCGCGCTCGCCGTCGCGCAGGAGGTAGACATTGCAGCTGTCGCGGTAGAGGAAGAGATCGCGTCCGAGGGTAGTCCAGCGCTTGGCCATGGGCGTGATGATACGGAGTTGTCTCGGGGCAGGCAAGGAGCGCTCGCTGTGGCCCGGCCTTGCAAACGTCTGGGTGTTTCGTATAATTCTCAGAGAAACTCGGGCGCTTTTGCAGCGTCCAATGTGGGATAGCACAAGGAGCTAAGGCGATGTCATTTCTTTTTTTCATAATCATACCAATGCTGCTGGTAGGCTGGGCGCAGATGCGGGTCCGCAGCGCGTTCAATAAGTACAGTCGCGTGCCCTCGACGGCGGGGATCTCGGGGGCAGAGACGGCGCGGCGGATCCTCAACGAGCAGGGCATCTACGACGTGGCGGTAGAGGAGACCGGCGGCGCGCTTTCCGATCACTACGACCCGCGGTCCAAGGTCGTGCGCCTGTCGTCGGAAAACTTCCACGGCCACTCGCTGGCCGGTCTGGCGGTGGCCGCGCACGAGGTCGGGCACGCGATGCAGCACGCGCAGGGCTATCTGCCGCTGAATTTTCGCCATGCGATTCTGCCGGTGGCCAATCTCGGCTCGTCGCTGGGCATGCCGCTGATCATGGCCGGGATTTTCTTCAGCGCCACCGGCCTCCTCGACATCGGGATTCTGTTGTTCGCCGGGGCGGTGTTGTTCCAGCTCGTCACCCTGCCGGTCGAATTCAATGCCAGTAGCCGCGCGATGGCGATCCTGGCCCAGGGCTATATTGCCGGCGATGAGGTCCGTCCGGCCAAGAAGGTGCTCAATGCCGCGGCGATGACCTATGTAGCGGCGACGGCTACCGCGGTTATGCAGCTGGTGCATCTGCTGCTTTTGCGCGGCTCAGACGACTAGCCGCTGCCAGCGTGTCTTTTTCAGCCCCTCGCCCCATTTGGGCGGGGGGCTTTTCTCGTACGAGTGTGATATATTAAGGTTACGGATTAACGCGTCCTCAATTGGGAGAATGTCGCATGGTCTTGTTGCTCTGCGCGCTGCTGGCCACAGTCGGGCCCGCCGCCGCCGACGTGTATTTCGAAGAAGAGGTCGTCAACCCGGGCTTTGGCAAGAACAAGACCGGGGCGCGCAAGACGACCAACAAGGTCTATATCAAGGGCCAGCGCCAGATGGTCGAGTCGCGGATTACAGCCGACAAGAAGACCGCGCGGGCGTTGAAAAAGCAGGGACAATCGCTCAATACCAGCACCATCCTGCGGCTCGATAAGGCCGAGATCTATGAGATCGACCTGACGGCGCGGACCTTCGTGCGCCAGTCCGCGCCGCCCGTGCGCCGAGCGGCGAAGAAGACAGCGGCGCAGAAGGGTGCGCCCAAGCTCGACTTTGCGGTGCGGGTGGTGCGAGATACCGTCGGCGTCGGCAAAATTCCCTGTCGCGAGGTGGTGGCGCAGCTCAGGGCGCGCTACCGCGACCCCAAGACCAACAAGCCTAAGCGCGAGAATCGCTACACCTATGAGGCCTGTATCGCCAAGCGTTTTCCCGGTTACCGCGAGATCGCCGCGTTCCAGACCCTGCACGACACCACCACCGCTTATCCATCGATAATCGGCGGCGGTCTGGAGTCGCTGGAGGACGCCGCTGCGCTGGGCGCTGAGCTGGAGGGCGCGGCTGAGCTGCAGGGCTTTGCGCTGCGCTCGAAGTTGACGGCGACGGTCAAGACCGCCAAGCAGAAGAAGCCGCGCGAAGTATTCCGGCTCGAGCGCCGGGTAAAAGCTCTGGCCCACGCGTCCTTGCCCGATTCGCTCTTCCAGGTCTCGAAGTCGCTGACCCGCCTCAAGGGCAAATGAAGCGACGGCGCTATCGGGTGGTGGCTGCGTTGGCCGCCGCCCTGTTTGCCCTGGCGTGCACGCCGCTGGGGCCGCTGGCCCTGGCCCGTCTGCTCGAACGCGGCGCCGGCGAGTGGCAGGTCGCCGTCGGCGGGCAAGAGGGGTCCTTGCTCTTTGGCTTTACCCTCGCCGAGATCCACTGCCACAATAGGGCGCTGGGTCTCGAGGCGCAGATCGCCGCGCTGGAATTTTTGCCGTGGGCCTGGTCGGCATCGGTGCGGGCACCAAGCGTGCGCATTGAGCCCGTCGCGCAAATGGCTGACGAGCCGCCCGCGGATATCGAATTACCTCTTGCGATCATACCCGACATCGCCATCACCGAGGGGCGTCTGGACTTTGTTGCCGGCGATTTTGCCCTCGCGGCGCGGGACTGGCACGCCTCCTACGGCGCCACCGGGGACAGCGCGGGTGTTTTGGAACTGGCGATGCCGGAGGTGCAGGTCGGGGAGCGGACCCTGGCGGTGACGGGTGGGCTGCAGTTGAGTCCGCGGCGGATCGACAGCGGCCGGATCGACGCGCGGGTGGTCGATGACAGCCTGCACCTGGCGGCGCGGATATCGTTTGGGCTGGGTTTGGCGTTGCCGCAGCCGCTGCAAGCAGTCACCACCCTGCAAATCGAGGCGGATTCGCTGCGGGCCGAGTTGACGGCGGTGCTCGACGGGGCGCTGGCGCCCTTGCGCCTGGCGGGGGATCTGACCGGCGCGGGGGTCATGCCGCTGGCGGGAGCGATGGCTTTGCGGGGTCGGGTGCAGACCGACGGCGATTTCGTCGTGCTGGATTCGCTGGCGGTATCGGTGCTGGATGGAGAATTGACGGGGCGCGGGCGCTACGGGGCCGACAGCCTGTCGCTGCTACTGGCGGGGTCGGATTTGGATATGGCGCCGTTGGCGGCAGAGGGCGATTTGGGCTTTGAATTGGCGGCGACCGTTGATCTGCTCGAGCTGCGCTACGAAGCCGACGTGCGCGCGCGTCTGCGCGGCGTTGAGCTAGCGCCCGCACAGCGCGCCGATGTGGAGTTGGCGGGGCTACACCACTACTCGGGCCAGACCCAGGTCGAGTTGCGGTCGGCGGCCTTTGCCTTGACGGCACAGGGAGCATCCGATCTGGACGGTGCGTACGATCTGGCGTTGTCCGGGCAGATCGCGCCCGATCTGTGGCTGGACGCGGCGGTGCCGGTAGCTATTGCCGGTCGCGCGCGCCCCGATTCGCTGGCTGTCTCCCTGCGCTCGGATCACTTGCCGGGCGCGGTAGGGGTGGCGCTCGGGCCGGTAGCGGCGGATCTGGTTCTCAGCGACAATCGCCATCTGGCCGCGGATATACGCCTCGAACGCGGCATGGGGGGCGTCCGGGCACAGGTTGATCTCGCGCGGGCGCGCGTCGATACGCTGGAGGCCTGGCTGGACAAGCTGCCGTTGCAGTGCATCGCGCCCGCACTCGACGGCGAGGTCGATGCCCTTGTCCAGGGTAGCGGTGGGCTGTCGTTGGGGGAACTGGCGTTGGATGGCAGCATTGCGGCGGAGAACGTGGTCTACGCGGAATGGCACAGCCCGGATATCGGCGCGGTGCTGGCGTTGCGGCAGGGGATCGTGGAGGCGGCCGTCGAGGGTCGCGATGTCCGCGCGACGGTGCGATGGGATACGACGCAGGCGCTGACTGCCGATGTGGCCCTGGGACGGCCGGCGGGCCCCGGCGCGGTCGCCGCCCGATATGGCCGGTCTGTTGCAGGGCGGGCTGAGGGCGATTCGCTGGTAGTGCAGGGAGAGGTGTACTGGCAGGGGCCGCTGGACGATCTGCGGGCGGCCAGTGCGCGCGTGGCGCTCGATTCGCTGGCGTGGCGCGCGGAGGGCTGGAGCGTACACAGCGCGGGGCCGCTGGCCATCGCGCTCGACGAGGGGACGCTGAATTTTGCCCGCACTCG
>PBOD01000156.1 GCA_002724215.1 Gemmatimonadota bacterium | reverse complement strand
GCCACGGTAGGTGGGCTGCGGGGCCGGTATTCGCGGTAGACAGTGGTGGGCTGGGGCGGACACGGCCGGGCTCAATGCAAGCCACCTCCCTCGGGGGCATCGATGGTCAACGCACTACCCGCCATCTGTGCGCTGAACGTCAGCCGCCACGCGAAAGAGCTGGAAAAACCGGTGCTGCCCTCCAGGACTATGTCCCAAACGGGATCGAAGCCCGGATCTTGTCCTAGGACATCCTCCATATGGCGCGTTCGGGCAAGCCGCGATCCAGAATCTGGCGGTCGCCGAACACCTCGATCACCTTGAGACGCCCCTGCAACAGGATCGGCCAGCGGTCGTAGGCGCGGCGCCGGCGTTTAGCCTGCGGGCTGAGGAATGTCAGACGGCCGTCTCAGCACCAACCGCACTGTGTGCCGCGATTAACCACCACACACAGGACGCCTAACGCCCAACCGTACCTACTCGGCTGCGCCCACATCCTTCTTGATCTCCCCCCACGAGGTCTGCTCCGCCACCGTCGATAGCTCGATCAGAAGCTGCGAGAAGTCGGTCACCCGGGTCCCGGCCGCCTGGCGCTGGCGAATGCCTTCGGTAAATTTCTCCAGATCCCAACCCGCCCGTTCGATATGCGCTTTCAACTCGTCCGACCACTGCTCTGGCGCTTCGGCCATTGCCCGGGCGACTATGCCCTCCCGATACGCGCGTATGCGGTCGGTGTCTGCTTTGTTCCCCCGGTCGCCTCGGCCGCCGGTGGCCATTGCGCGCCGCATCGCTTCGAGCTTGCGGCGACCCTCTTCCGGTGTCAGTTCGCCGGCATCGACCGCCGCCTGGATTTTCCGGTTCAGGGCGTCAAAATCAACCATCTCCCCCTCTTTTTCGCGCATGCGGGCCTGGCGCTGGCGAATGCCTTCGGCGATCTCCTCGATCGTGCTATCCGGCTTCAGCTCCAAAATCATCGCCTTCAATTCCTCCGACCACTCACTCGGATCCGTCGCCATCGCCGCGTGCCAGATCCTGGCTTCACGCAGCTTGGCCCGACCCTCCTCGGGGGTCAATTTGCCAGCGTCGATCGCCGCGCGGATCTTGCGGTTCAATTCCTCGAAATGCGCCGCGGTCTTGCGCTCACCGCGATCGGTGTCGGCATCCCGATCGCGCGTCTGCGCAACACCAGCAGTGGGCAGCATCGCGCCAGCCAACCCGCATAACAATACCGCCGCGATAACGCGCAGGCCCGCGCCCATGCTGCGCATCTTGCCGTTCAGCATGTGGCGTATGCGCAGCGCCAAACCCGAGTCAGTAGCGGAAAACACATTCATGACAGGGATTCTCCTTATCCGATTTGTCAGAGAACTTCTCGTTCTTACCTGTTCGGCCACACCCAGCAGACTGCGCGCATATTCCTCGGCGCGGTCCGTGGTGCCAACTACTAGATCGTCGCAGAGCTGCTCGCTGTCAACTAAATTTTTCGTGCGAAAGGCGACTTTTCGCTCTCACTCCGACAGCGTGGTTGCAATGGTACCCGTCGCGCCAGTCCGCGCAGTTTCTGCGATGATCGTATTATTCTTTTTATGAATGTGATACATTCGTATAATTCTCTTTTTGACTCAATGGGAATTTCGTAAAATGTATATGATGTCTCGTTTGGGCGCGGCAAGGCCATTCGCCGCCAAACTCGACGACGCAACCGCAGCCCATTGGCTATTCATCCTGATTTGTGCTGGAATTTCGCGCAGAAACGAGGTCCGCAATGGCACCTACTTCCAAGATCATCTACACCAAAACCGACGAAGCCCCGGCGCTGGCGACCTATTCGCTACTGCCCATAGTAAAGACCTTCACCGAAGCCGCGGGAATCGCGGTCGAGACCCGCGACATCTCGCTGGCCGGACGCATAATTGCCAATTTCCCCGAGCATTTGACGGACGAGCAGCAACAGTCCGACGCCCTCGCCGAGCTGGGTGAGCTGGCCAAGACACCCGAAGCCAATATTATCAAACTGCCCAATATCAGCGCCTCGATACCCCAGCTAACCGCCGCGATCAAGGAGCTGCAGGCCAAGGGCTACGAGTTGCCCGACTATCCCGAAGAGGCGACCACCGAGGCCGAGCAGGAGATCAAGGCGCGCTACGCCAGGGTGCTGGGCAGCGCGGTCAATCCCGTCTTGCGCGAGGGCAACTCCGACCGCCGCGTCGCCGTGGCGGTCAAGGAATACGCGCAGAAAAACCCCCATCCGATGGGCGCGTGGAGCGGCGATTCGCAGTCGCACGTAGCCCACATGGACGACGGCGATTTCTATTCCAGCGAGCAATCGACGGTAGTCAAGGAAGCGGGCAATATCGCCATCGAATTCATCGACGCCGCCGGCAACGCCACCGTCCTCAAGGCCGAGACCGCGGTCCAGGCCGACGAGGTCATCGACGCCGCGGTGATGCGCGCCAGCACCCTGCGCGCTTTCTTCGAGGCCCAGATCCAGGACGCCAAAGACCAGGGCGTGCTATTCTCGCTGCATTTGAAGGCGACGATGATGAAGGTGTCCGACCCCATCCTCTTCGGCCACGCGGTGTCCGTCTACTATCGGGACGTCTTCGCCAAGCACGCCGACGCCTTCGCCGAATTGGGCATCGACCCCAACAACGGCATCGGTGAGATCTATGCCAAGATCGCCGGGCTGCCCGAGGCGCAGCAGGAAGAAATCAAGGCCGACATCGCCGCCTGCTACGAGGCCCGCCCTGCCCTGGCGATGGTCAACTCCGACCGCGGCATCACCAACCTGCACGTACCGAGCGACGTGATCATCGATGCCTCGATGCCCGCGGCTATCCGCGAGTCGGGGCAGATGTGGGGGCCGGACGGCAACCAGAAGGATACCAAGTTCACCATCCCCGACCGCTGCTACGCCCGCATCTACCAGGAGTGCATCGACTTCCACAAGCAGCACGGCGCCTTCGATGTCACCACTATGGGCAATGTCTCCAATGTCGGCCTGATGGCGCAGAAAGCCGAGGAATACGGCTCGCACGACAAGACCTTCGAAATGACCGGCGACGGCACAGTGCGGGTGATCGACGGCAGCGGTGCGGTACTGATGGAACACGAGGTACAGGCCGGCGATATATGGCGCATGTGCCAGACCCGCGACCTGCCGATCCGCGACTGGGTCAAGCTGGGCGTGACGCGGGCGAGGCAGACCGGCGCCGCCGCAATCTTCTGGCTCGACCAGAACCGCGCCCACGACGCCAATCTCATCGCCAAGGTCAATACCTACCTGCAGGACCACGACACCGACGGTCTCGACATCCAGATTCTGGCTCCAGTCGATGCCATGCGGCTGAGCCTGCAGCGAGCCCGAGAGGGCGCGGACACCATTTCGGTCACTGGCAATGTGCTGCGCGACTACCTGACCGACCTGTTTCCAATCCTCGAGTTGGGCACCAGCGCCAAGATGCTGTCGATCGTGCCGCTTTTGGCTGGCGGCGGGCTGTTTGAGACGGGCGCCGGTGGCTCGGCGCCCAAGCACGTGCAGCAATTCGTCGAAGAGGGGCATTTGCGCTGGGACTCGCTGGGCGAATTTCTGGCGCTGGCCGTCTCGCTGGAGGACCTCGGCTACAAGACCGACAACCAGCGGGCGCAGACTTTAGCCGCAGCGCTCAACCGCGCCACCGCCAAATTTCTGATCGAGCGCAAGTCGCCCTCGCGCAAAGTCCACGAACTCGACAATCGCGGCAGCCACTTCTATCTGGCGCTCTACTGGGCCGAAGCCCTGGCCGGGCAAGACCAGGACACCGAGCTGAAAGAGCGCTTCGCCAAACTGGCCAGAGCATTGGCGGCCAACGAGGAGGCGATTGTCGGCGAACTAAACGGCGCCCAGGGACCGGCCGTCGATATCGACGGCTATTATTTGCCCGACGACAAAAAGGCCGCGACGGCGATGCGCCCGAGCCAGACCTTCAATTCGATACTGGACGGCTGACGCTTTAGCTCGCACTAGGGACGGCTGCAGAGCCGTCCCTAGTGCGAGCTCCGATATGTTGCTTTGCGCCCGATCGGCCTATCCCTCATCCTGCTATCCCTCGCGCACCCACGTCCCACTCCGCCCGCCTCGCTTCTCCATCAGCCGCACCTCCGATATCACCATCCCGCGATCTACGCCCTTGCACATGTCGTAAATCGTCAACAGCGCCGTGCTCGCCGCCACCAGGGCCTCCATCTCCACGCCGGTGCGGTCGTTGATCCTGGCCTCGACCTCAACCTCAACCCGATCCTCGCCGACGGCGAAATCCACGCTCACCGAGGTCAGATTGAGCGGGTGGCATAACGGGATCAGATCTCCAGTGCGCTTGGCGGCCATAATCCCGGCCAGCCGCGCCGCCTCCAACACGCTGCCCTTTTCGACCTTGTTGTCGGCGATCAGCCGCGCCGTCTCCGGCGCCATACGGATCTCGCCGCGCACCCGCGCCAGACGCGCGGTCTGGTCCTTGTCGCCGACATCGACCATCTGCAGTCGGCCCTCCTCGTCGAGGTGCGTCAGCCGGTCAACCATGAGTATTCCCCCCTGTTTGGATGCATGCTATATCGGTGCATCTGCGCGCGTGATCAGCGCCTCGCGTCCGACCTCGACCAATTCCACCGCGAAAATCTCGCCATAGGCGGCGAGGAGCTTGGCTTCAACCTCGGTCGGATCCAATACCCGCCCGAGCAGCGCGTTCATCGTCGTCATCTCCTCACTCCCCAGACCGCAAGGCCTTATCGCCGCGAAGTAATCGAGGTCCGTGGCGATGTTGAGCGCCAGTCCGTGCGCGGTGATCCAGTGCCGCACATGGATGCCAATCGAGGCCACCTTGCGGTCGCCCACCCATGCACCGGTCAGACCCGGTCGCGCCGCGCCGGTAAGGCCATAGGCTGCCAGCGTGGCAATCAGCACCGCCTCGAGATCGCGCAAATACTGGTGCACATCTCGTCCGCGCGCGCGCAGATCGACGATCGGATAGGCCACCAACTGTCCCGGCCCGTGGAAAGTAACGCTGCCGCCGCGGTCGATCGGAACCACGTCGAGGCCCTCTTTTATGAGATGCTCGGGCAGCGTAGCGCGCCCACCGGTATAGGTCGGTGGATGCTCGACCAGCAGCACGACATCGCCCAATACTCCGGCGCGACACTGCTCGCGCAGAGCTTCCTGCCAGGCCCAGGCGCGGGCATAGTCGATACGGCCAACCCGGCAAAAGAACGTCTCTTCCATATTTCTAATTTACGGGGCCTTTTTCTCCTTGCGCAAGAATAGCTCACCCTCTATATTTGACAGTTAAGCTTCGATTTTTAGCAGTCATGTGAAAAGACTGCTAAAAATCGTCGGTAACATTTAAATAATATTTCACTTAACAACCCTAAACCCGCAATACCTTAGGAGGTATAGTCCATGGCTGCAAAACAGCTAGAATTCGATATGGCGGCGCGCGATGCGCTCCAGCGGGGCGTCGATACACTGGCCGACGCCGTCAAAGTCACGCTGGGCCCCAAGGGCCGCAATGTCGTATTGGACAAAAAGTTTGGTTCGCCGACCGTCACCAAGGACGGCGTCACCGTCGCTAAGGAGATCGAGCTCAAGGACGCCTATGAGAATATGGGCGCCCAGATGGTCAAAGAGGTCGCCTCCAAGACCAGCGATGTCGCTGGCGACGGCACCACTACCGCCACCGTGCTGGCCCAGATCATTTTCCGCGAGGGCCTCAAGAATGTCACCGCCGGCGCCAATCCCATGGATCTCAAGCGCGGCATCGACCAGGCCGTCGCTTCCATTGTCGATGAGATCCGCAAGGCCGCCAAGGAAGTCAAGTCCCGCGAGGAGATCGCCCAGGTCGGCACCATCTCCGCCAACAACGACGATGCCATCGGCGAGTTGATCGCCGACGCCATGGAGAAGGTCGGCAAAGACGGCGTCATCACCGTCGAGGAAGCCAAGGGCCTTGACACCACGCTCGACGTAGTCGAGGGCATGCAGTTCGACCGCGGCTATCTCTCGCCTTACTTCGTCACTGACCAAGAGGCGATGACCGCCGAGCTTGAAGACGCGTACATCCTCATTTACGATAAGAAGATCTCCTCGATGCGCGACCTGGTTCCGGTCCTCGAAAAGACTGCCCAGCTGAGCAAGCCCCTGCTCATCATCGCCGAGGACATCGAGGGCGAGGCCCTGGCCACCCTCGTCGTCAACAAGATCCGCGGCACCATCAAGGTCGCCGCCGTCAAGGCCCCCGGCTTCGGCGACCGCCGCACGGCCATGCTGGAAGATATCGGCGTCCTTACGGGCGGCCGCGTCATCTCAGAAGAGGCCGGTCTCAAGCTCGAAGGCGTCACTCTCGACGACCTCGGCCAGGCCAAGCGCATCGTCCTCGACAAGGACAACACCACCATCGTCGAGGGCTCGGGCAAAGTAGCAGATATCCAAGGCCGCGTCGCCCAGATCCGCCGCCAAATCGAGGAAACTACCTCCGACTACGACGGCGAGAAGCTGCAAGAGCGGTTGGCCAAGCTGGCCGGCGGCGTCGCCGTCATCAATGTCGGCGCCCCGACAGAAACTGAGATGAAGGAGAAAAAGGCCCGCGTCGAGGACGCGCTGCACGCCACTCGCGCGGCCGTGGAAGAAGGCGTGGTCGCCGGTGGCGGCGTGGTTTTCTTGCGCGCGCAGAAGGCACTCGCCAAACTCGAACTCGAAGGGGACGAGGCCGTCGGCGCTAACATCATTCACCGCGCGCTGGAGGAGCCGCTGCGTCAGATCTCTTCCAACGCGGGTGTCGAAGGTGCCATCGTCGTCCGCAAGGTCGTCGACGGCAAGAGCAACTTCGGTTTCAACGCCCGCACCGAGGAGTACGAAGACCTGGTCAAAGCCGGCGTCGTCGATCCGGCCAAAGTCTCGCGCACCGCGCTCGAAAACGGCGCCAGCATCGCCTCGCTGCTATTGACCACCGAAGCGCTCATCGCCGAGATTCCCGAGAAGACCCCGGCGGCCCCCGCTGGCCCTCCCGGGGGCGATATGTACGGCGGCGGCGGCATGGGCGGCATGATGTAGACCCAGCGCCACCTCTGGTTTTACTGGGCCCGCTGCCTGCACGAGGCAGCGGGCCTTGTTTTGTTCTTTTGCGCCCCATCACCCCGCGCGGACGAGGTGACGTTATGGCGCCCAGCCCACCGCTTGTGGGTACCCTAGCCCGACTCTTCGCCCGCTTGCAACAGGGCGCCCTCTTCAATTACCAGCTTCGGTGTAAGCAGTACACCTTTAAACCGCGCACCGGCCGCGAGGTGTACGCGCTCGCTAGCAACGAGCCGGCCATCGACCCGGCCGTCGATCAGCGCCTCGGCGACCTCAATGCTGTCGGCCTGGACCTGTCCTTCGGGCCCGACCGTCAATCGCTGCCGCGTCGCCAGCCGCTCGCCGCGCAGGGTGCCATCGACGCGGACGTCGTATTCGATATCGAAAGTACCGTCGAGTACGGTCCCGGCGCCAATCAGCGTCTCCCTGTGGCCATCCTTGCCGGCGTCCCTTTTGCCCATATTGGCCTACTTCACATCCACAAGGTATAGAGCAGGGGATCGCGAAACGCGCCGTCCTCGCGAACCGCGTAGTGCAAACCCGGTCCCCGCGCCTCGCGGCTCTCGCCCGAAAGGGCCAGCGTCTGCCCCTTGAGCACGTAGTCCCCCTCCTCGACGAGCAGGTGGCCGAGATAGCCGTACTGGGTCGCTAGGTCGTTGCCGTGGTCCAGCACCACCACGAATCCGCGGTGTTCGTCGTAGCCAGCCCGCGCGACCCGGCCGGCTCCGCTGGCGCGCACCAGGCCGCCGGCGGCGGCGGCGATAAAGACCGAGGGCATTTCGTTATTGAAGCGCCTGAGTACCTGCCCGCGCAAAGGCCACAGGGTCGGAACCGTCTGCACCTGGCCCCAGCGCAGCCGCTGGGTGGAAGAAATATAGGGCACCTCTTCGTCGGTGCGCTGGGACGTGCCCGCGTCCAGTTCCTGCGACTCGCCGAGGATCGTTCGCAGCTGGTCATTGCTGCGCTTGAGCCTCAGCAGCATTGCCTCGAGCTGCTCAATCTGGCCCACCTCCTCTTTGAGCAGAGCCTTGTCCCGCTCCAACCGGTCGACCAGCTGGTCGAGCTCGTGGACATCGAAATAGGAGCGGAAGCCCTGCACCAGCAAACCGCACAGCGCGATGCCGAGCAACCCGGTAAACCACAGCAATAAACGCGGGATTTTAAATTCGAATGTCTTGCCGCCCTCTTCGGGGATGACGAGCAGGGTAATGCGGTTGCTCTTGAGCATGGGGAGTGATTCAGCCCTCGCTATCGAGCAGCGCGCCCAACATCTCGTCCTGGGTCTGCACGACGCGGACCCCAGCGGCGAAGTGCTCACCGGCGGCGATCATTTCGACGGCGTCTTCGCCGCGGTGGCGGCGGGCGGCAGGAACCACTTCGGAGGCGACGCCAACTTCGCGGCGCTCGTGCCCCGACGCGCGCCCCGAGGCCATCTCCGTCGTCGTGCGATTGGCAATGTGGTGCGCGATGGACCGCAGGCGCTCCTGGGCGAAGCGCAGTCCAGAATGGCTGGTGGAAAGTCCCTGTATCATAAGCGTGACCCGTACTTCCAGTATCGGCCTTTGACAAAAATACATTAGCCCCACCCCTACGGCAATCCCCGGCGGTCCAGCTCGTTGTGTACCAGGGCGATGCACTGGGAGGCGAAGAGCATCTTCGGCCCCACGCTCAACGGCTCGGCACCGAGCCGGGCGAGAAAGCGATCCGCCTTCTTGGGCATGCCCAGGTGGTCCGAAAAAACGAAGGCCGCGTCTGCGGGAAATTCGACTTCGCGGATATCGGTGCCGCGCTTCTGCAAAGCGTAGAACGCCCCGGCGGCGCTAACCTCCCGCACCAGCGACTCGAAGCTCCGCTTGGCCACCCATACGCCCTGTAGCGCCTCCACCTCCTCTGCGAGTGCGAGATGCCGCCCGGCGGCAAGCGCCTCTTGTAACACGCCGCATAGCGCGCGTTCGTCGAAGCCGCCCAGCGATCCGAGCCCATCGCTTTCGATGCGCACAGTCTTGGGGGGGGCGGCCGGTCCGTCGAGAACGATGTGCACCCGCACCCCGGTGCGGATATTGAGCGAGTAGAAGAGCGCGTTCTGAATGCAGTGCGCGACCACTTCCATATGGCCGGCGCCCGCCAGATCGTCGAGCGAAAAGTCCGCGCTGGAAGGACCTTTGCGGGCGCGGAGGATAAAGTCTCTCATAGCGTAACGGGTAAAGTGGCTAACTTTGTCGGCAATGTTATTATAATTATGTTATAAAGATCGCACTCATGACCCAATCGACCAACTACAAGCTAAGAGGTTTTTTGGCTCTGGCGCTCTGCCTCGCGGNCGTACCCNCGACCCGGGCCGAGCGCCTCGCCCTCTCCCCGACCGACATCTGGGAGACCTGGACCTATCCCGCAGGCGCGGTACAACTCGAGGAACGCGGCCCGTTGCGCCCGATCCTCATCGCCCAGAATATCAACTCGCTCGCCAACGCCACCGTGCGCGGTGCGGGCGCCGCGTCGGCATCTGCCCTCCGTGCCTTCGACGGCGATCCCACTACCCGCTGGAGACCACCTGCGGGCACCCCCGTAGAGGACTGGTGGCTCGAGATCGACCTCGGCCAGGTCTTTCCCGCACAGCAGATCCGGCTGCGCTTCGACGACGNCGCACCGCCCCTGCCCTTTTTCACGCTCTCGCTCTCCAAGGGCGAGCGCTTTATCAACAGCGCCAATGTGGTCGTCGAGGGCACGCTGCTCTACAGCGCGAGCGAGCGCTTCGCCTTCAACGAAGCGCACGAACTGACCATCGACCTGCAAGACGAGCTGGTCCAGGTCATCCGCATCGANGCCACTCGCGAGATGGTGGGCGCACCCGCGCTCGCCGAGATCGAGATCGACGCCTTCGGCGACAATATCGCCTTCGATCTCGTCGCCAAGGGCGGCTCGGTCGATGTCGAGGCCGCCATCGTCGCCGTGGCCGGTACGCCCTCGGTGATGTTCGACGGCACGCTGTCGACAATGTGGCGGGTCAACCCGCTGGCCAAGGGCTCTTCCGGCGGCAGCGCCACCTTCGGCGACTACCGGGTAGACCTCGGTGCCACNTACTGGATCGACTCGGTGTGGTTCCTCGGCGAGCCATTGGGCATCCCGCCGCGGCTGCGGCACAACTACGCCAACTTTCTCTCCTACCANGTGCTCTATTCCGACGGNTCCCTGGCACCCGACGGCTCCCTGGCCTGGCAGGAGTTGGCCNCGATCCCCGCCGATCCGCANAATCTCTTCGCGCGCAACTTCCGCCACGATGTCGCGCCGGTCGCCGCCCGCTACCTGCGACTGTTCTACCCCACCAGCCAGGGGGGCAATATTATCGGCGGCGGCCTCTCAGCCAGCGATATCGCCAATACCGGCCGCCTCGACGGCCTCGGCCTGATCAGCGAATTCCAAGTTTACGGCGAGGGCTACCCCGCCCGCGTAGTGCTGCGCTCGCCGGTGATCGACCTCGGCTCAGACTGGAATATCACCACGATCGATTGGAGCGCCGACCAGCCNTCTGGAGCACAACTCCTGCTGCGCAGCCGCAGCGGCGACCGNGTCATCNAGCAAAANCGCTACTTCGACAAAAACGGCAAGGAAGTTACCGAAANGCGCTACGAAAAACTGATCAAATCCTTTCGCGGCCCCATCGAAACCACCCTGCAGCCCGGCNACGGCTGGAGCACCTGGAGCGAAGAGTATATAACCGCCGGTACCCGCTTCCGCTCCCCATCGCCGCGCCGCTACGTCCAACTCGAGGCCGAGATGCTGTCCGAGGACCCCCGGGTCGGCATCGCCCTGNACGAATTGGCGCTGGTCTACTCGCGCCCGCTGGCGCGCACCGCCCTCGGCGAAGTCCACCCCACCCTTGTCGAGCCCGGCGCCGAAACCGAGTTCACCTATTTCCTGCGACCGGAGTTCGGCCGCGATAGCCAGGGCTTCGGCACCATCGCCCTCGAGGCCNCGGTGCCACTTACTTTCCGNGCCATAGCCATCGACGGCGTAGCNACCGACGCCGAGGTCNAAGCCACCAACGCCGGTCTGCGCCTNCNCCTGCCCGCCCGCGTTTCCGACGCCGCGCGGATCCGCCTCGACTTCGCCGCCACCGTCTTCCAGAACAACACCCGCTTCCGCGCCTTCCTGGAGCGCGAAAGCGGATCTCAAACCCTGCGCCAGCAGGTCGATCCGGGCGACGCCGCGCCCGAGCTGAACGGCGACGGCGACGCAGTGGCCCTNCCCGTCGACAGCCACCTCCTCGCGCGGCTGGACCTGGGCGCCGGGCTCTTCACCCCCAACGGCGACGGCGTNAACGACGCGCTGCAGATTTCCTTCGACGTGCTCAAGGTCATCGATGCGCGGCCCATCGCGGCGCGCGTCTACGATTTGCACGGACGCCTCGTGCGCACGCTCAACGACGCCGCGGGCGTGGCGGGCCACTACCAACTATCGTGGGACGGCCGGCGCAATTCGGGCGCGCTGGCAACGCCGGGGCTCTACCTCTTCCACCTGCAGATTAGCGGCGATTCTTCCACCCGCACGCTCATCCGCAGCATCGGCCTCAGCTACTGACCCCGATNGGATTGCTCGGGCGATTTTACCCGGCCAATCTCCGCAGAGTATCCAGCGCCGCCCGCTCGCGCGCCATCTTCGCCAGCGCCGTACTGACCAGCGCGCGCGCCAATTCCTCCTGATCCCNCGCCGAAACCCGCAACGCCTTCTCCACCCAATCGCCGCGGATACCGTCGATCCCCTGCAGCGCTCCCGCGATAGCCCCGGCCATCGAAGCGATCGTATCGGCGTCGCGGCCGAAGTTAGCGCCGTAAGTAACGCTGCGCTCGACATCACCCTCGGCCAGCCAGAACAACGCCACGGTCAGAGGAATGGTCTCGCGGCTGTCGCAAGTAATGCGCTGNCAGAAGTGATCCCGCCGCGCATAGACCGCCGCGCGGAAAGCTTTNAAATCCCCGGTCTTTCTCGCCACCTCCATACAATCNCCNACCAACCCCNTCATCTNGGCCCCGCTCAACGGCACGATCGCCGCTACCGCCGCGTCTACCACCGAATCTCGCGTAGCCCCCGGCGCAAACGCCGCCGCCACCGCCGCCGCCATCGCCGCCGCCCCGTCCTGGCAAAAGCCCACGTCATAGGTGTGGATCAGCCCCGCCAACCCGTAGGCCTGCGCCGCCGCCGCCCGCGGATTGCACGCGTTGACCACCCCGACCGGCGAGATGCACATCGCCGAACTCGAACTCGGCATATTGCCCAGCGCCGCCATCCGCGGCACCGCGTGCCGCCGCAACTTGGCCGCCGTGTGCAACACCGACTGAAAAAACTTACCCACCTTGTCCCCGAAAATCTCATCGTACTGCTCGACCCACTCATGCCCCCAATCGTCGATTGTCGCGTAGCCCCCGCTCTGAACCAACGCATCGGCCAGTATATTCTTCATCACCGTATCATCCGTCCCATCCGCCTCAAAATCGTCCACCCACCCAAACTTCGCCTCGATATCCCCGTAGGCCATATTCTCCGTCGGCGTGCCGATGGCGTCGCCGATCAGGCCACCGACCAGACAACCGAGCGTCTTCTTGTAGAGCTGCGAATCCACCGCAACATCCATCATTTCTTCCCTCCCTGCGCTAGCAAATGGCGTTGATTATCCACAGATCTGAGGCCGGACGACGATTTGGTGCCTTGCCCACGCGATAGCCCCTTTACAAGGCTTCGATTTCCCGCAGCACGGCGCCGTACTCGCCCCCGTGCGACTCGGGCCGCATATGCACCTTGCGCACGTAGTCGAGCGCGCCGGCAAGATGTTCAAAGCCCTCACCCAGCGCACGCAAGAGTCGCGCCTCCTCGCCGTAGCTCAGCTGCGCCATTTCCGCCGCCGCCGCATAGGCTGCCCGCCCTTGCTCGCAATAATAATCGCCCAGACCCTGCCACTCGACCCAAGCGCGGAACAAGCCGCTGGAAAAGAGCGCGTAGTCGCCGACGTGGCGGCGGATCTCGACCGCGCGGTCGAACGACCAGCGCCGCTCCGGCTCGTGCTGCCGCGCCAATTCGACCAGCATTTCGGCGATGGTTTCAATCTGCTGGCCGCGCGCGTCGCGAATGCGGTAGAGCTGGTCGGTCCGCGCAAAGCGGGCCAAGAGATCGATCACGTAGTCGGACACCGCACGATCGGCGATGCCCAGCTCGGCAAAACCGGGCAGGACCAACCGCGCGAAGAAGGCGCGCAGATCGGGAGGGGAAACGATTTTTTCGGGCGGCATGAGGGTAAATCTACGCTCCTATAGGAGCGCCACCAACCCGGGTGCGCCGGAGCGCGCGAATACCCCAACACAGACAGGTCGCGCATCTCCGGCCCATCGGTCCTTCAGGCTGATGCCAATTCCGCCCGATGCCGCTTCACTGCCGCCCGCACCTCTCCCGCGCTCCAGCGCTCTAGCTTTTCGTAGTGCCCCGCCTCGGCGTCTGCACGAAACGTCGGATTCGACGCCGCACTATAGCAGCATATAAGCGCCCAGCGCGAGTCCTCGCTCTCGTTGGGATCGGAGCGGTGCAGCAGATTACTGTGGAAAAACAGCGCTGTGCCCGGCGCCATTTCGCAGTACACCACTTCGAAATGCTCTAGCGCTACCGTAACCCGCTCCAGATCCGCGCCCGTCTGGTCTCCGGTCAGCCCGTGCTCGAGCCGTCCCATTTTGTGGGAGCCCTTGAGCACTTGCAGGCAGCCGTTGCCCTTCGACGCCCGATCGACCGCGATCATGCAACTGGCCATGTCCGCGCGCAAAAAGTTGGCGTACCAGTAGCCGAAGTCCTGATGCCATTCCCACGCTCCGCCGACCCGCGGCTCCTTTAGCATCATCTTGTGGTGGTAGTGGAAGACCTCCTCGCCGACGAGTTGCTCCATCGGCTCGACGATAGCAAGATGCCGCGCATAGGCACTATAGGCGCTGTCGGGGAGATCAAAACGCAACGACAGCCGACTGGCGCGCCCCGCGGCATCGAGACGGTCGGCGGCGTTGTCGGCCAAGGCCTGGTCGGCGCGGGCAACTTGCAACAGCCGCTCCATATCCTCCAGGGGAAAGCAATCCTCTATGATCAGATAGCCGTCCTCGTGGTATTGCTCGATTTGCGCCAGGGTCAACATGCCCTTACTCCTTCTTGTCTCGGTTTGGTTGGGTGTTTAAGTTTCGAAAATTAAACCCGTCACCCCATATATGAAACCACCGATCCCATGGCCGAAGAAGACCCAATCACCCGCTGGCAAGACGTCGCCATCGACGACCTGCCCCGCGACCTGCGCTTCCGCCCCTGCGCAAACGGCGACCCCCAGGCCCTCACCCGCGCACAGCTAGAGGCCTTCAACCGCGACGGCTTCGTCAAGGGCGTCCGCGTCTTCGCCGATGAAGAGATCGCCGCTATCCGCGCCTATTTCGACGCGTTACTGGCCAGGGTCCTGGCCGCAGGCGGCGACGCCTACTCGATCAACTCCGCTCACCTGAGCTACGGACGGGTCTACGATCTGCTCGCTCACCGGCGCATCGTCCCCTATCTTCAGGACCTGCTCGGCCCCGACCTCATCGGCTGGGGCGCACACTTCTTCTGCAAAATGCCGCACGACCCCAAGACCGTCTCCTGGCACCAGGACGCCAGCTACTGGCCGATGACCCCGTCAAAGACCGCCACCGTCTGGCTGGCCATCGACGACGCCGATGTCGAAAACGCCTGTATGCGCTTCATCCCCGGCTCACACCACCACGGCCACCTGACCTATCACCTGAGTGAGAAAGACGAGAACAACGTCCTCTTCCAGACCGTGCGCGACGCCGAAAACTACGGCGACCCGATCGATGTCGAGCTCAAAGCCGGCGAGATCTCGATCCACTCCGACCTGCTGCTACACGGCTCACAGGCCAACAGCTCCCAGCGCCGCCGCTGCGGCCTGACCCTGCGCTACTGTACCCCCGACGTCCGCGCCCTGCAGGGTTGGCACAACAAGGGCGTCCTGCTCGCGGGCAGCGACCCCGACCATCACTGGGCCAACCCGCCGCGCCCGACAAAGGATTGAAACACATCAGCGAGACAACCCCCGAGACCTCTGTCTGCTACCGCGCCGCCACGCCAATCATCATCGACGGGCACCTTTCCGACGCGCCCTGGAAAAGTGCGCCCTGGACCGGCCTCTTCGTCGATATCGAAGGCGACGCCAAACCGCTACCGCGCTTTGCCACCCGCGCGATGATGCTGTGGGACGACGACTGGGTGTGGTCGCTGCAGGGCGCAATCAATAGGCACATCCCCGAGATATGGGGCTGGGTGCCATTCTCGGCGATCGCGGCCGGTCAGGGCGAGGAGCCCTTCAAGACCTGATGCCCCGCGACTTCCACAGCCGCGAGGGCATCGACGAATGGCTGCAGAGCCTCGACGACCGCTGGCCCGCCCGCGCCGCGGTGTCCAAGCACATCGTCGCCCAAACCGAAGCGCTACCCGCCTTCGACCCGCACGTGGTCGAACTGGCCCCCGGCGGCGGCAAGCTCGCCGATCAACTCCTGCGCACTATCCCCGCCACCTACACCGGCATCGACTTCTCCGAGCCACTCATCGAACGCGCTCGCGAGCGACTACGCGCCTATGGCAATCGCGTCACCCTCCTCCACGCCAACCTCAACGAAGACGGCTGGCCCGCGCAGGTCGCAAACCCGGTCAACGCCATCATCTCCCTACAATCCCTCCACGACCTCGGCGACGGCCACCAAATAGAGCGCATCTACCGCCTCGCCCACGACCGCCTCGCCCCCGGCGGCCTCTTCCTCAACGCCGACCTCCTCCACAATCCCGAAGACCCCCGCCCCGGCCGCCTACCCATAGAACGCCACCTATCCCTGCTCTCCGCGCATGGTTTTCAACGCCCATCCTGCACATTGGAAACGGGTGGCTTCGGCTGTATAGTGGGATTTGCTTAGAGCCTAGAATCTACCCCACCCTAAAACCGACGACCAACGCAGCACGGCGGCTAGCCCTTCACCGCCCCCGCCGCAATCCCCCTAACAAACAACCGCATAGTAAACAGAAATATCAGCACCAACGGCAGCGAAGCAATAGAATACCCCGCCATCATCTCCCCCCACTGCTTCACATATTCTCCGTCCAATTTGATCAAGCCCGCCGCCAGAGTGAGCAACGCATCATCGCGGATAATAATGAAAGGCAACAAAAAATCATTCCACACACTGATAAACTGCAAAATAGCCAACGTAGAAATCACCGATCCCGACATCGGCAACACAATATACAGCACCTGGCGGAAGGGCGAGGCCCCGTCCACGTCGGCCGCGTCGAACATATCCTGCGGAATCTCTTCAATGAAATTGCGCAGAATAAAAATCTGCACTACCTGCGCCCCCGAGATCCCGATGATCACCAGCGCCAGCAGACTGTTTATCAGATTCATATCGCGCAGCAGGATAAATAGCGGCACCAGATTCGCCACGCCCGGCATCAGCATCAGCACCAGAAAGAAGTACCACAAAAAGGTCGAGCCCGGCATCCGGTAGCGCGCGAAAAAAAATGCCGCCGCTGTCGAACAACACAACGCCAGCACCACCGCCGTCACCGCCACAACAATGGTATTAAAGATATAGGTCCCCACCGTGTCCCAGGCCACCGTCCAGTTCTCCCAGTGCCAGGTGTCCTCGGTGCTCAGCCGCACCGTCGGCCACTCAGCGTCGCCGGGTTTGATCCCAGCAGCCAGCGCCTCGCGCGCCAGCACCGACTCCCTGGCGTCGTAGGCCTCCAACTCGGCCGGCTTGCGCTCTAGCGTTTCGAAGAAACCGCCCAGCGACAGCGGCGCGAAGGGCTGCTGGTTAAATTGCTTGTTGTTCTTGACGCTGATGGCGAAGGTCACGTAGAGCGGGAAGAACGCGAAGACCAGCACGCTCCAGATAAACAGATGCTTGCCCAATTCGTTGCAGAAGCGACGCATTATTTGTCCACTCGTACGAAGCGATTGTTGATCTCGGTCAAAATCAGAATAAAGAAGAACACGATCAGACCAATGGCACAGGCCTTGCCGGCGTAGAGTTCGACGAAGGCGCTGCGGAACATGTACAGCCCAGGCACCAGCGCCACGCCCCGTGGCCCGCCGCTGTCACCCAGCAGGATCAGGATCTGTCCGTAGGTCTGCAGCGTGCCGATAATCATCAGCACCAGATTGATGCGCACCTGAGTCAGGATGAGGGGAAACTCGATGTAAAAGAACTTCTGCAGCGAGCTGGCCCCGGCGATGTCGGCCGCTTCGTAGACGCTCTCGTCGATACCAGCCAGACCCGTCAGATAAATCAGCACGCCCACCGTACCCACCCACGGAAAGCCCCAGAAAATCAGCGAGGGGATCACCAGCGAGGCGTCGCCCAGCCAGGAGGGATTGGTGCCGGCATGGAATACGCCCCAGCCAATGAGCCCGTCGATCCAGACCAGCACGTCGAGGAATCCCGAGCCGATAAGGATGCGGTTGAGAATGCCCTGGGTCGGGTCGAAGAAGGACTTCCACACCAGCAGGCCCACCATCGCCGGCACGATCATCGGCACCACAAAGAGCACCCGGTAGAGGTACTGCCAGCGGTCGCTCTCAAGGCGGTGGATAAAGACCGCGGTGGCGATCGACGGGATCATCTTGACCAGATTGGCCAATACCAGAATGAAAATAACCCCGAAACCCGACCACAGTACCTGGTCGCCGGTGGCGTGCATCGACTGGTAGAAGAACCACAAAAAGCCGTAGAGCACGAAAATGCCCTGCACCATCTGGCTCCAGCCCTTGCCAAAGACCCGGTGCACCACTACGCCCAGCACCGTCGCCCACAGCGCCCGCCCGTACCAATCCCATGCCTGGCCGGCGGCCATATGCAACAGCGTCGATTCGGTGCCGGCGGCGAAGAGCGCCAGACCCAACGCCGCCACCAGCCCTATCAACCCCCACGGCGCCCGCGCTGCCAACCACAGCGGCCGACCGACCAGTAGCGCCATCATCAGCACGACCCACAAGACCATCACCAGCCACAAAAAGGGCGACCAGCCCAATAGCTGGTGAAAATTGTACAGCCCGACGAATTCCTTGACGTACGAGCCATTCCAGCGGAAAAAGGCGTGGTAAATCGCGCTGGCGGCGGGAAAATAGGCGAAGACGGCCACCAGCGCTGCCGCCGGCAGCGCGAAGAGATACAGCCGCCAGTACGCACCCAGCCGGCCTATACTGACGTATTTGGCCATTCTAGCTCTGCCTCTTCTCGAGATCGATCTTGATATGCTGGTGGATCGCGCGCGCCTTCTCGGCCCCCTCGTCGAGCAGATCCTGCCATTGCAGCAGGCGGTACGAGTTCCTGTAGCGGCGCATCCGCATCTCCCACAAATAGACCATCTTGCTGGTCACCCGCTCTTTAGTCGGCGCGCGCTCGCCCCAGGTGTTGGCAAACGAATAGCTGCCCAACTGATGCGATAGCGACATCTCCTGCGCCAGGCGCTCCTCCCACTCGGTGTTGAGCAGGCGCTCGAACTCCTGCGCCATCGCCCGCGGCATATCGCGCTCGAGCATGTCGGCGAAGCCATCGAAATCGACCTTGTGCTCGACCAGTTCCCACTGCGCCTGAGTGTAAGCGGCCTGGCAGGGACCGGCGCCGACCAGGCGGTTGACCTCGGCCGTCCAGAAGCCCTCCGGCGTGCGCGTAAAGGGCTCCATCAACGGGTGCGGCATGGCGCCCTTGATCACCGGCGGCCAGCGCGAGAGCTGGTTGAAGCGCTGGTTGTTCTCGCGCGAGGTCAGAAACTGCAGAAAGCGCAAGGCTACATCGGGATGGTCGCTAAACTTCGATACCGCGAGGCGAAACACGGCTGGCGAATTGGCTTCGCTGATACGCCCGCGCACGTGCTCGCCGAACTCGGGATCAGACCGCGTCGGGCGAGGAAAATCGCAGATGCCCATCTCGAAATCGACCTGGCTGTCGAAGCTCATCGCATCCCAACTGCCCGAGGCACAAAACAGTGCTTTGCCCTGGGTGAACTTGAATTGCGCCTCCATCCGGTCCATCGCCATAAAACCGGACGCAAAGTGCTGCGTGAGATTAGCGACGGTCATCTCATCGGCGCGGATCCGTGGATCGCGGAAGTCGAAGTCGCCGGCTGCATAGGCCAGCAACACCTCATCGTTCTGGCCAAAGCTGCCGTCGAAGTCGCGATCGTTCTCCAGGATCAGGTCCAACAGCGTAGCCGCGCGCATATTGCGGAAGACGGCAGCCTGATACTTGGAGGCAGCCACTGGCGTGAGATCGGTGCGCCCTTCGCGGCCGGCCCATTCGGCGAAGCGCGCGCAAACGTCGAGGAATTCGCGATAATCGTCCGGCGGCTCATCTACGCCGAAGGCCGCGCGCAGCAATTCGGCGTTGTAAAACATCCGGATCGACAGCGTGCTCGACGCGGCGCCGTAGTATTCGAGGTCGGTCGGATCGACCGAGCCGAGCATGCCGTCGAGATAGGTATCCATCCACGCTACGTCCTCGAGATCGGTGCCCTTGTTGTAGGGGTTGGGCTGCTGCACCACCTCGGTATTGCTGATAAAGAAACGCGGCACCGAGCCCTGCTCCTCGCGGCCCAGCTGGACCAGATCGGGCAGGGTTTTGCCAATGCCCTGCGTCTGCACATACTGCTTGTAAACGCGCTCGGAAATCGCGTTCTGCACGATGCGGACCTGCTCGCCAGTCTCTTCGTTGTAGACCTTCTCGAAGCGGCGCGCGATGTCGTCGAACGCCCCGCGGAAGCCGGCCTCCAGTTGCCAGTGCACCACCCGGATCGTCGCCACGGCGTCGGCCTGCTCGACTTTCTGGACTTCCCAGACNCGCCACAGCGACACCGAAAAGGAGACCGCCAGCACCGCCACGGCGATATAGTTGCTCCAGGCGCGGCTTGCGCCCGCTTGCTCTTCGCTCAACGGGCACCCTCCGTGGGCGTNTGGTCCTCGACGCNCGGCGCCAAGGGCGGCGCATAGTCGGAGTCTAGCTTGCCGATCGCCAACTCGTCGGCGCGCAGCGCAGCGAANTGCGCCTTCTGCGACGAGGGTACCTCCTGCGCCAATCGCCGGTAGTACTCCTCAGCCCTGGCGTAGTCGCCCAGCTCCACCTCGTGCAGCCGCGCCAGCCGGAATAGCACGCCCTCCTTGACCCTGACATTGCTGATCCCGGCGCGATACTGGCTGTCCAGCGCTTTGGCCAGCGCTGGATAGTCGGCGATAAAAAAGGCCATCTCTGCGCACAGACCGTGGAAAATCGAGGCAAAGGGCGTCGCNGTCATGCCCACGGCAAATTCATCCGCCGCTTGCAAACCCCGCGCGATCTCGCCGCGGTCGGGCCGCTGCAAATAAGTTGTCAAATAGCGCAGCGCCGTCTCCTGCACCAATAGCGACTCTTCGGGCAGTGCATCCATCGCCTGGCGATAGCGCGCNCGCGCGCTGTCGATCTGTGCCGGCACCAGTTCGGCATGGCAGTCGGCGATCCGCGCCAGCAGTTGGCCGCGCCACGGCACCGCGTCGCCGACTTCGCGCAGTAGCTCTTCGTAGAGGNAAATCGCCGCCTNCNGATCGCGGCCCGGCATCTGGTAGTGCACGATCTGCGCCCGGCCCAACTGCGCCTGCCAGCGCTCTTCGCCGCGGGCGATCCGAGCCGCATCGGCAAAGAGCGCGTCGGCGTTGGAAAAAGCCTGCAGACCGTACTCCTCCCATGCACGCGCGAGCAGATCGGCCGGAGTCTCCTCGGCGCCAAGCGATGAGGTGCAGAGCATCAACGCNAATACCGTTGCGTTTTTTCGCATAAAGATTAAATACCGTGTGATTTGTATTCGCGTCAAATCTCGACGCCATAGGCGAGCCCATTGGATCTACCTATGGCGGCAATAATCCTAAANATACCCGCTTGCCGCTCGGGATGCCACCGATCTGCTCGCGCGCCTCTACCCCATCNAAGATCCACCGCCTGGCGCTGCTTCAACTCCTGCAATACGGCCAATCGAGCGCTTATATGGCGTGGCCACTTGCCGCGAAGAAATCCCCGTTTGCCGCCGTAAAGCCCAACTGCTGCTCCACCTCGCGAATCGCCATCTCCGTAGCGAAGCACGAATCCACCGTATCGGGAAACTCCACCCCCATGGTCGCGTCCCGCAACAGGATCAAATTGTAGCCCNGCCGCGCCATCGCCCGCATGCCATAATCGCGGTTGAGAATGCACCAGTTGGTCGCAAAGCCCGCGTAAATTAAATGCAACCAGCCTTGTTCAGTGGCCAGCGCGTGCAGCTGATCCCCCGTCGCGACCACGTACTCGTCGTCCCGCACGTCCACCAGGGGCGACATCCCCAGATTGGGAATNTCTGGAATTCCCGGCGGTTGCGACCGCGGTCCCCGAAACGCCGNATACTGCCCCGCCCGCGCCCTGAACTCCGCCGGCGGCCAATCCGGCTCCGCGATCGGTGCTGCCTTTGCAAAGCGCTCGACCTGCGCATAGGTCTCCGCGATCGGCGGACTCGGCGCATGCACCACCGCCATCTCTGCGGCCCGCGCCCTGTCCAACACCGGTACTACCCCTTCTGCGGTCCAGCGCGTCGCCCGCTCCAGCCAGCTCTCGATAAAGTGATTGTCCCACACGTCTACCAACACCAGCGCGGTCTGCGCCAGAGGCAGCGCCATCGAAATCTCGCGNCGAATAAAGCTCTCCTCCCGGCAGGGNACACCCTCTGGAGTCGCGTCCTGAAAGTACCGCACCGTCAGATCCANTGTCGCCATGAAATCGCTCCCTGTAAAAACGAGTTTTTGCCACTCATCTCATCAATAGCCGCACCAAGTATAGAATCTCGCCTTNCCANCTCCAACCCGGCCAGGACACCCCTTCTTTTCTTTTTTATCTTTACCCTTCTGTAGGGTATTACCACCTATCGACTCCGCTCGTGCAGAGGCCTTCGGGTAGGCCCCGGAGCGGCTCGCTGTCCCAGATTGCACAGGATTGTGGCATCTGAGGACGGCCCTCGGAGGATCGCAGGATGCGATCCGACAATGAGCGCAGGAGCCTACCCGAAGGCCTCCCGCCGACCGCCGGACTCGCCCATGCTCCCATTCAATACCGTCCCCCTCTCCCCCGCGGTCGCCGCCGGCATCTACGGCCTGCAACTGCGCGACCCCCTCGCTCCCCAAACCGCCGCCGCCCTGCGCCGCGCCTTCCACCAGCACGCCGTCCTCTACTTCCGCGAACAGGACCTCACCGAAGCCGACCAACTGCGCACTAGCCGCGCGTTCGGCCTACCCGTCCGCCACCCCACATCCACCCTGCCCCCAGGCCCCATCCCCGAAATCACCGCCATCTCCAATCTCGCAGAAGGCGGCCGGCCCATAGGCGCTCTCGGCCATGCGGAAGTCCACTACCACACCGACCTCTGCTTCCTCCACACGCCGGGTTCCTTCTCCACCCTCTACTGCCTGGAAACCCCACTCACCGGCGGCGAAACGACCTGGGTCGGCCTCGAAACCGCCTACCAGGCGCTCGACGAGACATGCAAAAAACGCATCGCCCGTCTCAAAGTCGTTTACGCCCACTCGCGCCCCGAGTACAACCCCAATCGACCCGCGGCCCACCCCCTGCTAGGAACCCATCCCGAAACCGGACGCCAAACTCTCTACTTCAGCCCCAACCATGCCCAATACATTGTAGGCCTGGACGAGAGCGAAAGCCGCGCTCTGCTCGACGAACTCACCGCCCATATCACCCAGGAACGCTTCACCTGGACCCTCAAGTGGCAAACCGGCGACTTCGTGGTGTGGGACAACCGCTGCACCATGCACCGCCGCACCGCCTTCGACCCGGCGGCGCGACGGCTGATGAAGCGCACCCAGGGTCAGGGACGAACCTCTCTATAACTATGGGTAATAGATACTCTATTAATGGCCAGTGGAGATGCAGGGGGTGCGGGGGGTGCCGTCGAGCGCAGGAGCGGCGATGCAGGCGACGGAGTTATTGACCCTGGGCGCCGATCTCCAAGAGATGATCGGTCCCTTAAAGATGTAGAACCCTGGTTTTTACGTATATGGGCTGTGTTACAATCGACGATTACGCATTGACAGCTAAATATCTTGTCCATCGATATTACGCTGAAAATCCGGACGTGAATCCAGAGGGGTACACATGGAAGGATTATCAGGATCGCGCGTGCGATCCCAGATCGATGGAATTCACACTCGATTACGTTGATGCGAACTACGGGAGCGTCGGTGATTATCTAAGGCATGTCGGCATTATCGATGCGCAAATAAATTCAATCAAAGCTGGAATGGTCCAGTAAGTGTCACTAGCTAATTCGAATTCGACTCAAGGTGATATTTTTTCCTAAGGGTACTGGTATAGTTAAAATACACAGAGCTATGGTGAAAACGCTAACCTCAAAAGCAACTGATACGGTGGTGCTCAATGAGCTAGAGTTGAACCTTAGCTACAGATAAGTACAAAATAGGTGGGTTCGTCCCCAAGCGACATTTTAGAATCGGTGATCCATATGTGGAATAAATACCGTAAACACAGCATCCGTTATTTAAGTCTAATTCTGATCGGCATCGGGGTTGCTTCGACGCTCGCATTCGGATTCGCCGACAGGGACAAATCCGTCGAAAGCCAGGTCCACTCTCAGGAAACTGAGCCACTGAAATTCAACATTGGGCTGGAGCGAAGCTTCATCGGTGGGGGTCTCTACGGTTTCCCCCTCTCGTCGTCGCTTAGGTTGGGCCGCATTATTGGCGCGGGTTTTTGCCGTGGATGTGACGCGTTGTCCGAGCTGTGGTGGCCGGCTTGGTCTGGTTGCGGTGCTGAGCGATCCGGCCTCGATAG
>PBOD01000155.1 GCA_002724215.1 Gemmatimonadota bacterium | reverse complement strand
GACCCGCGACGGTTATATCCACGATTTTGAGCTGGCCAGGGCCAAAGAGGAATTCGACGCCCTGCCCTATCCGTACTACGCCATTCCCGGCGCCACCGGCCACGACGACCCCCGGCTCAATGTCACCGCCGAGACCCTGGACAACTTCGCGCGCTTTTTCGGTCCCTGTCCGTGGACCTTCGTCCACAAAGAGGTTCGCTTCACCGGTCTCTATGCGGCGATTGCCGGCTCGGGCTTGCCACACGAGCAAAGAATGTGGGATTTCTTAGAGAGGGAATTGCCCACCGCGCCCGCCGCCCGGCATCACGTGCTGCTCATGCACTACACGCTCTTCGTCGACGCCCTCGACGAGCCGACCTGGGATATCACAAAGGAAGACGAATACCACAGCTGGTACTTCACCATCGACAACCCGCACCGCCAGCGCCTCTTCGCCGCCTGCAAAAAGACCGGTGTCGATATCGTGCTCTCCGGCCATATCCACTGCCGCCGACCCCCGCAAACCGTCGCTGGCATCCGCTTCTATCGCTGCGCCGGCATCGCCATGCCCCAGTGGCAGGACCGCTTCGCGGACGGCGACCCGCGACTGGGCTTTTATCGCTTCGACGTCTCGGACGACGGCATCCGCGACACCTTCATCCCACTGGCGAGCGAATCCACAGCCGATGGTGCCTATGGTCCCGGCGGCCACCCGCGACCCGAGGAGCGGGATTATTCCCTGGCTATCGAAACCGCAAAAAACGACGCGCCGTTCCGCCCATGATATCTTCCCGCTCCTTCTCGCTGAGATCGGGCAACAACTCGTCGAGAATCGCCACGCACGCGCCATAGCCGGGCTCTTCGTAAATCCACGGCGCGTCCGATGCCCACATCAGCCGTTCCGAACCAAACTTCCGCAGCAAATTCGCATGCCACCCCGCCAGGTCGCGATGCGGATACGCCTCCCTGCTGAACGAGTACTCCCCCGACAGGATCACCGTCACATTCTCATAGCGCCCCAGCCGCCACACTGTGTGCAGCGCCGGGTTGTACGGCGCCACCTCGTCGCGCGGGCGACCCCACTCATCGACCGAGTATTTGCCGGCGCCCGGACAGATGCCCAGATGGTTGAAGACTACCCGCACCTGCGGAAACGCATCGACCATATAGGCCGCCAGATGCGCCTCGGCCGCCGGCAGAAACAGCCATAACACATAGTCGCGCTTGGCCGCGTGCTGCCAGATCCTATAGCTTGCGAATGACCGCACATCGATCTCGGCAAATGGATCGCGCGGCCCCCCCAGCGCGCCGAGCCGAAACCCCACGATCCCGCCCTGCGCCGCCAGCGCGTCCATGTGCGCCTCTGGCTCGGCGCAGCTATCGGGCACCAGGCCGATGCCCAGAAAGCGGTCGGGGTAGCGCGCAATACTGTGGCGCAGATAGGCGTGGTGCGCGATGGACGCCCCGCCCATCTGCACTANCATCGCCTGGTCGATGCCGTGCTCTTCCATGCACCCGATAAACTTCTCCACTGGTTCGGCGCGCCCGGCCGGAGCCAGGTCGTCGGGTTCGCGCGGAAACTGCTCCGACGCGCTGGCAAAGACGTGCAAATGTGCGTCGATGCGTACCATCGCTACACCTCCAGCCGGAACAGCGCCCGGCGCTCGGGCGTGGTGCACTTGTCGGCGATGGCGGAGAAATTGTCGCCGCGCATATTGCCGGGGTCGCGCTGCTCGTAGATCAGGATGATCGACTTGCGGACNTGGCCGGCGTTGTCCATCGCCGTGTGCCAGCCGTACGAATTGAACATGATCGCGGTGCCGGCCGGGCCCGGAAAGGTCTTGTGCCCGGGCATGCTCTCGTTGCGGTGCGGACTGGCATAGGGGCCGCTTGCCGGTTTGTGGCTNCCCGGCACAAAGGCGAACTCCCCGGTGCCGGGCGNNACGTCTTCGACGTAGATCTGCACCTTGATGTGCANCGGCGCGGTCGGGCTGACGTCCGGATGCCAGCCCGTATAGCTCAGCGGCCAGGGGGGCACGGTGCGCACCTGCGGCGCGATGAATACCAGGGCGCCGCAGGTGACACGCAGCAGCAGTTCGTACCAACTCGGATGATCGACCAGATCGATGAAGATATCGTCTTTTTCGAGCGGATCGGGAATGTCGTAAAAGGTCGCGATCCGCTCGCCGCGGGCGACGGCGGCGAGCCAGTCGTCCTTGCACGCGGCGGCCCAGTGGTCGAAGGTCCGCTGCAGGCGCGCCAGCTGTTCGCCCTGCACGGCGTTTTCCAGCAGCAGATAGCCCTCTTCTTCCCACTGCCGCACTTGTTCGTCTATCGATCCGGCCATAGTAACTCCTTTTGCTTGCCTGCGTCCTGTCTGAATGGTACTATATCCGCACCCATTACCCAAGTCGTGTACGCGATATGAAAATTACCGCCGCTAAAACCTACAAATTCAGCGTCCCTACCGGCCAGGCGCTCAAAGACCCGCACACCGGGGCACTCATCTCCAGCGCCAGCAAAGCCTGGTTGTTTTTGAAGATCGAAACCGACGCCGGAATCAGCGGCTGGGGCGAGGGTAGCGGCGAATGGCTGGTGCCCGCNGTCGAGGCCACCCTCAACGAGTGGACCGTCCTCCTCATCGACCGCGACCCGCTGCAGTACCGCGAGCTCACCGAAGACATCCAGAACCGCCTGCCGTGGAAGGGCGGTCCGGTCTTCGGCACCGCCATCGCCGCCATCGACGCCGCACTCCACGACATCGCCGCCAGGGCCTGGAATATACCCGTGCACCAGCTCCTGGGCGGCCGGCGCCGCGACAAAATCCGCGTCTACAGCAATGGCGGCTCGTTCGCCGCGCCTGAAGAAGCCGCCCGGGGCGCGCGCCAGACCATGGAACTGGGCTTCGCTGGGGTCAAGGGCAACCCGCTCGAGAGCCGCACCTGGCCCATGGACGCGTCGGCCCTAGAGCACTCGGTCGCCTGCGTCGAAGCCATGCGCCGNGAAGTCGGCCCCAAGTTCGACATCCTCCTCGACGCCCACGGCAGCCCCACGCCNGAGCTGGGCGTCGAATTCGCCCGCCGCGTTGCCGACGCCCGCCCGCTCTTGCTGGAAGAGCCGGTCAAGACCGGTTCGGTCGGCGCGCTATTGGAAGTCTCGCGCAAGAGCCCGGTCCCCGTCGCCACCGGCGAAAAGCTCTTCACCNTCGAGCAATTCCAGCCGCTGATCGACGCCCGCGCCTGCGCCTATCTGCAACCCGATCTCACCCACTGCTTCGGCCTGACCGGGCTGCTGGCGATAGCCGCAGCTGCCGCCCCGGCACAGATGCTGATGGCCCCGCACAACGCCGGCGGCCCGCTGTGCACTGCTGCAACGCTGCAGGCCGACGCGCTGATGCCCAACTTCCTGATCCAGGAGACCAACCACTTCTGGCTATCGATCTACGACCAATACGTCGAGCACGACTGGCGGGTCGAGGATGGATATATCGCCCTCGGCGACCGCCCCGGNCTCGGCGTCGAAGTCAAGGAAGCCGATATCGCCGCACTGCCCTACGAGCCTATGGCCTATCGCNAGTACCGCCACGCCGACGGCTCGTGGAAGGGGTGGTAGCTTGAACGAGCCCGAACCGCGCAACCCCACCGAGCGACTGCAGGTCGCGCGAAAAATCGCCGACGCTGCAACCAGCGCGCGTTATCCCTACTTTCCGCCCGACTACGAAGTTCCCTTCCTGCACATCGGCACGCAGCGCCAGCTCTTCGTCGATAACTTCATCCTCGACCACCTCGACGGCGTCGAGCGCGTCTTTCCCGCGCCGGAGCGCCCCGCAGACCCCGTCCTCGAAGTCGGAGATCTGCCCTGGGAAACGCGCTGTAGCCCCCACCCCAGTGCGGCGCTGCAGGATCCGGACAGCGGCAAATTCAAACTGTGGTACGTCCAACCGATGGGCGACGACCCCTTTGGTGACAGCGGCATGGCGCTGTGCTACGCCGAATCGGACGACTGTCTGCACTGGNAAAAACCGCTCAGCGAAAANTGCCTGCCCTACGAAGGACACAAGGCCACCAATATCGTCCTGCGCGATTCGGGCCACCACATCGGCCTGGTGCTCAACCGCGACCAGTCCGACCCCGCACGCAAATACCTGATGGTCTACAACCCCCACGACCGCGCCCGCGCCGCGGGCAAGCGCACGATGTCCACCGTCCTCGCCTCGCCCGACGGACTGCAGTGGACCGAAATCAACGCCGACACGCCCTATCGCCACCATCACTTCCAGCGCATCATCTGGGACGACGCGATCGAAAAGTGGATCGCCTACAGCCAGTACTCACACCACTGGAACTTCCTCCACCGCAAACGCCAGGTCGGCCGCCAGGTCAGCGCCGACTTTCTCGAGTGGTCGCCGAAAGAGGTCGTCCTCTCCGTCGACGACGACCCCAACCTGCCGCCCCATCTAGAATTCCACGAGATGTCGGTACGCAAGATCGGCGGCCTCTACATCGGCATCGTCGGCGAGTTTATGGCCGAGCCGCTGTGGAGCGAGCGCGATGGCGCCAATTGGCGCGACCACGCCCACGCGCATCTGGGGCTCTACGTCAGCCGCGACGGCGTGCAATGGCGGCGGGTCGGCGGCCCCGGGCCCTGGGTGGCCAATCGCGCCGCCGGCCATATCGATTACGGCTTCGTCACCCCCACCGTCGCCGGCCAACTCGTCTGCGGCGGCAAGACCCACATCCTCTACCTGGCCATCCCCGACAAGCAGCACTGGTTCAGCGCCGAATCGGGCCACGCGATTTACCCGCAAGCCGACTTCCAGGCCGCCAAAGCCCGCTGGCAAGCCCTGCCCGACTGGCCGCCGCGCAACCGCGCGATTGGCGCTTTGATCCTGCGCGAAGACGGCTGGGCGCGCCTGCAGCCTGCCTACGANCACGGCCGCGTAATCACCCGGCAGTTCATCTTTGCAGGCGAGCGACTCCGCCTCAACGCCGATGTCAACGGCGGCTATATCCGCGTCGAAATCCTCGGCCCCGACTTCGCCCCCTACCGNGATTTCGCCGCCGGCGACTGCACCCTCATCGGCCGCAGCGATCANACCTGGCACGAAGTGGAGTGGCGCGGCGACCTGCGCACTCTGTGGAACCAGCCGGTCCGCCTGGTCTTCCACCTGGTGCAGGCCCACCTCTACGCCTTCGAGTTTGCCCCATGAGCGACGCCGTGGCACTCAAGGTCAAAATCATTACCGGCGCCCGAGATGGACCTGATCTTCTGGTTATCGGCGGCGTCCACGGCGACGAATTCGAATCGATGNCCGCCATACGCCGCCTCATCGCCGCGGTCGATCCGCTGCAATTGCGGGGTCGCCTGATTTGCATCCCGGTCGTCAACGAACCTGCCTACTGGCGCGGCCAGCGCACCGCCGAGGACGAACTCGACCTGGCCCGCACCTGTCCAGGCCGCCCCGACGGATCAATCACCGAACGCGTCGCCCANGCTNTCAGCGCCCATATCCGCGCGAGCAACTATCTTATCGACCTGCACAGCGGCGGCCTGGTGATGGAATTCTACCCGACCGTCGGCTACACCCTGCATCCCGACCCAAAAATCCTCGAGGCCCAACGCCGCATGGCCCGCGCCCTAAACATNCCAATCNTCTGGGGNACCTATCCACACTTGGACGGCCGGACCCTATCTGTGGCCCGAGATGCCAAAGTACCGGCGATATACGCAGAGTGGATGGGCGGCGGCGTCTGCGACCCAGCGGGCGTCGACGCGTATTACGAGGGTTGCCTGAACGTGATGGCCGCGCTCGATATGCTCGATCGCGAGCNGCCCGTCTCGCGCAGCGAACACGTCGTCGAAGATAACCGCAACAACGCCGGCTTCGTCCAGCTCAACTACCCCGCCCCGTTTGCCGGCTATTTCGAACCCCTGGTCACTCTTAAAGCGCGCATCGCNCCGGGCGACCCGATCGGCGCGGTGGTCGACCCTCTCGGCGATCGCCGCGAAACGGTGGTCTCGACCCAATCCGGTCTGGTCCTCTGCCTGCGCGTGTACAGCCGGGTCCACGCAGGCGATAGCCTGGCGACAATCCTGGAGTTCGAAATATAAAATCGTCCGCGCCGTTGGATTTGTACTCGGACTGTCTTATTTTGAAAACCCGAGTCAATACAGATTATGCCGCCAGCGAGGAGATCGCCTGGACCACGGCCGTTGTCGGCAGCCCGTTCTNCACCATTGCCCAAACGATGGGCATGGTCCGAACGCCCACTTCGCCTTGCCCGTGGACTACGAGAATATGTTCGATACCNCTCTCCCCCAAACGAAAGAGGCCGAATAATGGCCGACCTGCTCTACTTCGCCTACGGTTCAAATATGCTCAAGAGCCAGATGCAGGCGCGCTGCCCCGGCGCCGAATTCCGCGCCACCGCGCGCGTCGATGGCTACGAGCTGTGCTTTCCGATGATCTCGTTCACTCGCGCCGGCATGGGCGTGGCCAGCATCCGCAAGAAGCAGGATGCCTATGTCGAGGGCGTCGTCTTCGCGATGACCGAGGACGACTTCCGGCGCCTCGACCACTACGAGAGCGAAGGCACCAAATACCGCCGGGCCAAGATCAAAATCTCCGGCCTCGACCAGGTGCGGACTTATTTCTCGCGCATGGACGACGGGCACCACTACCCCCCGTCGGAGGAATATCTCAACGCCGTGATCCAGGGCGCCACCGAGCACGGGCTGTCGGAGGAATACATCCAGATGCTGTACTCGGTCAGGGATTGGCAGCAGGCAGAATGAAGGTGAGCGACTAATCGATGCCGCGCTCGTCGCTGCGGGAAAAACTGCACCAGATCATCTTTGAGGCCGACACTCCCGCCGGCCGGGCCTTCGACATCGCCCTCTTCATCGTCATCCTGCTCAGCGTGGCGGCGGTATTGTTGGAGAGCATTGCCGGCGTCAATGTGCGTTTTGCCCGCTACNTGCTGGCNGCGGAGTGGGTCTTCACCGGCCTCTTTACGATCGAATATCTCCTGCGCCTCTACAGTATCGGCCGGGCGCGGAGTTACGCGCTGAGCTTCTACGGCCTGATCGACCTCCTCGCCATCGCCCCATCGCTGTTGAGTCTGCTGGCGCCCGGCATCCAATCGCTGCTGGTCATCCGCGTGTTGCGGCTGTTGCGGATCTTCCGCGTGCTCAAGCTGCCGCGCTTCGTCGGCGAGTCGAGTCAGCTAGTGGCCGCCCTGACCGCCAGCGCTCGCAAGATCGCGATCTTTATCGCCACGGTGCTGATGCTGGTGACCATCATCGGCGCACTGATGCACCTGATCGAGGGCGCNGAGAACGGCTTCACCAACATCCCCATCAGTATCTACTGGGCCATCGTCACCCTCACCACCGTCGGCTACGGCGATATCGCGCCGCAGACCGCGGCCGGCAAAGTGTTGGCCGCAGCGGTGATGATCATGGGCTACGGGGTGCTCGCGGTGCCGACCGGCATCGTCACGGTNGAATTGTCGCGCGTCCAAGCGGCTCCTGCCAGCCGCCTGCCCTCGGCCAGCACCCGCACCTGCCCCCAGTGCGCGGAAGAGGGCCACGACGACGACGCAGCCTACTGCAANTACTGCGCCGCCAAGCTATGACNCGCGCCGAATCGACTTTTTAGCACAGACCTGCTTGCTGCCGGGNGGCCCCAAAAGTTCCGATGCCAGCGCGGTCNATCTCATCGCAGACGCATTTCGCCATCCGACATTTGCCCCCGCCCAACCTTTTCCCAATTTTAAGACGATCGTCGCGAGCATCGCGACTCGTTTACCCGCTGCCGCACCTGCAAGGAGCACTCCCGTGGCCAACCAGACCATGCTCCATATCGAGCCCTTCGTCGATTCTACCCCNCTATTGCCAGCGCCCGAACAACTGCGCCAGCGCGCTGCCGAGCAAGGCTACCTCTTCTTCAGCGGCCTCCTCGACGCCGAAGTGGTCCTCGACCTGCGCCGCCAGATCCTCGAGGTCGCCAAAAAGCACGGCTGGCTCGACGCCGACGCGCCTTTAATAGACGGCATCGCCCGCTCGGACAGCCTCTTTATCGAAGGCGCCTCGCCCGAGTGGATCGCCTTCTACACCGACATCCAGCGCCTGCGCGCCTTCAACGCGCTGGCCCTGCACCCGGCGATTATCTCGATGCTCGAGACCCTCTTCGACGACCAGGTGCTGCCCCACCCGCGCAATATCTGCCGCATGATCTTCCCCAATACCGAAACCCACACCACCCCACCGCACCAGGACAACTTCTACATCGGCGGCACCGACGAAACCTGGACCGCCTGGATCCCCGCCGGCGACTGCCCGACCGACCTCGGCAGCCTGGCAGTCGCACCGGGCAGCCATAAGATGGGCAAGCTCGACGTGATCAAGGCCACCGGAGCCGGCGGCCACGCCGTGGTGCTCGACGACGACACCCTGTGGGCCGGCGGCGACTTCGCCTGCGGCGATGTGCTCTTCCTCCACAGCCTCACGCCCCACCAGGGCCAGGACAATCAGAGCGACAACCGCATCCGCGTCTCGCTCGACTACCGCTACCAGCCCCGGAGCCACCCCGTGCGCAGCGACTCGCTCGAGCCGCATATGCACTTCACCGACTGGGCGGACATCTACTCGGGCTGGGATGATGACGACGAGCTCAAGTACTACTGGGAACAATGGGATTTGCAGATCAATAAGCGGGCGTAAGCAACTCTTGCCACTGGCGCGCTATACCACGGGGACCTAGCTGGTGGTGGATGGGGNCCTTACCTGCAAGATGGGCTAGAGGGCCAAGGCTTTACAAACTCGCAGCCAATGGCCTGCTGCTCGACCGCCTGCAGGAACACGGCCCCGCCGGTGTCANAGCCCGGATTTCGGCGGCGATCTTCGCCGCCCTATCATATCCGAAACTCCAGCGCGCTCTCTGCGCCAGCGCGGATTTTGGCGCAGTGCTCGTCGAAATTCAGCATCTCCAATAGACTCCGGCCCGCGGCCATGCCCTTGAGCAATTGCTCCTCCTGTTGCCGGATTTCCTCCGCCCGCGGGATCAGCCCGGCAAAAATCTCCTCCGTCGCCGCTACCACGCCATCGTCGTCGCCAAAGAGCAGGTCGCCCGGGCGCACCTCTACACCCCCACAGCGGATCGCGATCTGCGTCTCGCCGAGCTGATTCGTCGTCCCGGGCACGCAGGTGATCGACCGNGCGTAATAGGGCAGGTCCATAGCCCGCACTGCGGCCGTGTCGCGGCACGGGCCGTCGTTGACGATGCCCGCAAGCCCTTTGCGCAAGGCCTCGGTCGGGAAGAGTTCGCCGGTCAGCGCTTTGGTGCTGCCCTGCGAATCGATCGCGATCACCTCGCCGGGCGCGGCGTCGGCCAGGGCCTTGATCACCGTCAGGAAATCGTCGCGGCAGCGCACGGTGTGGGCGCGACCGACGAGCTTGAGCCCAGTGCGCATCGGTCGCATGCCGGCATCCATCGCCCGCAGCCCAAGCCCCAGCGCCTTGTCGGCGTCGCAAAGGCAAGCCGTGTCGAGCCGCGCCAGGCGCGCGGTGATTTCTTCGCAGTCCATAGCTAATTCCCCAAGGCGTATGGCCGCACGATTGTCGCCACCATCTCGCCCTGCGCCGTCAGCGGGATCGCGCGGCGGGCCATCACCATGCCGCTGGTCANCGCCACCACCGGACACGGCGCGCGGTCGATTTGCTCGAGGTCGTGTATCTGCCCAATCAGCGAACCCTTTTCTACCCGGTCGCCCAGTTCGCACAGCGGCTCGAGCAAACCGCTGACCGGCGCCATAATATAGTCGTCGGCCTCAGTCGCGCCGACGATCTCGGGCGCGACCACGCCCGGCGCCGGCCGCGCGCGCAAAATCCCCGCCCCGTGCAGCACATTTTCCACCCCGCGCGCGGTGATNCCCAGCGTCTCGACCCCAAATTGCGCCTTGCTGCCCACCTCGGTCCCCAGCGTGACCTTGCCCATCTGCTCGGCCAGCGAAGGCAATAGCCCCGAGCCGGCAACGTCNTCGTAGATAAAGACATAGGGCGCGCCCCAAGCCACGCCCGCCGCCAGCATTTTTTCCATCTGCTCCCGGTCGGCCACCTCGTGCATATTGACCGAGGGCAGAAAGAGCGTCGAGGAGCCGCCCGAGTGGATATCCACCACCAGGTCGGCTGGCGGCAACAGCGTCGACGAGACGTAGTGGGCGATCTGGCCGGTGATCGAGTCGTGCGGACTGCCGGGGAAGGCGCGGTTCATATTGCAGCCGTCTACAGGCGACAGCCGGGTGCCGGAAAGCACCGCCGGGCGGTTGAGCATCGGCACGATGATAATGCGCCCCTGGATATCCTCGGGCTGCAAGCACCGCGCCAGGTTCATCAAGGTGACTGGGCCTTCNAACTCGTCGCCNTGGTTGCCGCCGCACAGCAGCGCGGTCGGACCATCGCCGTTGGCTATCGAGACAATCGGAATNTAGTACTTAGCCCAGCCCGAGGAGTTGGTCGACTGCGGCACGGCCAACCGCCCAAACTGCTTGCCCCCGNCGGCGAGATCGATATTCGCCGTTATCGGACTTTCTCCCGTCATTGTATCCTCCAGATTTCGCCTTGCCTTTATTGCAGGCCTTAACGATTGTTGTCCAGCGCCGCGTTGTCAAGCACACGGAGGACCGATGCACATGGACCTTTTCGCCGCCCACGTCGATTTNACCACCGGCTCCCTCCGCCTGATGGTGCACTACGCCCACTATCTGATCTGCCGCCACAACCCGCCGGTAGCCGCAAACGAGGCACTGGAAAAACGGGTCGANATCCTCCGCAAGACCGCCCTCTACGACGGCCGCCACCCCGGCATGGGCCTGGATCCGCCCATCGCGGAATGGAACGCACTGAAAGAGCAACTCATAGAGCGGATCCGCGCCCGCGCCGCCGACGGCGATACCGCCGACCTCGAAGACGAGTGCTGGGCGCTCCTCCGGCCCCACGTCGAGTCCGCCTTAAGCGCGCGCTACGAAGACCACCGGGGCAACGCCCACAGCCCCTACAACTGCTGGCGCTACGATTTCAATCCCGGCGCGGCGCAGCAACCCGACGGCATCCAACTCCACGTCGCCAACGCCTTCCAGCCCGAGTCGCCATTTTCCGCGGCCAACCGCCCGCGGATCGTCGGCGACCTGCTGCGGCTGCTCGCCGATGCCACCGCCGCGCACCCGACGGCCATCGTGTTTCGCTGCAGCTCCTGGCTCAATACATTCCCGCCCTTTCTGAGCCTCTTCCCCCCATCGTGGGCCGCTTCGTATAGCGCCGGCGAGTATTCGGTTGGCACCTACGGCCATTGGGGCCAGTACATGGACCACCGNGGCGCGTTCCATCAGCGCAACGCCGCCGCCCTCCGCTCCACCGGCACCCACCCCTACGCCAGCGGCTGCTGCCAGTGCCCGATCGACGAAGCGGTTCGACATCTAGAGGCCCAGGCTGTATAATTCCGCCTGCGAGCGCCGGCCCGCATACGTCCTGGTCCTCCGCGCCGGGACCACCGCCGATGTTCCCGCCGATCCCGAGCAAGTGCGTCGGGACGCCTGGCGCAACCACCCGCGCAGCGAAAACCGACAACACTNCACTGCGATAGGCCATCCATGACNCCCTTCACTTTCCTCATCGCCGGCTGCGGCAGCGCCGGCCGCCACGTAGCCCAGGTAGCCGCCCGGGATGGCCGCGGCCAGATCGCCGCACTGGTCGATCCGCAGCCGCACCAACTCGACCAGCAGCGCGAGCTCTACCCCGACGCCGCTAGCGGCGACGATTTTGCGGCCCTGCTCAAAGCAACTCGGCCCGATGTCGCCGTCATCGCCGGACCGGACCACCTGCACGCCGAGCAGACGCTGCTNGCGCTCGCACACGGCTGCCACGCGCTGGTCGAAAAGCCGCTGGCCACCACCGTCGCAGACGCCCGCCGCGTAGTCGAGGCCGCAGCAGCNTCCNACCGCCGCGTAATGACCGACCACACCATGCGCTATATGCACCCCTGGGGCGCGATGGCCCAGGCAGCGCGGGAGGGGCAGATCGGCGAGGTCTTCTTTATCCANGGCGACTATATCCACGACATGTGGAGCTANTACTCGGAGCACGGACGCACCCATACCCCCTGGCGCGCTGACCACGAGCATCCGCAGAACATCCTCCTCGGCGGTGGCTGCCACCCCATCGACCTGATCCTGTGGACCATCGACAGTCCCGTCGCGGAAGTCTTCGCCTACGGCAATAAGATGACGGTCCCCGAATTTCCCTCCGACGACTGCTATATCGTCAGTTTGCAGTTTCAGAGCGGCGCGCTCGGCAAGGTCTTCGTCACCAGCGGCTGCTCGGGCCACGGCATGGGCGGCGGCATGCTCGCCGTCTACGGGGCCGAAGGCTCGCTGTGGCAGGGCAAGCTCTACCGGCGCGACGAGGAGCCGGTCGAATTAGAAGACCCGCAGGGCGAGGTCGTCGGCGGGCACGGCTGGGCCGGGGCGGTGGTGGATTTTCTCGACGTACTGGAAGGGAAAAAGCCCAATCCGATCCCGGCGCGCTTCGGCGCCAAGACCGTGGCCGTGTGCGACGCGGCCTTTCGCTCGATGGCCAGTGGCAAACCCGAACGGCCAGAGGAGTTCTGAGCAACGAATGCGCGCGGGTTGGTCCTGAACAACTGCCGTAGACATCGGCCCGTTCGCAGGCGTTGACGACGACGTCGTAGGCGGCTTAAGCAAGCACGGCGCGTCTTTGACATCCATCGAGCCCCAGAACAGGCTGCCCGATCTGTCAGCAGCTCATGCACAGCTCAGAGACTGTGAGCCCGGTCTTGCCGAGCGATCGCGTTTTCATAGCCCTGCTCCTCATACCACGGCTTTTGCTTCATTGGCGATGCCCACGGCCTCGGCCACATGCGTCAGTCCGTCCCGCGCCAACAGCCGCGCCAGCCCCGCGTTGACCTGGCGCACGATCCCCGGTCCCCTGAACACCAGCGCCGAGTACAGCTGCACCAGCGACGCGCCGAGACGGATCTTGCGATAGGCGTCCTCGGCCGATGAGATGCCGCCAATGCCGATGATTTTGTGCCGCGTCCGGTCGATACGTCCGTACCAGAATTTCACCGTCACATCGATCATCTCGCGCACCGGCGCGCCGCACAGCGTGCCGGGCAGGGGCTCGACTAGGTGCGGCGGCGATTGGAGCGGGTAGTCCTTGC
>PBOD01000154.1 GCA_002724215.1 Gemmatimonadota bacterium | reverse complement strand
TGCTGGATAAAGCCCTGGTGCGGTGTGACTTGCTTTCGGGTGGGCAGCAGCAACGGGTAGGAATTGCCCGGGCGCTCGCGCAAAAGCCGCGCCTGATCCTGGCAGACGAGCCGGTCGCTTCACTCGATCCGGCTTCGTCGGAACGGGTAGTGGACCTGCTTCGCACCATCTGTAAACAAGATCAGATACCCACCGTCATCAGTCTGCATCAGCTCGATTATGCTCGTGCCTATGCAGACCGAATCATCGGCTTGTCGTTCGGCGAGATCGTCTACGACGGTGCACCCGATGACCTGAATGATGAATCATTGCAAAGAATCTACGGGACACCGGCTGTCACCGAATCAACAGCCGAAACTCCGCGCTTCGTCTAAGCCAGACAATTTGATTCGCCTTCGTCTCAATCGACCTAGGAGAACTTGTATTATGAGTCTTACCCTTTCCATTACATCGCTGGTAGCCGCAACCACCATTTCTGTTTCAGCTCTGGTCGGGGACTACAACCCGGATAAACTGAGAGTTGCGCTACTGCCTGATGAGAACGCTGCCACCATAATCCAGGACAACAAGCCTCTCGCCAGTTATCTCGAAAAAAAACTCGGCAAGAAAATTGAACTCATCGTGACCACTGATTACTCGTCAATGATTGAGGCTATGCGCTTCGCAAGGCTCGATCTCGCTTATTTCGGTCCGGTTTCCTACACCATCGCAAAGGACATGATGAAAGGCGGGAAAGTCGACATCGAGCCTTTTGCCGCGCGCCTGAAGGGGGGTTCCACCAAGTACCAATCCGTGATCATCGCCAGTTCCGAAGCAGAGTTGTCGAAGATCGAGGACATGAAGGGCAAGTCTCTGCAGGTGGCTTTTGGTGATCAGGCTTCCACTTCGAGTCACTTCGCACCAAAGTACACGATGATGCAGGCAGGCGTTCAGCCGGGTGACGACTACAAAGAGAACTTCACCGGCGCCCATGATGCGGTTGCGCATAACGTAGAGCGGGGCAATGCGGCTGTCGGCGGACTGAGCCGCCCCATCTTCGAGCGCCTCATAGAACGGGGCACGATCGATCAGAGCAAGGTCAAGGTGCTCGGCTACTCCGAGCCAATTCCGCAGTATCCCTGGGTGATGCGCACCGACCTGACTGCCTCAATGAAGAAGGCGATCCGCGACGCGTTCTATCGCCTTAAGAAGGGCACCGCGGACGGTGAAGCAGTTCTGAAGCCATTCAAGGCCGACGGATTCCAGCGTATCGACGACGCTGACTACGACATCATCCGTAGGATCCGCAAAAACGTCCAAGGCCGTTAAGGACGGGACGTAGCAGGCAAACCAGGATGACTACCGGAACGAGCTCTCCAGCCGCGCCAACTCAGCCGGGGAGGGACTACAGCACGATCCTGTCCGAAGCCCAACGTGGGCGACAGTCGCTTTTTGCCAAGGTGGGCGGAGTCCTAGTTTGCATCGTGGTCTGTTTCTGGGTAACGGACCTTCTGCATGGCGAGCGCCTGGGAGACGGCATACCAGCGATCGGTACCATGCTTTCGGAGATGGTGCCGCCAAACTTCACGCGCTGGCAGCAATGGATCCGGCCGATGTTCGACACCATCGCGATGTCTGTCGCCGGGACCGCGTTAGCGATCATCCTTTCGTTACCCGTTGCGTTTCTCGCCGCGCGCAATACGACCCTAGGCCCCATCACTTACCATCTGGTGCGTCTTTTCCTCAATGCAATGCGCGCGATCCCCGAACTCATTATGGGGATCGTATTCGTAGCCGCTGTGGGATTCGGCATGTTGCCGGGTGTTCTCGCCCTTGGCCTGCATTCCATTGGTATGGTAGGGAAGTTCTTTTCCGAAGCGATTGAGCATGCGCATCCAGGTCCTATTGAGGCCGCAGAAGCTGCTGGCGGTAGCCGCTTTCAGGTAATCACTCACGGCGTTCTCCCACAGGTATTTCCCCAGTTCGCAGATGTAACTATGTACCGGTGGGAGTACAACTTCCGTCAATCCACGGTGATGGGCATGGTGGGCGCTGGCGGCATTGGGACTGAGCTGGTTGGCTCTCTTCGCCTCATCGACTACCCGCAGGTCGCCGCAATCCTGATTCTCATCCTGCTTGCCGTGACTTTAGTCGATGGGCTCAGCAACTCGTTGAGGGGCAAGTTCAAATAATCGGGCTCCGTCTCGTTGTTTCTCTGATCCAAATCCCGTAGGTTCCAGCATGAATCGAGCTGCCTGACTTGCTGTGGGCGGGACTGATCGATGAGGGACTTGGAAGCGCCGCTGGGGAAGGGGACAGCATCGCCGAGCTGATGCCTCTGGACTATAGGCTAACGGGACTCGACGCCTTGGTAGCTCCAGCCGTTGTCAGAGCGGTGGCGGCGGATATAGAGCCAGACAAAAGGCACTTCATGATTTTCTACATATCTGTACACATATAGAATCCACAGCAAAATTATTCCAAAATAAACGCGCAAAAGCCGCTCGTCTGTCCAAGGCGTATAAATTAAAAGGTGACGAGGTCAAGATTCGCACAAAAGTTGATAAAGTCATTTTNGACTCNCTGGAAAATNGCGAATAGCCACAAGGTTTCTGGGNTGCCTTTTCGCCAGATCTCGATTTTGAGTTGCCAGCACCATTGTCATCAGAGACCAAGGAGTAGAAGCGCAATGTCGCAACAACAATCCATCCCGGCGCTGATGCCCCGCGCCGAGACCGGCGTCCAGTTCGTNGCCTACGGCGACTGNTGTATCGGTCCGCCCGAACCCGGTCGCAATCACGAGCAACACCTCGCCGCGGTACACACCGTACTGCACCGACTGCAACCGCGACCCGANTTCGTCTGCTTCCTCGGGGATATGATCTGGGGGCTGACGCGGGANCACGGTCCCAATTTCGANGCGGAGGCGCTGGANGCGGAGTGGCAACGGGTCCTGGCCGGCCCGATGCGNCCGCTTACTGACCTGGGCGCGCCGGTCTATCGCATCGCCGGCAACCACGACACCTTCAACGCNGTCAGCGAGCAGGTCTGGCGCCGGGTATTTGCCGNNTTGCCGCAAAACGGACCGGCNGGCCAGGAGGGGTTGAGCTATTGCGTCCGCCAGGGCGATTTGTTGATCGTCGCCATCGATGTCTACGCCGAGGCCCTGGGGGCGCCGAGCACGGTCTATGGCGGTCGGGTGGACTACCCGTGGGTAGACAAAATCCTGGCCGAGCACGCAGACGCGCCNTTCAAACTCGTGCTGGGCCATACCCCGGTGTTCCCCATCAACGGCTACCGAGGNCGGATCTGGACCATGTCNCCNGAGTTCGGCGAGCCCTTCTGGGACGTGCTGGCGCGGCANGAGGTCGACGCATATCTGTGCAGCCACGTGATTGCCTTTGACGCGCAGGTGCACCGGGGCGTGGCGCAGATTACCTCGGGGGGCGCGGGCACGAGCTCGGGTCCGGGCGGGTGCATGCCGGCACCAATCGAATACCACCACCTGGTACAACTGGCCCTGGACGGTGTGGGGCTGCAAGCGCAGGTCCTGGACATGGACGGGCACTGCCGGGAGCGATTTTGCTGGCCGCCCGAGCCGGGCAAGGCGCGCGGCTGGCGCATTAGGGCGGCCGCGACCGACGCCGGTCCGGCCCGGCTTTTGCTAGCTGGAAGGACGCCGGGGGAAGTCTTCGACCGGGTGCGCATCTCGCTGGACGGCTGGCAGCCGCGCCTCCACGTGGCGCTCGGGCGCGCAGGGGACACCTACCCACAGAACTATCCCCAGGTCTGGACCGGACCGCAGTTAGAGAGCGGCCCCATGGACCTCGAGGTACTCATCTATCCCGATCTGGGCCCGGGGGGCGTGCTGGCGCGGGTGGGCGACGGCCCTTTTTCGTCGCTGCAGAGCGACGCGGCCGAGGGGTTTGCCACAGAATGGCCCGAACAGTGGCACGCGGGCGAGGGGGTCGAGGTGACGGAGCTATGAACGGGCTCGAAGAGCAGATCGATGCGCTGGGCATCCGTCCCGGCACGGCACTATTCGTGCACAGTTCGCTCAAGGCGGTGGGCCATGGCGTCCGCGCCGAGGCGCTGATTGAGGGACTGCGGGCCGCCGTCGGCGCGGAGGGGACGCTGCTGTTCCCGACGTTTACCGACCGCCAGGAGGGATACTTCGACCCGGCGCAAACCCCTTCGACGATGGGCGTAGTGGCCGAAGTATTCCGCCAAATGCCGAACACGCTGCGCAGCCGGCACCCGCGGCACCCGGTGGCGGCCCAGGGACCGGCCGCGCAAGCGCTGCTCAAAGGCCACGAAGAAACGGTCGGACCGTGCGGTGCGGACACGCCCTTTGAACGGCACGCGCGCAGCGGCGGTCAGGTGCTGCTGATCGGGGTCGATCTCGATACCCTCACCCTGCTGCACACCGCCGAGGCGTTGCTCGACCTGCCATATCTCAACCAGATCGAGGGGCGCTATCTGGGGACGGATGGGCTGATCCGGACCTCGACCATGCGCCAGGCGCCAGGCGGGCACCGGGGCGGGGTGCGCGGTTTCGAAAAACTGCTGAAAAACCGCGGGCTGATCCGCTACGGCCGCATCGGCAGGGCGCGCACAATGCTGCTCGACGCCGGTCCAGCCCTCGACGCCGTGGTCGAGATCCTCACAGCCGATCCGGCCGCGGCCCTGTGCCGGGGGGAGTGCTGTCCGGATTGCGTCGATTTCAAGGGCAAAATTCGCGCTCAGCAGCTAGCGTCGTTGGGGGCGGAGATTGCAGTCGTCCTGCCCCAGATGCCGGACGATCCTGAGATGTTCGCAGAAATGCTCGCCCGCTTCGGCTGTCCGGCCCGTTTTACGACCATCGACGCGCTACCCATCGTCCGCCTGGCCGAGGGCGAAACCCCACCCGCCCCACCGGAGGACGGGCAGGACTGGATCTTGCAGCCGGCGCCAGCTGATCTGGTTTGCATCGAGACGGTACCCGAGGGCTACGCGGGGCTGGCATACGCCCCGCTCGAAGCGGCCCGAGCGGGGCTGCAGCCTTTCTACGGCGTGCTGTACAAAGGGCGGTGCCGCGACCTGATCACGGATATTTTCGCGGCGGACGGAATCGCAGGGCTGGGGGGCTTCAGCGCATCGAGCCTGGGCTATCTCGACGATCTGCTCCCCGACAGCAATGTGGCGCTAGGCGAGGGGCAGGCGCAGTTGCGCGAGATCGTCTCGGCCCTGCGGATGCGCTCCTTTGCGGGACGCTATCACCTAGTGGTCCCCGACGGCAACCCGTACGCGGAGACGCTCCGGTTGTTGCGGGAGTTTTGGAATCTGCTGCCGCCATCCACCCATAACTAAAGCCGTGGGCATGTCCCGATACTCCCCCGGCTATTCGGTCAGGGCTGGCGCAGCTGAAGTGGTCATAGATTGTAATTATTACTGAATCTCTACGGCTGCCCGTCGCCGCGCCTCAGTCGGCCCGTAGACCCTACCCCAAACCACCCTCTCGGTACCGGCACCGCCACCACCCGCCTACCACGCGACCCAACTGCCACACATCGCTTGACCACAACCCATACAAGACCCTTTATAATTCCCATACACTCGTGCAGAGCTCGGTCTGCCGATATTTCAACCACACCCGTACAATCAGGAGGTCTGCAGTGAAGGCTGGCACCGGCAGGCAAGAAATCACGCTTCCCGAGTACCTCATCGGCGACGCGAGCGTGCACGACCCGCTCTTTGCCAGCGCTCTCGTTCTCGACGATGGCGTCACCAAAGTCGCCGTGGTCTGCCTGGACCTCGTCGATCCGACGTTCCCAGCCGTCCGACCCGCTCTTCGAGAGCAGCTGGGGATCGACCACACCCTCATCAACGCTTCGCACACGCACTCCGACGGCCGGGGCCGCAGAAAAGAAGGGTGGCAAGAGAGGGTTGGTGAACTGATCGCAGAAGCGGCCGGGGAGGCACTGGCAAACTCGGTACCCGTTTCCCTGCACGCGGGACGCCAGCCCGTGCAGATTGGATACAACCGGTATGCGAAGCGTTTCACCGACGCCATCGTGCCCTGGGTCAACACCCTCGCAGCCCGCACGGAAAGTGGCGAGCCCCTCGCCGTGCTCTTCGAGCATCCCGCCCACCCGGTGATGACCATCGACGGGGAGGGGCTCAGCGCCGACTTTCCGGGAGCGGCGGTGACGCGGATCAGAGAGGAATTCGGCAATGGCGTTTTACCGCTGTTCGTCCAGGGCTGTGCCGGCAACATCAACGCCTATCCCGTGGGGTTCAGTGTCGACGGAGGTCGGCACGACAACGCCGCCCGAGCCGGGCGAACCCTCGGCGAGGCGACGGTGGCCGCCCTGCGCAACGAAAACGAGATCGCGGCGGAGACATTCAGCGTGCAGAGCACGAGCCTGACGCTGCCCTGCAACCTACCATCAATGCCCATGTGGGAGGAGATGGTCGCCCGGCTCATGCGCCACCCCCCCAGGACGCCCATGCTAGAAGGCACGCCGGACAGTTGGACCCGCCACCTGGACGTTGTCCGGCAGATGATCGAGAGGGAAGAGNGCCCGCATACCCACTTCGAAGCGAGCCTGGTCGCTCTGGGTACGGAGTGGGGNCTGCTGGCGTTGCCGGGGGAGATGTTTGGCGACTACGAACTGTGGGTCGAGGAGNAGGCCCCGTTTTCCCACAAGATGATCGCCGCCTATACCAACGATGGCACNGTCGGATACATCCCCACCGACCANGCGCTGACGCTGGGNGCGGAGGATCCGTTGCGCGCGGAACGCGAATGTATGGAAGCCACCGCATGGCCGGGATTCTTCTACGGTGTGGATGTGCGCGGCGCATGGCTGCCCTATACATCCGGCATCGAAGCCCAGATCCGTGGCGCATTGGGGGCATTATGGGCGACCTGAACGACAGACGCCAGGGGGCACATCCTGCGCCTACTGGCGACGGTGCACCAAATCGCGCCGGGCTACTGCCGTTCAGAGTATCATGGCCGCTGGTTGACAACTGCAACAGACGCGCCGCTGCTTAGATCCGACGGAGCTTTTGCTTGTGTGGCGATTTCTCTTTGCGTAGTATACTCATCCCTTCGTCGCTCGTGCATTCGGCATAGGCGATTTCTCATTGACCTTTGGCAGGAGGTACCCCGTGCAATATCTATTCGCCAAGTTGGTCCTGTTTTTTGTGGTTGTCGCGCTCATCCCTACAACACCTGCGCTCGCAGACGACGCGGCGGATGTTAAAAAGGCAGCTGAGGCCGTCCTCGCAGCGTACAGCGCTGAAGACGCTGACGCTATTGCCAGACATTTCGTTGTTGGCGCGCCCAATTTTGGCGGTGATGGCCGCTCCGGCCGCCCATTCGATAAAGGCGAATTTGAATCGGCTTTCGCAGCCGGACTCGACTACGACCTGACCTGGCGCGACCTTGAGGTGGAGGTGTACGAAAATTCGGCTGTGACCACGGCGTTTATGGACGGCCAGATCAAAATGCCCGATGGCAACACGGTTTTTGGTCCTTGGCGCAACTCGGCCACATGGGTCAAACAGAAAGGGGTCTGGAAAGTCGTCCATTACCACGTGTCCGTAGTTATGCCCGACATCCAAGGCGTACAACAACTCGTTTCTCGCTACCACCAAGCCTGGACCGATCGAGAACTCGATACAGCACTTTCCTGCATCGGCGACAGCTACGTGCGAGCCATTAGAGGAATGGAAGACACCGGTCACCCCACTACCTGGAACGGCGGTTACGGCGCGCGCGACCAGATGCGCACGTGGATGGAAACGGGTTTTAACGACCCCGAATTTTCCTATTCCAATGATATCGAATTTCTACACACAGACATCAATGAGCAGAGCGGCGTCGTGTTGACCCGCGAGACCGGTTCGCAGGCTAACAGCCGGGGCTCCAACGAGTGGAATGGCATGAAAAACCTCTGGTGGGTCGCAAACATCGATGGCGAGTGGAAAATCGTCGGTTCGCTGCACAATATCGACTAGCGCCAAAAGACATTACAACATGCATCTACCGCACGGCCTTCTCAGAAGTCACCCCGCTCAACGCCTGTAACGCTTGGATCAAATTGGCCCGCCTCGCAATTTGGGGCGGGCCAATTTGCTGCCACATCTCCCTACCGCGTGGCCCAATCTGCAGAATAGCCTGCAATAACAACATGCATAGATAGATCAAAGCAATGGCAAAATGACGCGAATTAGCATCAATGGAGACTTTGTGGAAACCCAGAAATCAGTGTACAAAGAAAGGGCTTACGGCCACCTGCGAAGAAATGACGTAAGCCCTTGTCTATTATATGGTGCCGAGGGAGGGACTCGAACCCTCACACCCTCGCGGATACTGGATTTTGAATCCAGCGCGTCTACCAATTCCGCCACCTCGGCCGCCAATCAGAGTAGTAAAACTAAGCCCCACCCCGATTAATGTAAACCCTACCGCTCGCCGTCGCGCTCGGCCTTGGGCTTGCCCAGGATCTCCATATAGACGACCGCGTCTCGCGCCCGCCGGGCATCGAGCTGCCAGCGACCGAGCTTAAGCCGCGGAGCGGCACTGCGCTTTGCAGCGGCGCGGTGGAATCGCTCGGAGACCCCGCCAATGGGCCGGGTGGTCTCCAAACTCTTCCGCTCTACCGCCAGGGCGCGCCGCTCGGCGTCTAAAGCGCGCCGCTCGGCATCCAGTGCCGCGCGCTCGGCGTCCAGCCCTTCGCGCTCGGTCGATGCCTGCTCGGGCTTCTTGGCGGGCCGAAAGTCTTCGAAGGGATCGCCCTCGAACGGCCAGCCGAACGAAGTCTCCTCCTCTTCCTCTTTCTTTTCTTCTACGACCACCGGCTGCGGAGCGCTGACGACCTCATCTTCGACCTCTTCTCGCCGCTTGCGGCGCGCCTCCTGCTGAGCTTGCGC
>PBOD01000153.1 GCA_002724215.1 Gemmatimonadota bacterium | reverse complement strand
GCTGGGTCATAGCATAAGGCCTTAAATAGGCGTAACTTATAAGCATGTGGTCCAGCGTGCCCCGGAGGGGGCACAAGAGGCGGTAAATACCGGTTGCATATTTTACGAGCAAGTGCATAATTTTCATGGTATTATGGTTTTTGAGATCCGATTTCAAAGATCGCCCGCCCGCACCCCCATTCTCCAAGGAGGAGCTGGGGATTGGTCGCTTGTTACACCGAGCCTGTGGTCGATTTTGCCGATCGGGTGCGGAAAGGCAGGAAAAGCAAGAAAGGCAGGCCTACCAAAACAAAAGAAATTGCTTGACTCTGCGTTATAATATTATAAATTTACGTCAATTCTCTCCCTGAGTTTGTAGTTCAATTACGGCATAAACTAACATTCTTTACTCAGTTGTGGCCTCTGCCAATCCGCATTGAGCAGGGGATAGCATCGAGCTTCGATGAGGAGGATAACGGAATGTCGAGAGGCAAAAAGGTTTTTATTTCAAGCTTAGCCCTGTTGGGGTTGAGCGTATTTCTGTGCGTGAGTCCGGCAACGGCGGCGATGACGACGACGTCCACCGCTGTCGGCGGTATGGATGAACTCGCGCCGGATCCGGTCGCCGATGTGGCCGCCGCGCTAGATCTGGAGACTGGCAATAGCGTTGATGTCACCTGGACGCTGTCGGCCAGTGACTTCGCGCGTCAGACGGCCGCCGGGGGCGATTTTACCTCGGGTGGTGTCTTCGTCAACACCAATGATGTTTCGGGGTACAATGTCTGGCGCCAGGCTGTCGGCGCCGACGAAGCCGAATTGGTTGGCACCGCAGGTGCGCACATGATGTCTTTCTCCGACGATTCGGTCGTCACCGGTGAGACGTATGTCTATTCGGTCACCGCCGTCGATGCCTCCGGCAACGAGAGTGCCGCGGTAGAATCGGGCCAGGTCAATCTGGGCCCGCCGCCGATTTCCGAGCCCGAACCGCCCGCCGATGCTGAGATCGTCCAGGCCGTGACGCTGACTTTCGATGCCGAACTCGACGTCGAGGACGAGGAAGCGGTTGACGATTTCATCGAAGATTTTATCGCCCAATTGGCCGCCTTGTTGGGGATTGATGCCAGCGACATCACTGTTACGAACGTCGCTGAAGGTAGCATCATCGTCGAGTTTGAAATTGCCGGCGAGGATGCTAGCGACGCGGTGCAGGAATTGCAAGAAGAAATCGAAGCCGATCCGGAAGTGTTGGCTTCGATCGGTCCCGTCACCGAGTCTTCGGCCTTTACCGCCGGCGACCTGGACATGGGCGACGCTGGTATCGACGAGCAGTTGGTCGAGACCTACAGCTTCACAAATAATCCCGACGATCCCGACGCTGTGCTGATCGTGGCCGCCGCAATAGAGGGCGACGGTTTCTCGGTCGATGTCGAGACCTTGAGCATCGCTGCCGGCGAGTCGGATGATTTGGACATCACTTTCACCGCTGCCGATGTGGGCAACCTCAACGGCACATATACTGGTGTGTTGACCCTCACCACCAACGATGCGAACAATCGCACGACGGTCATAGACCTCACCGCGGCGATTTCCGCGGGGCTGGCCGAGGCCGAGATCGCCGTCAGCGGCGCATTCAATTTTGCATCGGTGGCTATCAACACCACGAAAGAGCTGGAACTAACAATCGAAAACTCCGGCGACTTGGAACTCACGGGTGATATTGCGGTCGATGGCGCGGCGTTCAGTGTTTCCGACGCGTCCTTTGTCCTCGCCGGCGGCGAGGCCCTCGCCGTTACTGTGACCTTTGCCCCGACGGCGGTCGAGAGTTCTGTCGGCACGATCACGATTACCAGCAACGACGCTGCCAATCCTGAGGTCACGGTCGATCTGTCCGGCGCTGGCTTTGATCCGGGCGAGGTCCAGGTCCTGGTCGATGCAGACGGCAACACGATCCTCGGTGACTTTGATGGCAATGCCAAGGTGAACTTGGAAGACTTCTTTATCTTCGCCGACAACTTCGGCCAGACCGATTTCGCCGAGGGCACCGACCTCGACGGTGATGGCAAGGTGACCTTAGACGACTTTTTCGTCTTCTCCGATAACTTCGGCCTGTCGGGCACCTACGTCGGTGGTTCGTAGTAGATGCATTTTACATTTGTGAAAAGCGCGGTGTCCGGTGGGCACCGCGCTTTTTTGTGTCTCAAAAATCGCTTGACCCGAGCCCGGAAATCGATTTAGATTTAGTATCCTCTGCACTTTATGTCCCTGTACCCATCCTTCCCACAAGGAGGGCCTTGTGAAGAAAGCAATCCTACTCGTGGCGCTGGCCGTCTTTGGCGCCGTCCCTGCGACCGCCCAGTTGGCCACGTCCGATCCCGTGGCCGCCATCGACAATATTCCCCCGGCGCCGGTGACCGATCTGCAGGCCCTGCTGGCGACCGAAGGCGACGTGCGGAGCGTCGCGCTGACCTGGACGCTGTCGGTCGACGACGCCCGCAGCTTTACCACGTTCGGCAACCAGGTGGTGCCGACTGGCGACGTGCGCGGCTATCGCGTCTATCGTCAGCACGCAGAGGGCGTAGAGGAACTGATCGCCATTCTGGCACCTGGCATGTCCGAATTCATCGATGACGGCGTCGTCGAAGGTTCTTCCTACATCTATTCGGTGCGGTCCTTCGACCAGGACAACGAATCCGACCTGGATGTGGTAGCCGGTTCGGATGAAGACTTGGCGCGCATCGTGCTGATCAGTGGTGCCAGCGGCGTGGTTGTCGAAACCACCATCAAGGCGAGCATGACGATCAATAGCAATCTCGACCTCGAGAATGATGCGTCAGTAACCCTGTTCAAAGATCAGTTTGTCCAGCAGTTGGCCGAGTTGTTGGGCATCGACCCCGCCCGCATTACGATTACCGGCCTCGCGCGGGGCAGCATCATCGTCTCCTTCGAGATCTCGGAGCCGGCTACTGGTTCCGATGAGGCGGGTGCGACGCTTGCTCTCGAAACGCTCAAGACCGAAGTCGCTGCCGGCACCGATGCTTTCGACTCCATTGGTGGCGTGCTGGCAATAGAGGACGAGTCCTCGTCCGTGCTCGTGCCGGTCAGTGATCCGCTCGACGCGGACGGCAATGTGATCGTCGGTTGGTTTTCCCGCGAGGGGAACACTGTAGGTCTAGACGACTTCTTCCTCTTCGCCGACCGCTTCGGCGAGACGGCCTCCGATCCGGGCTTCGATTCCCGCTACGATCTCGTTCCCAACGGCGCGGTCGATTTGGACGACTTTTTCCGCTTTGCCGACGATTTTGGCAAGGTCGTCGCCAATGCCCTGGATTTGCAGGGTTGAGGAAGGGCGTGGCGAAAACGCATTGAAAAACCCCGCTCTGCAGAGCGGGGTTTTTCAATCTGGGCGCATTAATCCTTGACAAACCAGGCATTCTACTATAAGTTTTTCTTGATTTTGCTACCTGCTGTTCGGTTTCATATTCCCTTTCTCAAAGCAGATGACCCGGTCCGGCGGGCAATGTGGGGTATCGGCTCCCGGCGGATCATTTAGCTTTAAACTCCACTCATTTTCCAAGCCTTTTTACCGACAATCCTCTCGCAGCTTTTCTCAAAAATTTAATCAAGGTACGCTGTATCCCAAAGTGTGGGGTCGGTGGTCTGGTTCCACCACCGCGTTCCGACACTGCTTATCTCCATTTGGCCCCAGGAATTGCAAGCGCCGTATCGCGACCAAGCTCGCATACGCCGTTCATTCCCCGACCTTAACCTTTAGAAAGGTTATAAGGAAGAAATGCCGCCTGCGAACAAAACCCAAAAGATGAATATCGTCGAGCTCCAGCGGATGAATATCCTCGACCTGCAGGAGCTGGCCAAGAAACTGGAAGTCGCTGAGTTTACCTCGCTGCGCAAGCAGGAGTTGATCTTCGCTATTCTCAAGCACCAGACCGAGCGTAGCGGGCTGATTTTCGCCCAGGGCACGCTGGAAGTCTTAGAAGAGGGCTTTGGCTTCCTGCGCTCTCCGAGCTACAACTACCTGCCCGGTCCCGACGATATCTACGTGTCCCACTCGCAGATCAAACGCTTCAGCCTGCGCACGGGGGATACCATTTCTGGTCAGATCCGCCCGCCGAAGAATGACGAGAAGTATTTCGCGCTGCTGCGGGTAGAGGCTATCAATTTCGATGATCCGGAAGTGACGAAGAAGAAGACGATCTTCGAGAATTTGACCGCCCTGCACCCAACCGATCGCTTTAAGCTCGAGCACAACAAGAAGGACATGACCACGCGCATTCTCGATCTGCTCTCGCCGATCGGCAAGGGACAGCGCGGGTTGATCGTGGCGCCGCCCTTCACCGGCAAAACCATGCTTCTGCAGAAGATCGCCAACGCTATTACCACCAACCACCCCGAGGCCATTCTCATCGTGCTGCTGATCGATGAGCGCCCCGAGGAAGTTACCGATATGCTGCGTTCGGTCGAGGGCGAGGTGGTCAGTTCGACCTTCGACGAGCCGGCGACCCGGCACGTGCAGGTGGCGGAGATGGTGATCGAGAAGGCGCGGCGGTTGGTCGAGCACAAGCGGGACGTGGTCATTCTGCTCGACAGTATCACCCGGCTGGCGCGGGCCTATAACACGGTCACCCCGCACTCGGGCCGGATTCTCACCGGCGGTGTCGACTCGACTGCGCTGCAGTGGCCGCGGCGCTTCTTTGCGGCGGCGCGCAATCTCGAGGAGGGCGGCAGTCTATCGATTGTGGCTACGGCTCTGGTAGAGACCGGGAGCCGCATGGACGAGGTGATTTTCGAGGAATTCAAAGGCACCGGCAATATGCAGGTACAGCTCGACCGCCGCTTGAGCAATCGCCGCGTCTATCCGGCCGTTGATGTGACGGCGACCAGCACCCGCAAGGAAGAGTTGCTGCTCACCGAATTCGAGCTGAATCGCTCGTGGGTGTTGCGCCGGATCCTCAATCAGATGGGGGTTATTGAGGGTATGGAGTTTTTGCAGGAGCGCATGCAGGGCACCGAGTCCAACGAAGAATTCCTCAAGGCCATGAACGACTAAGAGAGCCGGACCAGCAACTTGCTTTTTTGGGCGTGTGCCCTATTTTATCTAGCTCTTAGACAGCAACTTTAGCAGGAGTAGGACGGTGAAAGCGGACATCCATCCAGAATACCAGACGGTCATTTTCCTCGATACGAGTTGCGACCACAAGACCCTGTCGCGGTCTACGCTGACTTCTGAAGAGACGATGGAGTGGGAAGACGGCAATTCCTACCCGGTGATTCGGGTCGAGATCAGCGCGGCTTCGCACCCCTTCTATACGGGCAAGAAGCAGTTGATCATGGATCGCGGTGGGCGCATCGAGCAGTTCAATCGTCGCTATGGCACAGCCAGCGAGGCTCCCGCAGGCGCCGGGGAGGAAGCGGCGGCCGAGGGCGGGGAAGAAGCGACCGAAGCAGCACAGGCGTAGCTACTTTTAATCGACGATAAGGTGGTAGGATCCTCCCAGGTCGGGAGGTCTTATCGCCTTTTTCGTGTACCGAAATCTATGGACCGGGAACAACTCACCGAAGATCTGCCCGTCGGTGGCCAGGCCGTCATCGAAGGGGTTATGATGCGCGTGCCGGGCAAGATCGTCACCGCAGTGCGGGCGGCCGACCGCGAGATCGTGGTGCTCGAGGAGGATTACGAATCCATCACGCGGCGCTTTCGCCTGCTGGGTTTGCCGGTGTTGCGGGGTGCGATTTCCTTTTTCGAGATGATGATCATCGGGCTCAAGGCGCTCAATTTTTCGGCCGACGTGGCGATGCAACAGGAAGACGGAAGGCAAGAAGGGGGCGAGGCCGGGGAGGTGCGGGACGAAAGCCTGGTCGCCCGGAACGAAGATATGCCCAAAAGCGGATGGAAGGACCAGTTGGCGCTAGCCGGGACAATGGTTTTTTCGGTGGGTATGGGAGTGGGGTTGTTCTTCTTCCTACCGCTGACCGTGGCCCAGTACTTCGGGCTCGAAAAAAATGCGCTAGAATTCAACTTGCTGGCGGGTGGGGTGCGGACCGTCCTGTTGGTCCTCTACTTATGGGTGATCAGCCGCTGGCGCGAGATTCAGCGGGTCTTCCAGTACCACGGCGCTGAGCACAAGAGCATTTTCACTCTGGAGGCCGGGGCCGACTTGACCATAGACGAGGCGCGGAGCTTCGGTCGGCTGCACCCGCGCTGCGGCACTAGCTTCATGTTGATCGTTGTGCTCTTCGCCATCGCGGTATTCGCCTGTGCCGACTCGCTATTTCCACTGGTCTTCGGGCATCCCCAGAGTCTACTCGAGCGCTTTGCCACGCATTTCGCGCTATTGCCGCTGATTGCCGGCATAAGCTTCGAGTTGCTCAAATTTTCGGGTAAGAAGCGCAACCATCCGCTGACCCGGGTGTTGATCGCACCGGGGTTGTGGCTGCAGCAGATCACGACCCGCGAGCCGGACGACGACCAACTCGAGGTCGCACTGGTGGCGCTGCGCTGCGTTCTCGGCGAGGAATCCCAGGCCGTGCAAGCATAGGGGCATGCAATGCTGGACAAACTGAGCGAATACGAACAGCGCTACGAGGAGCTGGGCACGCAGATGGCCGATCCGGTGGTCAGCCAGAATCCGGCCCAGTACCAGAAGCTGGCGCGCGAATTCGGCGATTTACAGGAAATCGTCGATATGGCGGCCAAATACCGCGAGGCGAGCGCCCAACTCGCAGAAGCCGAGGAGATCATCGCCGACGACAGCGAGCCGGAACTGGTCGAGCTGGCTGAGGTCGAACGCGGGGAATTGCAGGGCGCGGTAGCCGAGATGGAGGAGGCGCTCAAGGTGATGCTGGTGCCCAAGGATCCCAACGACGGCCGCAATGCCATCGTCGAAATCCGCGCCGGCGCCGGCGGCGACGAGGCCGGTCTTTTCGCCAGCGACCTCTACCGCATGTACCACCGCTTCGCCGAGCGCCAGGGCTTGAAGACCGAGGAGTTGTCGTCGAGCCAGAACCCGGCCGGCGGTTTCAAGGAGGCGGTGTTTATGGTGTCGGGCAAGGACGCCTTCGGCCGGCTCAAATTCGAAAGTGGGGTGCATCGCGTGCAGCGGGTGCCCAAGACCGAGGCATCGGGCCGCATCCATACCTCGGCAGCCTCGGTGGCCGTGTTGCCCGAGGCCGAAGATGTCGAGGTCGAAATCGCGCAGGAAGATCTCAAGATCGAGGTTTACCGCTCCAGCGGCCCTGGCGGGCAGAGCGTAAATACCACCGACTCGGCGGTCAAAATCACCCACGGCCCGACCGGCCTGGTCGTCAGTTGCCAGGACGAGAAGTCGCAGCTCAAGAACAAGAATAAGGCGCTTAAGATTCTACGCGCCCGCCTCTACGACAAGATCCAGGCCGAGCAAAAGGCCGAGCGCGATGCCACCCGCGCCGGTCAAATCGGCTCGGGCGACCGCAGCGACAAGATCCGCACCTACAATTTTCCGCAGGGCCGCGTTACCGACCACCGCATCAAGCTGTCGCTCTACCGCCTGGAGGAAGTCCTCGATGGCGATTTCGACGAATTCGTACAACAGCTGGCCCTGGCCTCGCAGCAGGACGCGCTGGAGGCGGCCCAAGTCGGCACAGAATAATCCATGGTCCAGCGCGTCTGGAAATTGCTCGACATCCTCGAGGAGACGAGCCGTTTCTTCGCCGCCAGGGGCCTGGAGAATGCCCGCCTGCAGGCCGAGTTGTTGCTTGCAGCGGTGCTCGATATCAAGCGCCTCGACCTCTACCTGCAGTTCGAACGCCCTCTCCACACCGAAGAAGTGGATGTCTATCGCGACTACGTGCGCCAGCGCGTCCAGCGCGTGCCCGTGCAATATATTCTCGGCGCGACAGCCTTCCGCGAGCTCGAATTGACCGTCACTCCCGCTGTGCTGATTCCGCGGCCCGAGACCGAGGTGCTGGTCGATGTGGCGCTGGAGCTGTTGCCGACGGGTGGGCGCGCGCTCGATCTGTGCTGTGGTTCGGGAGCAATCGCGCTGTCGCTCAAGCGGGAGTTGGCAGAAGTTGCCGTGGTGGCGACGGATATTTCGCAGGCCGCGCTGGCCGTCGCCCGCGCCAATGGCGCAAGCTGCGAATTGGAGATCGAGTGGCTATCCGGCGATCTCTTTGCGGCGGTTGAGGGCGATTTTGACTTGGTCGTCAGCAATCCGCCCTACGTCAAGAGTGGCGATCTAGACCGCCTTGAGCCGGAGGTCCGCGATCACGAGCCGCGGCTGGCGCTCGACGGCGGCGCGGACGGATTGGACTGCTATCGCAGAATCGCCCATCAGGCGTCCGACCATATCCGGCCTGGCGGGTACCTGCTGCTCGAAGTCGGCGACGGCCAGAGTGCGGAAGTCGAAAAGCTACTTGCGGAGGTTGGACGCTTCGCCGAGGTTGAGACGAAGCCCGACCTCAACGAAGTGCCCCGGGTCGTCGTCGCGCGTGCCTCTTCGACTTAGGCTAATACACCATGGCCAAGAAACGCTCTTCCTTCGTCTGCCAATCCTGTGGTCACAGCGCTGCGCGCTGGTTCGGCCGCTGCTCGGGCTGCGGCGAGTGGAATACCTGCGTCGAAGAGCGCCCGCAGGAAGTCGATAAGCGCCGCGAACACATCGCGGTTACTGCGCCGCGTTCCGAACTGCAGCCGATTACCGAAGTCGACGACCAGGATCACGAGCGGCTGCAGGTCGGCATCGGCGAATTCGACCGCGTCCTCGGCGGCGGCATCATGCCCGGTTCGGTGGTGCTGGTCGGGGGCGATCCCGGCATCGGCAAGTCGACGATCCTGCTGCAGATGGTCGGCCAACTGGCGGCGTCGAATTTCCGCATCGCCTATATCTCCGCCGAGGAGTCGGCGGCGCAGATCCGCCTACGCGCCGGGCGCCTGGGGGCGCTGAGCGAGGATTTGCAGGTGATGGCCGAGACCAATCTCAACGCCATCCTCGACCAGCTCAAAGCTGCCGATCCGGTGGCGATCGTCATCGATTCGATCCAGACCATCTACATGCCTGAGCTCGAGAGCGCTCCCGGTAGCGTGACCCAGGTCCGCGAGTGCGCTGCGCGACTGGTCTATCTGGCCAAGGAGAGCGGCATCCCGGTCTTTCTGGTCGGGCACGTGACCAAGGAGGGCACGGTGGCGGGCCCGCGGGTTCTGGAGCACCTCGTCGATACAGTGCTCTATCTGGAGGGCGAGCGCCACCACCACTTCCGGATCTTGCGCGCGGCCAAGAATCGCTTCGGCTCGACCAACGAGATCGGGATCTTCGAAATGCGCGACCAGGGCCTGATCGAGGTCGCCAACCCCTCGGAGATTTTGCTAGCCGAGCGCGCCGAGGGCGTGTCCGGCTCGGCTATCGTCTGCAGCATGGAGGGCACGCGGCCGCTGTTGATCGAAATCCAGGCGCTGGTCTCGCGCTCGAGCTTCGGCTACCCGCAGCGGGTGGCGACCGGCATCGACGCCAAGCGCCTTTCTATTATAATAGCGGTCCTCGAGAAGCGCTGTGGTCACGACCTGTCGGGCGAGGATATCTTCGTCAATGTGGTCGGCGGCATGCGCCTCGACGAGCCCTCGGTGGATATGGGGGTGGGGCTGGCGATCGTGTCGAGTTTTCGCAATCGGCCCATCGACGCGCAGACGGTGGCCATCGGCGAGGTCGGATTGGGGGGCGAGATTCGGCCGGTCAATCAGATCGACCGGCGGGTGACCGAGGCGCGCAGCCTGGGTTTTGAGCGGTGTCTAGTGGCGCGCAGCAATTTAAAGGGATGGAAGCGGCCCGAGGGTATGGAGGTGGTGGGCGTGGGGGGCCTGGAAGCGGCAGAGGAATTAGCGTTCGGAGCAGGGTAGTGCCCACACTGCCCTTTTAGTGTTACCCGGCGGCTACGCCGGCGTTTCTTTTAGTGGCCACTGGCACGATCAATTCCAGGCCAACAATCGTTGTACAATCATTGTAAATAATATCATACGTACCATATCGTGCCTGGCATAATATTTGTTAGAGCTCTTTTTAGCAGTTTAATCAACTTCAATTAAAAAAGATCTTGACATCTGAACATTGGTATACTATCTTTTTGTTCAGCTAACAGATGTATAGTACCTAGCAATCATAGAGTATAGATCTTTCACACATTCAAATTCGGAGCTAGGAGGCAATCATGGCCAAGAGCAAAACCACCTCGAATAACGTCGTAACCAAAGCCCTGGACGATGACAAAGACAAGGCCATCGGCCTAGCCCTCGACCAGATTGAGCGGCAGTTCGGCAAGGGGTCGATCATGCGCCTGGGCGAGTCGACGGGGATGGATGTCGACGTGATCCCCACCGGTGCGATTTCGCTCGATGCGGCACTGGGCGTTGGCGGCGTGCCCAGAGGGCGGGTGGTCGAGCTTTTTGGTCCCGAAGCGGCGGGCAAGACCATGTGTGCGCTGCACATCGTCTCCGAGGCGCAGCGCATCGGCGGCGTCGCGGCCTTTATCGACGCCGAGCACGCCCTCGATGTCAGCTTCGCCCGCAAGCTGGGCGTCGATATCGACAATCTCCTCGTCTCGCAGCCCGATTCGGGCGAGGAGGCGCTGGAGATCACCGACACTCTGGTGCGCAGCGGTGCCATCGATATCATCGTCGTAGACTCGGTGGCGGCCCTGGTGCCCAAGGCTGAGCTCGAGGGCGATATGGGCGATTCCCACGTCGGCCTGCAGGCGCGGCTGATGTCGCAGGCTCTGCGCAAGCTCACCGGCTCGGCGCAGAAGTCGGGCACTACCGTCATTTTCATCAACCAGTTGCGCATGAAGATTGGCGTGATGTTCGGCAGCCCCGAAACCACCACCGGTGGCCGCGCCCTCAACTTCTACTCCTCCGTCCGTCTCGATATCCGCGGTATTGGCGCGATTAAGGATGGCGACGAGGTCATCGGTCGCCGCACCCGCATCAAGGTCGTCAAGAACAAGGTCGCCCCGCCCTTCCGCGAGGCCGAGTTTGATATCATGTTCCGCGGCGACGACGTCGGCATCTCGCGCGAGGGCGACCTTTTGGACCTCGGCGTCAACGGCGGCTTCGTCGAAAAGAGTGGCACCTGGTTCTCCTACGACGGCGAGCGCCTGGGGCAGGGCCGCGAAAACGCGCGTCTCTTCCTGCGCGACAACGACGAGATCCGCATCCGCCTCGAATCCGAGGTGCGCCAGGCGCTCAATCTCAATACCGCGGCAGCCGAGACTCTCGCAGAGGAGACGCCGGAGCTCAAGGAATCCGCAGCCGAGCTGGTATAATCCATTTTGCGGGTACGAGGCGCCAAGGCCGCTGGAGTCGCCCCACGCTCTCTACAGGCGGTCGCAGCGCCTCGCCCCCGCATTTTCTTGCACTCCCCCTTTAAGTGCAAAGGAAGGTAGCATATGCAGACGCAGATTGCCGGATTGGAACCCACGACCGTTCCCCTGCGGATGGATTTTGCCCTGGCCCGCTCTTGGGCCGACCTAGAGTCGTTGTGTGAGCGGATCGATGCCGCCTATCGGCGCGGCGATTTCGATCTGGTTGCCGCTGAGGAGTTGAGCGTATTGGCTGCCGTCACCGCCGCCGGTGTACCTGAGGAGTCGAGCATCTCCGCCGCGGCGCTGCTCGATCGGGGGGTCTGCGATTGCTGCGGGTCCACGATAAGGCGGGGCGCCGTATGCGCCATCTGCCACCCGCTGCCCGAGCTGCAGTTGGACAATCGCCAGGCTGCCTGATCCACCCCGCGTCTACTTCCGATCTTCGCGCAGGAGCATTTCGCTCCTGCGCTTTTTTGTTTTTCTTGTTTGCTTATGGATCCGCGCTGGAGAATAAAGAAAAATGAGTGGACTGATGAGACCGTCGGAGCATTGCCGTTTTTCGAGGAACTGCGGATCTTGTTTACCGCCGAAGAACTATACCAGCAATTCCCCATCCTGCTCGAGCACTACATGCGCAGCGAGGTGCGACAACGGCTCGCCAGTTGCTCGTTGCGTACGACGCGGGCCGAATTCCACATCCAGGCGCTGTGCAACTATCTCGAGGTTTCGACTGAGAGCCTCTTTGTGATCGACCGCCACCTGCCCCCGGACCTGGCCGAAGACCGCGCGATCCTGATGCGGGCCTTCGACGCGCTGGTCGCCCGCGATGCGGGCTGATACTGGTAAAGTCGCCATAAAAGCTGTATACTCAAAAGCATGCCCAACAGGAGGTCTACGGCCCGCGTTGAAAGTACTGATCGACCGCAGCGAGGTGGACCGGCGCATCGGCGAGATGGCTCGCGAGATCGCGACCGACTACGCCGGTTCAGCGCCGCTTTTGATTGGCATCCTCAATGGCGCCGCGCAATTTATGATGGCGCTGCTGGACCGCTTGCCCAACGAGATGCTGGAGCAACTGGACTACGACTTCGTTGATGTATCGAGCTATCGGGGTAGCGAGAGTACGGGACGGGTGGAGTTGACCAAAGACCTGGTGGTTGCGGTCGAGGGGCGGGAGGTGCTGGTCGTCGATGGTATCGTCGATACCGGCCGTTCGCTCGCCTTCGTTATGGAGTTGGTCCGCGGGCGGCGCCCCCGTTCGCTCAAGACCTGTACGCTGCTGGACAAGAGCGCCCGCCGGTCGGTTCCGCTCGTGGTCGATTACCGCGGTTTTGAGATAGAAGATGTCTTTGTCGTCGGTTACGGCATGGACTACGATCAGCGCTATCGCGCGCTGCGCCACATAGCCGCAATCGAATAATAAGAGGAAAAGACCAGTAGCGCTGGCTCCCCCGAAGGACAGGGGCTGAACATTCCTGCGGACGAGTTTATCGAGTATGACCTCCTGGGCTTATCACAAAGACAGCGCCGGAGAGAAACTGAGCCTGGCTTAGTGCTGCTCTCGTCCCGGCCTGGAACTAACCCGGCAGAGATGCGATCTACGAATAGCCGCAGTCGGCCTCTGAGGAGCGCCGATGCAGGGCACTGGTTAGAGATCTATAGCGAAAAAGGGCATGCATATGCAGACATTTGCGCTACTCTTGGCCGGCGCGGTCGCGCTGGTCGGCTGTCTTTCCGACTCGGCGGAGGAAGCGCCGTTGTCGAGCAAATCGCAGGGTCTGCTGGGTGATTGGCGGCTGGCGCTGGCAGATGTCGAGCCGGACGAATTCGCCTTCAGCTATTCCTTCGCCCGCGGCGGCACCTTTACCAATCGGATCGGCGGGGCCTTCCTCAAGCGGATTGAGGAACTGAACGAGATCGAAGGGATAGATATCGACACCGGGCGCATCGACGCCCTCGACGGTGGGTTTCTCATCTTCAGCGGCACGTGGTCGGAGGATGGCGAGAGCCTGGACCTAGTCTTCGATACGCTGGAGATTGAAGTCTTTGGCACGGTGCCGCTGATTGGGCGACTCGCGCTACCGATCCATTCGGAGCCGCTCGCCGGCGATAATCAGTTGGGCTACGGCTGCCGCGTTACGGGCGGGCGATTGACGCTCGATGGCCAGTCGCTGACGCTGGGGATCGGCGCGAGCGAAATAGCGGGTCTGGATCCGCTGGCGGCGGAAGTCTTGCGGATGGTCGGCGATTTTGCGCTGAGTCAGTTGAGTGCCAGCGATGCGGATGAATACGTCATGACCAGGGTCGATTAGCTATGGGTGCGGAGCGCGAAACCCAAAGGGACATGCTTTCGGTCAAGCTGTTCTTCCTGGTATTGGGTGCGATCGCTGCCTATAACTTCAACGATTGGCTGGAGGGCGAGCCCGAATGGGAACGCCTGGTCTACGAGCCGGGCGCCTTCGCAGTGCAGACGGCGGGCAAACCCGATTTGCGCAAGATGCGCGAGGATTTGCCCTTCGGCGAGGTCGAGTTCCAGTACCTAATGTTCGAGCGGAGTGAGGTACAGTACGCCATTGCCTACGGCGATATTCCCGCGGGCGTGGGGCCCGACAGCGCCATGGCCGCCGCCCGCGACGCGATAGTGGCCAAGATGGACGGCGAAATCCTGGGGGCGGCAGAAGTTGATGTGGCGGATCGGCCGGCCCGTCAAACGCGGATCCAGGCTGCGGACGAAAGCCTCGTACAAATACAGAGTCTGCTGGTGGATCGCCGGCTCTACAACCTGATGGCCGGCGGCGCGCCCTACGCCTTTGACGCCAACCCCGATATACTGCACTTCTTCTCCTCCTTCGAACTTGTGGATCCTCCTTAGTCGTGTTTGTGCTTGAATCCGAGCTATTGGGGCTGGGGGTGATGTAAGTAGGTTTGTGGAAGGTCGATTTATGCAAAAGAGCAGAACTCTGCTGGAGACGATCAAGAAGATTCCCATCTTCCGGGACCTGTCGCCGTCCCAGGTGCGGGAAGTTCTGGGGCTGTGCCATCCCCGCACTATCAAGGCGGGGGAGGTGGTCTGCGCCCGGGGTAAGGAGAGCAACGAGATGTATATCCTCATTTCCGGCGAGTTGGGCGTCATAGGGGAAAAGGACGAGCGCTTGGCCTCGCTGCAGCCGATCACCACTGTGGGTGAAATGGGAATTTTCAACCGCCATCGACGCTCGGCATCGGTCGAGGCGCTTGAGGAGAGCAAAGTGCTGGTGATAGAGCGAATGCCTCTTGAGGCACTGCTGCGGGCTGACGGGGCGTTGCGCGTGCGCATTTACCAAAATGTCGTCGAGATTCTCTCCAGCAAAATTATCAACGACAACGTACGGACGCGCGATTATGTGGCGCAGCGCGTGCTGGCGATGAAGGAACTGCGGGGGCTGCGCAAAAGGCTAGATGGGGCGATGGATCTGCTGATTGATAAAGCCGGCCTGGCTGACGAGGAGGCGCGGGCGCTGATTGACGAGCGGGCGACCGACGAGAAATTGCGGATTCTCATCGTCGACGATGAGCCAGCGACGGGGCAACTGGTAAAGACGTCGCTGGTCGATTACGAGGTCGACGAAGCCAGCNGTGGCGAGGAGGCACTGGCTGNCATTCGCGCGGACAGGCCCGACCTGGTCATCAGCGNTATACGGATGCCGGGAATGGACGGCGTCNCCCTGGCCANCCGGCTCAAGGAGGAATTTTCAGANGTGCCGGTCGTTGCGCTGTCGGGAAATCTCGAGACAAAAGACGGACAGGATCACAACTTCGTCGGTTTTCTNGAAAAGCCAATACGGATAGAACAACTCCAAAAAATNATCGAAGGTGCCTTGGGGCAAGGTGACTGAGCGAGGTNGCTGNCGTACNACAGATTCTGCTAGTGTGCNACCCAAGGGCATTACATATCGCCGNNACNGGACNANNNCTTCCGANNTGGAGCTGCCGCAGGNGNCGCNGGGCGAGGGCTGGTAGGNNGNGCGTGCACCGGCNTTGNCTNNGCGNGNTTTTNTCCGCGCGTNGNTNCCCATTANACAACACCNANAGAAAACTAAGCTTCGGNGGATTCGCTCCGCTNGATTGCGGNNAGNAGTTCGGNGGCGCGGTGGCGTTTGTCGGGATCGCTGTCGCGGGCGACTATGCGCTGGAGGACCGAGACCGAGATGGGGTCGCCTTGCTCGCCGAGNAGCAGNGCNTGNCGGTCCCGNTCNTGGTGGTAGCTATCGTCGTAGTNCTTTATCTCGAGGTCGTAGCGGCGCCAGTAATACTGGAACTCGTCGTCGGGCCAATCCGCGTAGATATTTTCCCAGGTGTTGGGCTGGCTGTGGGGCAGCAGGCTGCCGGGGGCGATNGGATCGGANGCGCGCTGGTAGCGGGCGTCTACCGACAGCCGCAGGGCGTCGCCGGTGTTGGGGACGCCGCGATGGGCGGTCAGGCTGTGGAAGAGCAGGACATCGCCCTGGGCGAAGGGGCCGCCGGTCCAGGTCTCCGCCAGCGAGTCGGTGATAGCCAGACCGCCGGCNCCGAGGGCCGGCTCGAACTCGTAGACGCCCTTTTGGTGTGAGCCGGCGGCGACTTCCAANCCGCCCAACTCTGCGGGCAGGTCGTGCAGCGGNAACCAGNCGGTGATGGTGTCGGCGGTGCCCTGGATGGGGATGAAGTCTTGGTGAGGTGGGGTGGTGAAGGANTCGCGCTTGGGGAAGATGGTGCGGCCAATGAGCCGGGGGTGCGGCAATACGGCGCCGTCAAGGACCTTTGCCATCGCGTCGAGCAGGGCGGGGTGGTGCTGCAGGGCGTGGAATTGGGGTAGGGCGTACATGTGCTGGTAGACATCCATGTATTCCGGTGTCGGCTCGACGCAGAAGCCATTCTGGTCGGCGATGGCGTCAGCGAGGGGCGTGTCTTTAGCGACCCAGCCATGATTGCGGGCGACGGCGAGGAAATCGAGCCTCAACGCCTCGAGGTCGGCGGTGGGCAGTAGGTCGCGGATGAGAAGGTAGCCGTCGCGCCTCATCCGGGCGCGAAGCTCGGTCGGGTCGTCGAGGACGTGCGTCGAGTCGAGAAAAGTCGGCATGGCCAATGCTCCAGCGGGATAAAGGGAATCACGCTCACTATGCGAATTTCGGGTTTATTATATATTATGGTCTTTCGCGAGGCGGCAAAAGCGATTAAATACAATTCAAGATCAGGTCGTTACGGTGAACGTCGGTATTCCCCGGGACTTTAAAAATTATCTCTCACTGCGCGGGGCCTCGGTCTCGGGCGAAGAGGCTGAAGTACATCAGCCGCTGACCTTGCGCGCGCTGGGGGTGGGGACCTTCCTGTCTTTCTTTCTCGCGGTGGGTGCCAACTACGCCGATATCGCTATTTCCGGCAGCTATATGACGCTGGACTTCAGCGCGCCCGGGGCGATATTCGTCTTTCTGGTGCTCGTCGGTCTGCTCAATGCGCTCTTTAAATTTACCGCCCGAAATCGGATGCTGGCCGTGGGCAGCTTTGCCGCGGTGGCGGCGTTGTGGGCGTACAACTACTATCCCTTCACCGCGCTGCTGCCCTATTCACCCGGGGTGCTATTTTCCACCTTGCTGGTCGTGGCGCTGCTGGCCAATGCGCTGCTGGCCCTGGGCGGTCGCAATCTGGCGCTCAATCGATCCGAACTGATCGTCGTCTATATCATGCTGCTGGTAGTGGCCTCGCTGGCGACGATGGGTTTGTGCGAAACCATCCTCCCTGCGATCACCGGCGCTTTCTACTACGTCAGCCCGGAGAACAAATGGGCCGAGTTGCTGTTTCCNCATCTGCCGCGCGAGATCATGGTCGACGATGGCCGTGGCAATGCCGACTTCTTCGAGGGCTTNGCCACCGCCGATTACGCGATCCCGTATTCGCTGTGGCTGCGGCCGATGGCGTTGTGGGCGGTCTTTCTGCTGGCACTCTACATGGCGATGGTGGGGGTTGCGGTGGTGCTGCGGCGGCAATGGATGGACCGCGAGCGGCTGGCTTATCCGCTGGTGCAGGCGGCCCAGGTCATTATTCGCGCCGAGGAGAGCGANAAGGCGATCAATCCCTTCTTTAGAAGCCGGGCGATGTGGTACGGCGCTTCGGTCCCCATCGTCGTTGGTCTTTTCACCGGTCTGGCCAAATACTTTCCGGGCTTTCCGGTGATCCAGACCGCCTGGAGCTTCCCCATTTTCGGCGGCCAGGCGATCAATATGACGCTGAGTTTCGCAGTGCTTGGCTTCTCCTATCTGATCAGTCCCGATATCGCCGCCGGCATTTGGGGCTTCGCGCTTTTGGCCAAGCTGGAAAAGGCCTTATTCGTCACCCAGGGGGTGGTCAAGGAACAGGACGTATGGGCGGTGGCAGTAACCGAATTGCTCAACTACCAGGGGCTGGGGGCGCTGATCGCNTTCGTGCTACTGGGCCTGTGGGTCGGCCGCGAGCACCTGCTGGCCGTGGGCCGCANATTCATCGGTGCTAATTCGGAGTTGAGCGACGACGATGAGATNATGTCCTACCGCGCAGCGGTGGCGGNGGTGCTCGTCGGGGTGGCGGTGATGGTGGGATGGTTTGCGTATTTGGGCGCGCCGTGGTGGGCGGGGCTGATTTTCGTCGCGGTGGCGCTGGTGATCTTCACCGGCATTTCGCGGATCGTCGCCGAGGCTGGGATCCCGGCGCTGTTGTCGCCGATGACTGCGCCCGATTTCATGATCTACGGCCTGGGTTCGGCTCTGCTGGGCCCCAAGGCCATCGCGACTTTTTCGCTGAGCTATATATTTGCCACCGATATCCGCGTCTTTCTGATGGGGATGGTCGCCAACGGTCTCAAGCTGATCGAGGGCATGAGCAGACGCAGCCGCCGCTACGTGTTCTGGGCCATCCTGATTGCGATTTTCGTCGGGGTCACCGGTTCGCTGTGGACGGTGATGCAACTGGCCTACAAGGACGGCGGTATCAACACCAGCGGTTGGTTCTTCAACGGCATGCCCAATATCATATACAACACCGCGGTCAAGGGGTTGGAGACTGGTGGCGTCTACTGGCCGGGGATGGGGATGATGGGCATTGGCGGCGCGGCGATGCTGGCGTTGACCTGGCTGCGCCAGCGCTTTCTGTGGTGGCCGCTACACCCGATCGGCTTTCCGATCATGACCAGCTGGCTGATCGACTGGATGTGGTTCAGCGTGTTTTTCGCCTGGCTGATCAAGGTCGTAGTGCTAAAATACGGCGGCGCATCGATGTTTACGCGCAGCCGGCACTTTTTTCTCGGCATCATCGTCGGCCGCATGCTGATCACCGGTGTGTGGCTGGTCATCGACTTTCTCACCGGCACGGTGGGTAACGCCATTTTCTGGATCTGACGCGATGCGCTTNTTGTGGCACATAGCGGCGCTGTGGGTGCTGGGCGCGGGCGCGGCGGAGGCCGCNGACCTGGAGCGGATTCGCGGCACAATCGAGGCGCTATCGACGCGGGGACCGCGGATGGCCGGTTATCCGGGCGATGTCGCGGCTGCCGACTATGTCGAGCGGGCGTTGCGCGGAGCCGGGATCGAGGTGGTGCGCGAGGCCTTCGAGGTGGTGGTGCCGATGGATCAGGGGGCATCGCTCGAGCTGGCCGATGGCGAGCGCTTTCCGCTGGTGGCACTGTGGCCGAATCTGGTGCGGACGCCGACCACGCCGCCGGAGGGCATATCGGGGCCGCTGTTNTACGGCGGNCAGGGCGAATTNGCCAACTTCGANGGCCAGCGGCTCGAGGGGGCGCTGGTNCTGCTGGAGTTCAANAGCTGGAACAACTGGCAAAATGCTGCGGCGCTGGGCGCGCGCGCCGTCGTCTTTATTGCCCCGGAGCAGACGACGATCTTCGAGGCGCGGCAAAAGTGGGATTGGGTGCCGCTCGACGTGCCGCGCTACTGGATCGACCGTGAGCGCGGTTTGGCACTGAAGCAAAAGCTGGGCCGGCAATCGCAGCCGGCGACCGTGCGTGCCCGGATCGATTGGGAGCGCCACGAGACCTGGAATCTGTGGGGCATTATACCCGGCAACGACCCGGAACTCAAAGACGAGCTCTGGGCGCTGCAGACCTATTACGACGCCATTTCGATCGCGCCGCGGCTGACCCCGGGGGCCGAGNCCGCCGTCGGNGCGGCCGGGCTGATTGAGCTGGCGCACTACTTTGCAGAACATCCGCCGGCGCGCTCGGTTTTGTTNTTGTGTACCGGTGCCCATTTTCTCGACCAGGCCGGGCTCAAGCGCTTCTTCAGTCAGCACGCGCGCAAACGCCCGGAATTCGCGCAGAAAATCCCCCGCCGCTTCGTCGCCGATTCGCTCGACGTGGCTACGCTGGTGGCAGAGACCCAACGGCGGGGCATCGTGCCTGATTCGCTGGGGATCCGCCTGGCGACGGATGCGGCCACCGGCGCGCTGGCCTTCCAATCGGTCGACGAGAAAAAGCTGACGGCGCGGCTCAAGCGCATGCATCTCTACAACAAGCCCGACACCCTCGGCATCCACCTCGAGCCGGATGCCCTCGAGATCGATCTTTTTCTCTCGCTTGATTTGTCGAGCCAGAGCGACCAGCTCGGCGTCTGGCACAACACCAGGCGCTCGGCTTTCCGCCGCTTCTTCGTGCCGGCGGGCCGCAGCTTTACTCGCCACGGACAGCAGGCCGCGCGAGCGCTGGGTCGCGATCCGCAGCGCGCCTTCGTCAACGGTGTCAGTCCGATCAAGGGATTGACCTGGGACAGCTATTTGTCCGATGAGGTGTTTATACCCGACGGTTTTATCGCGCAGCAGACGGGCCATATGGCGCTGAGCCTGATGACNGTCAACGACGCGCGGCTGGTGCTCGACACGCCGCTCGATACGCCGGACCGGATCGTCTACGACAATGTGCAACGCCAGTGTGCGCTTCTGGAGCAGATGCTGTCCGCGGCGCTTGCAGACGCCGAGGTCTTCGGACCTGAGGNGGCGGAGTTGCGCGCCAAGCACGACAAGAATATCAAGGACGTGCTCGGCGATATCCGCGGTGCATTGCGACTGTTGCCGCGCAAGAGCACGATTCCGACCGACCCGGTGCCTTTCGGTGTGGTGGCGGTGGATCCGCCGCTGCGAGATCCGTGGCGACCGGTGATGGCGCTGGCCGATGAACGCGGCGAGTACCGGATCGAAGGCCTGCTCCAGGGTAAGGTGATGCTGCAGGCCTTTTTGCTNGGCGAGGATGACGGCGAGATCCTCTACGCCACCGACCTCGGCGAAAGGGCACAGGCCTTCGGCACATTCGAGCGCAGCCTNGCCAAGGCCGAGACCGAGTGGACGACCATCNTGTTCCCTGCTGAGAGCATCGAGATCTACGACNGGGTNCACACCTTCTTCCTGTTCACGATGGGCAGCAACTACCAGAACTTGCAGGTGCTAGACAAGCGCGGGGCCAAGCCCAAGCAGTTCAGCTATGCGCTCGGCGACTGGATGTCGACCTCAATGGTGCTGTTCGGGGCCGCGGAGGAGTCGCTGCGGGTGGTGGATCAATCGGTCTTTCTGCTCAACAACCACGGCGCTACCGACGAGGAGGGCGCGCAGGGGGCGGGCTACGACCTCGGCGGACGGCGGATGATTCGCGGCGCGACGCTGGAATTTGCCAAGAATATGTGGACGCTCGACGAGGTTCGCTACGAGCGCATGCGCCGCTATGCGATCGAGAATCCGCGCATCCAGCAGCGGCACCAGCGCACCGCAGCGCTGATCGAGCGCGCCGAAAAGGCGCGCGACGAGTTGCGCTGGTCAGCCTATGCGCGCTACGCCCGCGAGGCGCTGGGGATCGAGAGCCAGGCCTACAACGACGTCGTGGCGACCCAGAACGACGTGGTGGTGGGCATCGTGTTCTTCGTCGCGCTGCTGGTGCCGGCGGCTTTCTTCGCCGAGCGTTTGCTTTTCGCCGCTCCCGATATCCGCCGCCAACTGGCGCTAACCGGGCTGATTACCCTGGCGATCTGGATTTTGCTGTCGCAGGTCCATCCTGCCTTCCAGCTGGCGCACCCGGTGATCGTGCTGCTGGCGCTGATGATTCTGGTGATGGCCTTCTTCGTCATCGCGCTGGTGATGGGGCGCTTCAATGCCTTTATGGACGAGCAGCGGCACCAGCGCGCCGGCACCGAAAGCGCCGACATCAGCCGCTCGGGCACCTCGTACGTGGCCTTTATGCTGGGAATATCCAATATGCGGCGGCGGCCGCTGCGCACGACGCTGACGCTGTTGACGATAACCTTGCTGACCTTTACGGTGCTATCGTTTACCTCCTTCGAGCCGGAGATTAGCTATGTCGGCTTCGACAAGGAGTGGCAGCCATCCTATCACGGCGCGCTCTTCCACGATATCCAGTGGTGGTGGTGGGAGTATTCGGTCTACGATTATATCCTGTCGCACTTCGGCGAACATGGAGGTGTGGTACCGCGCAACTGGCTGTCGCTGGGTTTTGAGGAGTCGGGCTACATCCCGATCCAGCGCGGCGGAGAGCAGGCCGCTGTGTTGGCGCTGATGGGCCTGACGCCTACTGAGCCGGCCGTTACCGGCATTGACCGCGCGCTGACGGCCGGCTCGTGGTTTGCCGACGAGCGCGAGGAGAGCGTTTTGCTGCCCGAGCCGCTGGCGGCGCGTCTAGGCATCGGCCCGGGGGATGTGGGGCGCGCCACGGTGGCGATCTTCGGGCAGGACTGGACGGTGCGCGGCCTTTACGACCCGGCGCGCTACGCGGCGATCAAGGATCTCAACGATGAGCCGTTGACCCCGGCCAAGCAAAAGTTCGAGCAGAACTTCATGCCGGGCATGGAGCAGCTGACGATGAGCTTATACGAAGCCGATGTCGACTTCGATGTCAGCTTCGAGCACCTCGACCCGGCGCGCATTGCGATCCTGCCCTACAATGTCCTCGAGAGCATGGACGCACCACTCTACTCGGTGGCGGTGCGCTTCGCCGACAGTGTCGATGGCGAGGCACTGGTGCAGAACTTTCTCAGTCGTACCGGATTCAGAACTTTTGTCGGTTTGCCCGACGAGCAGGGTCAGTTGCGCAGCCTGGCCTATACCTCGCTGGGGGTAACGAGCATGGAGGGGCTGGGGTCGCTGTTTATCCCGATGCTGATCGCGGCACTGATCGTGCTCAACACCATGATGGGTGCGGTCTACGAGCGCTTTCGCGAGATCGGCGTCTACTCGTCGGTGGGGCTGGCACCGGTGCACATCGCCTTTCTCTTTATCGCTGAGGCCAGCGTCTATGGCGTCCTGGGGGTGACGGTGGGCTATCTGGTTGGACAGGTCACGGCCAAGGTGCTTATCGTCTTCGACCTGTTGGGCGGGGTCTCGCTCAACTATTCGTCGCTGTCGGCAATCGCCTCGTCGCTTTTGGTGATGGTGGTGGTCCTGCTATCGGCGTTCTACCCGGCGCGGGTGGCGTCGCAGCTGGCGGTGCCCGACGTGGTGCGGCGCTGGCAGTTGCCCGATCCGGACGGCGACGTGTGGCGCTTTCCCTTCCCCTTCACGCTCAATCGCCAGGCCATCGAGAGTCTGTGCGGCTATCTCTACACCTACTTTTCCGACTACAGCCACGAATCGGTGGGCAAGCTCTACACCGAGAAGACGCGGATCGTGGTCGAGCAGTGCGCCGACGGCGAAAAAATCTACGCGGTGCAGTTGCTGGTGTGGCTGGCGCCGTTCGATATGGGGGTCAGCCAGTACCTGCAATTTACGATCGAGCCGACCGAGGTGGATAATATCTTCGGCATTGAGCTGTATATCGAAAGGGTCAGCGGGCCGGTGGCGTTCTGGCAGCGGCTGAACCTGGGCTTTATGCTGACCTTGCGGCAGCAGTTCTTGTTGTGGCAGACGCTCAAGGCGCCGGTACAGGCAGAACACGCCCGGGTGGGTCGGTCGGTGCTGGTAAACGCGGTGGATCTGGAGACCGGAGAGGCGGCGGGATAGCGCATGGCCGAAGAAAGCAAAAAGCGCAGCAAGCGCGACCGCCAGTGGGAGGAGATCGACGAGTATCGCGATCTGCTGCAGGCGCCCGACCGCTACGAAGACGGCTTTACCCGCAACACCATCGTCGGGGTGCTCTTTATTGCCCTGATCATGACGCCGGGTCAGATGTACCTGAGTCTCTTCGCCGGACTGACGCTTAACGACGCGGCGCAATGGGTGACGGTCATCCTCTTTCTCGAGGTGGCCAAGCGCTCGTTTACCAGCCTCAAGCGGCAGGAGATCTACCTGCTGACCTACGTGGCAGCAGCGCTGATTAGCCGCGCCGAGACCGGCACCTTCCTGGCGCTGATCCAGCGGCAGTATTTCGTCGGCTCGCAGGAGATGCAGGAGTTTGGGCTAACCCAACGGCTGGTGGACCTGAAGTTCATGGGCTACTCGTGGTTCGTACCCTCGCCCGACTCGCCGGCTATCGTCGATCGCACCTTCTTCCACACCGATTGGGCGCTGCCGATTATCCTGATGGTGCTGGGGATTATCGTTGGCCGGGTCACCTGGTTTACTTCCGGCTACGTGTTGTTCCGCATGGTGTCGGACCGAGAGCGGTTGCCTTTTCCCACGGCGCCAATGTCGGCGCTGTCGTCGATGGCGCTGGCCGAGGAGAGTGGGGCGGAAGATCACTCGTGGCGCTGGCCGTGCTTCACCATCGGCGGCGCGATCGGCCTGATCTTCGGAACCATATACGTGGGCATACCCGTCTTTACCGAGGTGTTCGCCGGGGTCAAGGTCACGATCATACCCATCCCCTTCGTCGATCTGACGCCGCAGTTGGGCCAGATCCTGATGGGCACACCGATCGCCATCAGTTTCAGTCTGACGCCGATCTTCATCGGTCTGTTGGCGCCCTTCTGGGGGATTATCGGCTCGTTTGCCGGCGTGCTGATGTTCATGGTGTCGTCGCCGATCTTGCAGCACTACGGCTTTATGCCGCGCTGGAAGCCGGGGATAGACGCAATACAGACGCAGATCGCGGTAGGGGTAGATTTCTGGACGGCCTTTGGTATGGGGGTGACGATGGCGGTGACGATCATCAGTTTGGTGCAGATGATCAAGGCCAGCCGCGAGCAGAAGGAGGATAGCGCGCGCAGCCACGAGCACCAGGAGGGCGTCTGCAAACGCGAGGGCTGCGGCCAATCGGCCCAGATGCGCGGCTATTGCCTCAAGCATTTGGGCCGCGGCGATTTCAATTTGTGGGTCTGCGTGACGCTCTTTTTTGTCTTCGCCGCCTATCCGATCTTCATGGCCAAAGCACTGTTTCCAGTGCTGGTCAGCACCGGGCTACTGTTGATCTTTTTATTTCTGGCCTTCGTCTATGCGCCGCTGATGTCGTTTGTCTCAGCGCGGCTCGACGGGCTAATCGGCCAGAATATTCAGATTCCCTACTTGCACCAGGCGGTGGTCTTTTTGACTGGCTACCGCGGCGTCGAAATCTGGTTCGTGCCTTTTCCGGGCCAGGATTTCGGCGGTAATGCCGAGCAGTTTCGCATCGTCGAATTGACGGGGATGAAGTTNACCAGTCTGTTCAAGGCCGAGTTGGTAATGATNCCGGTGGTGCTGGGCGCCAGCNTGATGTACTGGAGCTTTTTGTGGAAGCTGGCGCCAATCCCCTCCGAAGCCTATCCCTACGCGCAGAAGATGTGGCCGCTACAGGCCTTCAACCAGGCGGTGGCCTGGTCGAGCACGTCGTACAACAAGACCTGGCGGCACGGCGAGGAGGTCGAGGGCCGCCGCGTCGAGCGCAACGAGGCGGTGTGGAGCCCGAGCAATCTCAAGGACCGGCAGCTTTACTACTGGCGGGCGCGGGTCACCGAGGACACGGATGTGACCAATCCCGGGCGCCGCCGCTATGGCTCCTGGTCGCGAATGGGCTATTTCTACACCGATTTCGGCGGACAGGGGCTTGAGCGCANAGCGCCGCGCGAACCACATCGGCTCAAGGGGCTGCACACTCTGGAGGAGATTGGCGAGCACCTGCCGCCAGCGCGGCTCGCAGGTGTGGCCGACGGCGCCACGATCGCCGATCCAAACCCCTATCTGGGCGCCAGTGCTGAGTGGCCCGATTCGCTGGAGTTCGTCTTCCAGATCGACACGGCGCCCGAATTCAATAGCGACTTCGCGCAATCTTCGCTCGACCGGCCGCTCTTTTTCAAGACGTTCCTCACCGATCCCGACTATACCCGCGACGGCCGCGACGACGATCTCGANGGTNTGATCGACGAGGAGTGGCGCAATTTTAAGGACGACGACGAGGACGGCCTGATCGACGAGGATATACGCCACCCGCTACAGGGCGAGAAGTGGCCGATAGCGGTGATCGGGCTTGGCTTTGGACTGATCTTNTATATGATCCTGGGGGCCTTTGGAATGCCAATGTTCTTCGTCTGGGGCTATATCCGCGCGGTGGCGTCGTCGGGAACGGCAANCTTTTTTGCGCTGTTGACCGAGGTGATTGGGGCGTTGCTGGCGAAGCATTATTTTTGGCCGCGCTACGGCAAGCAGCAGTGGCGGCAATACGCGATGGTGCTGGCGGTGGGCCATGGGGTGGGGATGGCGTTGGTGGGGATGGTATGTGCGGCGGTGCAGATGATTGCCAAGGCGGTGACGGCTTCGTTGTTTTAGGGCTGCGGAGAGCCGACCTTGGGTGGCACCGCGCACAACGGAGAATCAGGAGTGAGTATGAGGTACGCCGATGGCGCCGCCTTCGTCGATGGCGAGTTGGTGCCGATCNCCGAGGCCAAGATTTCCCTGCTCGACTGGGGCTTTTTGCACTCTGACGCCACCTACGACGTGGCGCACGTGTGGCGGGGGGCGTTCTTTCGCCTCGACGACCATATCGAGCGCTTCTTCGCGGGGATGGACGGCTTGCGGATGTCGATCCCCTACGATCGCGACCGCGTGCAGGAGATTCTAGGCGAGTGCGTTGGATTGAGCGGGTTGCGCGACGCCTATGTGGAGATGATCTGCACGCGCGGGTTTCCCGCGCCCGGCTCGCGNGATCCCCGCAGTTGCCAAAACCGCTTCTTCGCCTTCGCCATCCCCTTTATATGGATCGCCGATCCCGGGCACCAGGAAAGCGGGTTGCACCTGATCATCAGCCACAAGCGCCGCATCGCACCGGAGGCGGTGGACCCGACGGTCAAGAATTACCACTGGCTCGATATGGTGATGGGGCTTTACGAGGCCTACGAGCGNGGNGGCGAGACGGCGGTGGTGGTCGATGAGCAGGGGGATCTAGTCGAGGGGCCGGGTTTCAATGTGTTTNCGGTGCACGACGGAACGCTCATTACGCCGGCGCGGGGCATGCTCGAGGGCGTTACGCGGCGGACGGTGCTGGAATTGGCGCAGGCCCAGGGGTGGGGGGTCGAGGTGCGCGCTTTGACCGCCGACGAGACGCGCGGCGGCGACGAGGTCTTTATCACCAGCACCGCTGGGGGTATCATGCCGGTGACCACAGTCGATGGGCAAATGGTCGGCGATGGGAGGCCAGGGCCGGTGACGATGGCTTTGCATGCGGCCTACTGGCGGGCGCACGAGGATCCNCGCTATGCGNTGCCGGTANCCTATATAGAGGAGCCGACATAGGCGGTGGAGTGCTCGCGCGGGTGCCTGGCGATTTTGNGGGGTGCAGATACGCAAAGAGCGCCCAGACCAGGCAAAAGACANACTTTCTCAAGCGNCCGANTTGACGGTCCCGCNCCCAGGGGTATTGTTNCTGACNATCGATGCAAAGGAGTGAAGGATGAAACTGCTCAAAGAATTGTGCGAGTGNGCGGGCATTCCCGGCCGCGAGGCTCGCTTGCGCGAGATNGTGCGCCGCGANTTGGCGCCGCTGGCCGACGAGTTGCGGGTAGATGCNCTGGGCAATCTGGTCGCGATCAAAAAGGCCAGCCGCGGCCGCAAAACAAAAAANCTGATGATTGCCGCGCACATGGACGAGATCGGCTTCGTGGTTTCGCATATCGACGACAAGGGCCTGTTGCGGCTGGTGCCCCTGGGCGGGCACGATCCGCGCAATATGGTGGCACAGCGGGTCATCGTCAGCGGCCCGAAGAAGGACCTGCCGGGACTGCTTTACCCGGGATTGCGGCCGCCGCATATCGCTACGCCTGCTGATGCCGATCGCAAACTGACGGTCAAGGATTTTATCGTCGATCTGTGCCTGCCGGCAGCGAAGGTCAAGCGCGAGGTCGAGGTCGGGTCGATGGTTACCATTCAACGCGATTTCGCCGAGATAGGTGACGGCGTCTCGTGCAAGGCGATGGACAACCGGGTTGCGCTCTATCTGATGGTGCGCGCGATGCAGCAGGCCAAGAGTTTCGGCTGCGAGGTACATGCGGTGGCGACGGTGCAGGAGGAGATCGGCTTGCGCGGAGCGCAGGTGGGCGCATTTGGCATCGAACCGGACATGGGGTTGGCGCTCGACACCACGCTGGCGGTGGATATCCCGGGCGTGGCGCCGCACGAGCAGGTGACGCAGCTCGGCGCAGGAGCGGCGATCAAGCTGCTGGACTCCTCGGCGATCTCGCACCCGGGGATGGTCGCCCATCTCAAAGCCCTGGCCAAGAAGCGCAAGATCAAGCACCAGCTGGAAATTCTGCCCCTCGGCGGTACCGACGCCGGGGCGATGCAGCGAGTCCGTGCCGGTGTGCCGGTGGCGACCATTTCGGTGCCGACCCGCTATATCCACACCTCGGTCGAGTTGGTCAACAAAAAGGACCTTAAGGCCGCGGTGGACTTGCTGACCGCCTTTGTCGAGGAGGGCCACAAGGCGGATTTGGAGCTGGTCTGAGGCATATTGAGCCGCGCGCGGTTGCAGCCAGGCGCGCAATGAGGAGGTACACAAAAAACCCGCCGACGCGAAACGTGCGTCGGCGGGTTTTTTGTCGGCGCTTAGTCGAGGAGTTCTTCAACGCGCTCCGATGGCCGGGCGATGACTGCGCGGTTTCCGCGCACCACGAGAGGTCTGTTCATTACTTCTGGGTGCGCTACCAGCAATGCGATCAGCGCGTCGGGATCGCTGTAGTCGGCGATATCGCGGCCGAGTTTGGCAAAGGAGCCGGGGTGCAGCATCTCGCTGGGCTCGATGGCGAGCATCTTGAAGTATTTGCTCAGCTCGTCTGCGCCCAGCGGATTCTTGATATATTCGATAACGTCGAACTCGACGTTGCGGTCGCGCAGGATGTCCAGCGCTCCCCTGGATTTGCTTCAGTTGGGGTTGTGATAGACGGTGATGTCGGCCATGGCGTCTCCTCTTGCAGCGTGTGTGTAATGGGCGTCTTAGTCCCAATATAATTCGCCGTTACAGATTCATCAAAAGCAATAGCCCGTGATGCGTTTACGGCCTCTTCGGGGGGCTATGTGCATGGTGAGCCAATGCAGGCCGCGATTGTGTGCTGCGGTGCTGCTGCGGTTTAAGCCAGCGAGCTGCCTCTATCCTGGTTCTCTTTACGCATCCGGTATATTTTCTTCGCTTAATCCCAAGTAAGATTGGATAAGGTGTTCGATGTACAAGAGGTCGTTAAGGTCAGCGCCTTGGTCTTTTGCGGTGTAGCCATACACCTCCCACAGACTGATGACATGTTCCTNTTCGTTNAGNTCTCGCATTTTGTNNTTGCTAAAAGCTCCGACATTGAAAAGAAGATTGCTCAAGGAACCACCTAAATATGGACGATCGGTGGTCANCGATAGCCAGAAGTGGCCTTCGTCGAGCCTGTTGGTTCGGACGTGGGCGATTGACGAGCTTGGGATATCTATTGTCTTGCCAAAGATGCTATTTAGGAGGAAGGTCGGAAAATTTAAACTGATAGTAAGACCATTGGCCGTCACAGCGAGGCGGTAAGTTCGCAACCGTGACAAAAGCATTATGAAAATGGCAGCGAACCAACAAGCCCCGAAGAGGGTAAGAATGATAACACGTTCAGATGAGACTTTGTCGAATGCGGAGATGAAAATTATCACAGGTATTAGGGTAAATATCGCAAAGACATTGACAAATAATGTGGCTTTGAGCAGTGTCGTCTTTTCTTTTATGACTATTTCTTTGCCGCTTATTGTAGACCCCACCGTTACGAATTTAGATGCGGAGGCAGGCGGTGTTGTCAGCTGATTNGTAAAGGTNTNGGTGGCATCGCGGCTTAAAGAGGAAGAAGNNTCGTCTACGATTTGTATCCCAACGGATTCATGCAANAGGGATANCGCTTTCTCANGGGCNCCCCGTTTATGGAATGTATCTAACCATAGATGTGCTCCATCTTTTTTCACCAGGAAAATCTGATATGTCGCATATCGTCTCGATCCTGAGTTAGAGGTGGATCCACTCCTTCTCTTAAAGACTTTCAGCAGCCGAGCGTACGCGATATCGCCTAAGCCGAAAATGACATTGTCGTTTTGCTCACCGCGGCTAAAAGAGATTTCTTCGCGTTTTGTATTGATCACGACCGTGCTGTTATAGTTCATGCTTCTCATACTGAGTCCGGCTACTATNAAAACAGAGCCAAACATCGCGAAAATAAGTGCGAATNTCGTAGAAGAATCGAAGTCAANATCCGGGTAATCTGAAGCGAGGGAGCTAATGGAACCTGCCATCACTACAAGCCCAATGAGAACGAAAAATATAACAACGCAACCTCCCCCTCCTTTGTCTACGTCGATNTGCAGTTCGTCTGGTGCCGTATTCCATGTCGCCATACTGGCAAAACTCCTGTGGGCCGGTCGGTGAAATACAGACTGTCGGATCGGGACTGGCGAAGACAAAAAAGCCAATGTCGGAATCTGTATGCTTGTCGCCTACAGACCTTTATAGGTATGTTGAACACGCCGTGTCCTGATGGGGGCAGAGCTTNTTCTTCCCGTCGATCTTTCTGCCGAGTGCGCCGTTTAANCNATAAATCATCCTAATCGGTGACATGCAAGACTTTATCCATAGCGGAGTGCCGTTCAATTTGACACCAGCCGGATGCGGCCGTCTTTTGCACCCTGTGGCGATCTCAAGCGCAGCGATAAGCGACATGCTANCTGNGNCCGCACCTNTGCCGGAGGACTTCTCNAAGAAATGAAGACCATTCATTATTCGCAGTGCNTCGATGCNGCGGCCCTCGATTTACAGGGCCGTCTCAAAAANCTGCGTTTCGATTCGTCNGCGGGCGTGATTGCGCTCGATGATATGGTGCTCGTCGAGGATGATGCACCCGCAATCGGGCGGCCGGAGGGGGCTAGTGACCGATCGTGGTTCGAGCATCTGCACCGGGGTATCGTAGTGCGCAAAGACCTGGTACTGGACGATGCGCGGGCGAGAGCCGCCTATTTACTCTTCAATGGTCGCGAGGAAGAACAAAACGACCATCCTCTATATCTGCGCATTAATGGGAATGAACTCGTTCGCCCACCGACCAAAAAGTGCTATCCCGCGGCGCGGCAGTACTATACCAGTGACTGGGGACGATCGCATTTCGATAACTGGTTCACTATCGAAATACCGGTGCAATTTTTGCGCCAGGGTGTCAACGAGATCTGGCTGTGGGCGGAGTCGGAGCAGACGAGCTGGGAGATAATGGTGGCGGCTGACTCAGAGTATCACCGGGGTTCCGAGACGCGTCTGGTGCATCCCGACCGCAGTGCCAGGAGTGAAGATCGGGGTGCGACTTGGGATTTTGCTCAGCTGGGCTGGAAGGGCGAAGTCGATGGGGAATACTGCGTACGGCTCAGTCTAGATCGCTATCGTAGACAGGGCGAGTACATCTCTCCGGTGATCGATATTGCGGCGGATCGATCCATCGTCAAGGAAAAGCTCCGCTTGCAGAAATGTCGGTTGGTCTGGGATCTGGAAGCGCCGCAGGGATCTCGCGCAGAAATAAGGATACGATGGGGTGAGCGTCCGCTGGCGACGGCGGATTGGTCGCCATTTGATGTGGTGCGAGGTCGAACAGCAGTATGGGAGCGCCCGCCGGGTCGTTATACACAATTCTCTATTGCGCTGGCGACCGACAATCCGCTGGTGACGCCGGAGTTGCGGGGGTTGACCGTAGAGACGGATTTGGTACCAGATGAATCGGAGAAGCAATGTGCTTATAGGGTACTCGACTCCCGCAACGGTCAGGTGATGCGCTCTTCAGTTGATTATGCGCACGAGGACTTTCGTGCGCTGCGCAAATTGCGCGAGGATTTCGAGCTGGACCGGGTTGTGGCGGCGGCCGGTGGTGAATTCGCCGCGCAGTTGCGCTTGATGCGCTGGGCCTACGAGATACCGCTCGGCAGTTTAGATCCCTACGCGTGGGATTATCGCGATCTGCCCCAGTTGACCAGAGACGCAGGAGGGAAAATCAAACGGTGTCCTCCTGGCGATCGCCGCCGCCGCACTGGGCACTGCCTGCATTGCAATCTCGCACTGGTCGCCGCTTGCCTGGCGCTGGGCTATCCAGCGCGCTGGGTCAATATTTCCACCGTGCACACCTACGGCCATGAAGTGGCAGAAGTCTGGTCCAATGAATTTGAAAAATGGGTTTTCTTAGATGCGACGCGCGACTACTACATTTACGACCCGGAGAGCGGGATTCCTCTGAGTCTGGTCGAGATCAGTGCCCGCCTGGCCGAGGTCATGCCGCGGCCAGCGACCTGGGAGGATCCCGTGCAGTGGCAGATCCCAGATCTTACTATGCTTGATCGAGTACGGATCGCCTACCGCGAGGGCGATCACAAATACCCCGTCAATGTGCCTGAAGCGGGCGAAGCGCCGGAATTTCTGACCTATAAGGGCCATTTACAGATGCCGCTGCGTAACGATTTTGCGAGTCGACCACATCCTGTGCCCTGGCGCGTTTCGAGCAATTGGGGTGGCGATCAGTTTTACTGTTATTACGGCGAAATGTTTCCGCGCAAACGCGAATACCAGCACCAGACCAATCGCTGGCAGGATTTCAACCCCAGGCTCAATCAGACCGAACTCTACTTGAGCGAGACCGGGCAACCGGGCGTATTGGAGGTAGCAATGGATACCGAGACGCCGGGATTCGAGACCTGGCTCGTAGCGATAGACGGAGAGCCGTGGCGGACGGAGAATCGAGATGTGTGGGAGTGGACGTTGCACGAGGGCTGGAATGGGCTACGAGCCAGGGTGCGCAACAACATGGGTATCTGCGGGCCGGAGAGTTGGGTGTCGATCGTGCAGAATGTATGAAGGTTAACTCCTTGTAACCAGTCTGCTCGCCATTTCGCTACTATTAAGCCCCAAAAAGAATAGCCCCCGACGAGTCATCCGCACTCATCGGGGGCTATGTATATAGTGGGCAATCGCAGACTTGCGTCGAATGAGGACCAGCATCACAATACGAGCACCCGGCGTTGTTATCCCACTATCTCTTCTCCAGAGAGTTGACCACCAGTGGCGGATATAGGAATTGGTTACTCCTCTTCTTCCTCTTCCTCCTCTTCCTCCTCTTCCTCAGCGGGCTCGGACGGGGAATCTTCTTCGGCGGAGCTCTCCTCTTCGACGTATTCCTCCTCGGATGATTGATCTTCTTGAGGAGCGTCCTCCTCGCCTTTGCTGTCGGAATCCTCCTCTTCGAAGTATTCCTCTCTGCCTCGATCGTATGAGCGGCCTACTTCTCCGTGATGGTACCCGGAGCCCATCCCATGCCTATGCCGACGAGTACCACCCGAGCTGAACAACGTGCGCAATAAAGCAAGAATCTTGTTCATAGCGATTATCCTCCGTGTCGAGATGCACTTTACTGCAATGACTCTCATTGAGTATACAGCATCCAACTGTAAAAATTAAACGCAACTTTGAGTATTTATGCTGCAACTTAGTCAACATTTCTCGGCTGCTATCCGTACTGCCATCATCAATGACAATGATCTCATAATCAGTAGTGTCCTCGGCAGCAACCGTATCTGCGGCAGCCACAAGACTTCCAAT
>PBOD01000152.1 GCA_002724215.1 Gemmatimonadota bacterium | reverse complement strand
ATATAGGAGTAGATCGGCGTCCATACGAAGCCGAACAGGGCGCTGATCCACCAGGGGAAACCCGGCACCAGCCACAGGACCAGGACCACGAAGCCCAGCGTGCTCAGCGCCCAGATCCCCAGCGCGACGGGAATGGGGATATCGCCGCGGTTGGCGGGCAGGGTTTCGCGGTCTTCTCTCTGTGCTCCGCGCATCTTCCACATGGTGGTGCCGACCATCCAGAAGCCCATCGCTGCCACCACGATCGCGCCGCCGATGGTGAAGCTGAGCCAGAAGTCGAAGGAGTTGGCGATCTGGGTGGGAATGGCCGACATGCCCGGCTCCCAGGTGTGCAGCACCTCGAACGAATAGAGCAGCGGGTTGATCAGCAGGTTGACCAGGAAGGCGGCGGCAAAGGAGCCGACCACGATCCAGAACGGCAGTACGAAGCCGACCATCACGTGGCCGAGATCGGTGCCGATGCCCATGATGCCGGCGGGCAGCATCTCTTTCAGCGAAACCGTGAGGTCGATAAAGGGAATCGGCAGGATGGTGACGGTTTCGGTGAGGAAGATGCCCGACACGGTGGGGATCACCACGTAGAACAGGCCCCAGACGATGCCGATAAAGGCGCCGATGCTGAAGACTTCCCAGCGCCAGCCCTCGCGTTGTCCCGAGCTCTCGGCCAGGGCGGTGGCGCCGCCGGCCTGCACCGTGGCCAGCGGGTAGGGCAGTTTTTCGATGTCGTTGGTGATGCGGAAGAGCACATAGCCCAACGACAGGCTGTTGATCTTCATCATCACGATGACGGTCAACAGCAGGGCGATCGGCTTGATCCAGTCGGGGTGCAGGAAGGAGCGCCCTTCGAGTGCTGGAGAGCCACGCGGCGGTACCACCCAGTCGGGGATGTGCTGGTGCAGCCCATCGGCCTGGGGCGACTGGATCAGGTACTGGTCCCAGATCAGCCCGCCGAAGGGACCGCCGAAAAGCTCGGCGCCGGTGCCGAGCTTGCCGCCCATCATCACCAGTCCGCCGGCGACCCAGTAGAGGATGATCACTTCCTGCGGTCTGAGCCGTACGAACGAGCGTTTGGCGATCTCGATAAACAAGATCAGCGTTACCCACTCGGCGCCGCCGGCCATCGACTGCCCGGTGACCAGCCCGAGATATATCGCGCCCGGCAGCATGATAAAGCCGACAAATAGCGCCGCCCACAAGGTCTTGATGTTGAAGCCCGGTTCGAAGTCTAAGCCCTCGGGGATCAGCTGAATCGGCGGGTCTTTTTTCGTTTCTGCAGCCATCGCCTAGTTTCCGTAGAGCGAGTGCCCCTGGCCGGGGAACCAGATCATGTCGATGAGAAAGGAGATCCCGATTGCGGTGAAATAGCCGAGGACCAGACCGATAAAGAAGGGCTGGGCCTTCTGGTAGAGCACGATGCCGCCCGAGCGCATGATCGCCCACTTGGCTAACCACGAGACGAAGATCGAGAACACGATAATGGTCATCGGGTAGGAGCAGATCCCGACGGGCATCCCGATCGGGTGCAGTGGCCACCAGGGGAAGCGGTAGTGCATAAAGGTCAGCGCCCCCATCACCCCGACGACTCCGACCAGGTGCCAGAGCCGGGTCCAATCGGGCGTCTTGAGGCCGATTTGGCGCAGCGATTCAGTATAGGGTACCTGCGAGTTGGCACCGAAGATCCAGCCGCCGTAGTTGTAGGCGCCGAACGAATAGCCAATGTAGAGCGCGAAGGCCACCGATAATGGTTATATTGGGCTGCGGGTGCTAGGGCGTCGCGAAGCCCGGCTGCCGCCTTTGGCGGAAGTGCGGGAACAGGTAGAGGCCGATTGGCTCGCACTGCAGATCCAGACTGCGGTCAAGGGCCTGGTCGGCGATTTGCTCCAGCGCCGTGCCGACCAGATTCGCTACCGGCCGGACGCAACGGCGCGCTTGGCGCTGATCGCCCGTGGAGGTTTCGATGAGTAATACTCCCCTTCGGTAACGGAGGATTAGCGTTCATCGCAGTCAGGAAAGCTAACCCTTGGAAATCGCCATTGCCCCGCGGCGCATGCTCAATGAAACGACGATGATGCGGCTGAAGTCGATCCTTGGGCAACATCCGTCCCTTTCGTGCAGGCGTCGTGAGGAGAGATGCGCTTTGCGGAAGAGGATGTCTATTAACTAACGCGGGGCGCTGAATGCTCCGATGCCAGGAGACGGGTTTATGCTCGAAATCGCACTTGCCGTCGTTGCCCTTTGTATCGCGGCGGCGGTAGTAAAACAGGCCGGGTCGCGTGGAGGCGAAGATTCCTTTTACGACCTCTCCGACGGGGAACGCCATCCGCACAAGTGGGGCTATACCGACACCCGGTTCGAGTTTGACGGGCCAAAGACCGTGCGAGTGACGGGCAGTCGCTATCCGCTCGCCGGCTATACCCTGCCGAACTTCATTCCCTTCGTCGAAGACATGCTGCAAGTGCCGGTCAATCCCGACGAAATGGCGGCGGAAAAAGAGACGCAGGACGTGCCTGCCTCGCGTGCCGACGAAGGGTTGGTCGCGGCGCTCGGCGAGGCGATAGGCGCCGAGTGCGTTTCGCTCGACGACAGGGAGCGGCTGGTGCACAGTCACGGCCAGTTGAGCGTCGATGAGATCTATCGTTTGCTCTACGGCGATTCGCTGGCGCGGGTGGTCGATCTGGTGCTCTACCCCGAGAGCGAGGAGCACGTCAGCGCCATCGTGCGCCTGGCGTCGGAGCGCGATCTATGCCTGGTCCCCTACGGCGGCGGAACCAATGTCAGCGGCGCGCTGGCCTTGCCTACTGACGACGGCCGCATCTTCGCCTCGGTAGACATGCGGCGGATGAACGAGATCGCCTGGCTCGACGAAGAGAATTTGCAGGCCTGCGTCGAGGCGGGGATCTCGGGCAAGGAACTGGAGCGAGAGCTCGGGGCACGCGGATATACCTCGGGCCACGATCCAGATAGCGTCGAGTTCTCGACCCTGGGCGGGTGGATCGCTACCAATGCCAGCGGCATGAAAAAGAACCGCTATGGCAATATCGAAGACATCGTCCTCGAGGCGACGCTGGTCGCCCCGACCGGCGAGGTCGAAACGCTGCACGCGACACCGCGCAACTCGGTTGGTGTGCAGCCGCGCGGGCTGCTCTTTGGCAGTGAGGGCAATTTCGGCATCATCACCAAGGCAGTGATCAAGATCCATCCACAACCGGAAGTTCGGCAATACGACGCGGTATTATTCAAGGATTTCGCGCGCGGTGTGGACTTCCTAAAGGCGTTGCGACAGGCCGGTACGCTGCCCGCCAGCATCCGTCTGGTCAACAACAATGAACTCCGTTTCGGCGGGGCGTTGAAAGCAGCGGCGACGGGGTTCAAGCACTACAAGGAGAAGCTCGANCAGTTCGTACTGTTCAAGGTGAAGGGCTTCGATCCTATGCGGATGGTCGGTTGCACCGTGGTGATGGAGGGCAGCGCCGAAGAGGTAGCGCACCAGAAGGGCATGATCGCCAAGCTGGCCAAGCGCTACGGTGGTCTCAGCGCGGGCGCGTCCAATGGCAAGCGCGGCTATATGTTGACCTTTGGCATCGCCTACATTCGCGACTTTCTCAATCAGTTCAATTTTCTCGGCGAGACTTTTGAGACCTCGGTGCCGTGGAACAAGATCCACGACGTGACGCAGGCAGTGCAGGAGAAACTGCTAGCGGAGTGCGAAGCCAATGGTGTCGCCGGCCGGCCATATCTGGCCTACCGGGTGACGCAGACCTACCACACGGGGGTGTGTATTTACTTTACGATGGGTTTTTCCGGGCGGGGCCTGGCGCAACCTATCGAGGTCTACCACGAGATAGAACGCAAGCTACGGCAGACGATTCTGGACCACGGGGGCTCGCTGTCGCATCACCACGGGGTGGGCAAGAAGCGGCAGGAGTTTATGCGTCAGGTACAGAGCGAGAATAGCATCGAGGTGCTGCGCAAGACCAAGCAGGCGATGGATCCGGGCAATGTGTTTGCGATCCGGAACGGGATTTTTACGGAGCGGGAGTCCGGGCGATCATAAGGAGTGGCTTGCGAATGAAGATGAGAAGCAATGGGAGATATAGACACTATACTGAGCCCTGAAGACCACGAGCACTTTTTGACTCAGGGGTATGTGGTGGTGAGGAATGCGGTGGCACCGGAGGTCATCGCGCGGGCGGTAGCGGCGCTGGAGGGCGAGGACGAGGATCCGGATTTTGATCCGGCCGCGGCCTGCACCACGGATGTTGTGCATCGGGTGATCGGCGAGTTGTTCGGGCCGGAGTACGGCTTCGAAAAGAAATACGCGGGCCAGGACATGATGCGGCCGCTACAGACGGACGTCGTATGGGCAATGATGGCGGCGCATGTCGACGACGCCTATCCGACCTTGATGCCCAACGAGTGGGCGCTGGGGACCTTTATCTTTCTGACGCCCGTGCGGTCGCGTGGCGGAGCGTTCGTTTATTTCGCCGGATCACCGCTGCGCTATCGGCAGGGGATGGCCGCCAGTTGTCATGCGATTAAGGAGATAGCGCAGTCCGCGGAGTATTCGGGGGCGGGCGCCGAATTTCTCGCCGCGCCCGGCGATGTATTGTTCTTCCACCATCTGATGGGCCATACTGGGTCGGACAATGTCGCTGATCCGCAGACGCGTCATGCGCTGCTCTCTCGCTGGGTGCCCGCCAGGCGGGTCGTGCCTGGCGACAAGCCCTTTGCGCGGATGTCGACCATCGAGAAGGCCAATTCGGCGCGCTATATCGAGCATCGCTTCGCAGTGGATTTGGGCGTGCGTCGGGCGCCGGCCGATGATGGGAGTGCGGCGTTATTGCGGGAGGGCTGGAATTCGGGGATGGGTAAGGTGCGGTCGTGTGCGCTGCTGCACTTTGGTGGGCGGGCGCAATGGCTCGCGGTCGCCGAGTCGGAGCCGGCGTGCATTTGCCGCTGGGAGAGCGAAGACTGTGTCAACTGGCGCGCGGTAGAGCCGCTGGCGCTGGCGACGGATGCGGTGCGCGGGTTGCAGTTACATCAGTACGGATTTGATGCGGTACTGGGCGTTACCGGCACAGACGATAGCGCGCGAATCTTTTCCAGTGTCGATTTCGAGCGTTGGGACGAAATCGCTTCATTGGACGGCTGCTGCGCCACCACGCCCTGGTATATCTATGCCCAATACCCCAGCAAAATCGCCGGTGAACGGGCGCTG
>PBOD01000151.1 GCA_002724215.1 Gemmatimonadota bacterium | reverse complement strand
AGGCCGTCCATATTGTCGAGAAAGTTGAAGGCGTTGGTCATGGTGGTGATCCACAGTGCGGCCATGAGAATGGCCGGAATTGGCGAGTCAGAAAAGAGGGCGAGGCGAAATTCGGGCCATCCGACTCCTAACCCGGCGGTGACGGCGAGCTGGATCAAAAAGCGGGGCAGTGCGGGCAATTGGCGCCAATCGTCCAGCAGGCCCATGACAAAAAGCAGGGTGGCGCCGAGTAGGGGGGGCAGTATGTTTTGGCGTTGTTCTGCAAGTGTTTGGGAAAAGAGCGGCCACCACAACCCGGCGGCGAGCAGCAAGAGTCCTATGCGCTTCACGAATTAGTCCCGCTTTCGCTCGATCGCCGCGCCTAAGTCGCGCAGGCTCTTGTCGATCTGCTCGTAGCCGCGGTCAAGTTCCTCGACGCCGCGGATAACCGAGCGCCCGGCGGCGCAGACGGCGGCGATCAGATAGGTGAAGCCGGCCCGGAGGTCCGGCACGGATATTTCGGCGCCGCGCAAGGCAGTCGGTCCCTTGACCACCGCGCTGTGGCGGTGGCCGCTCGCGCCGAAGCGGCACTCGCTGCCGCCGAGGCAGGTGTCGTAGAGCTCGATATCGGCGCCCATCTTCTGCAACTCGCTAACGTAGACAAAGCGGTCTTCGAAGACGGTCTCGTGGATCACCGACATGCCTTCGGCCTGGGTCAGCAAAACCGCAAAGGGCGGCTGCCAGTCGGTCATAAAACCGGGGTGCACCGTGGTCTCAACCGCGATCGAGCGCAGCGGCCCGCTGCGGAAAAATCGGATCCCGTCACCCGCCACCTCAAAGCCGCCGCCGACCCGGCGCAGCGCGTTGAGGAAGGTCAGCAATTCGCCTTGGTGCGCGCCGCGCACGAAGAGGTCGCCGCCCGTCGCCACCGCAGCCGCGCCCAGCGAAGCAGCGACCAGCCGGTCGGGCATAATCGCGTGACTGGTGCCCGACAGCGCCGCCACCCCTTCGACGATAAAGGTGCGATCGACCTGGTAGTCGATGATCGCGCCCATCTTCTGCAAGAACAGCGCCAGATCGACCACCTCCGGCTCGATCGCCGCATTGCGAATATAGGTGCGCCCGCGCGCCAGCGTCGCCGCCATCAGCAGGTTCTCGGTCGCGGTGACGCTGGGGTAGGGCAGGGTGACATCGGCGCCGTTGAGTCCGTCGGCCTCGACGTAGTAGACATCGTCGAGCGTCTCGACTCTGGCCCCCATCATCCGGTAGCCCTCAAGGTGAAAATCGACCGGCCGCGGGCCGATCCGGTCGCCGCCAGCAGCCGGCACCACCGCGCGACCGTGGCGGTGCAAAAGCGGCGCCAGCATCATTACCGAGAGACGATTCTGCACCGCCAGCGCCGCGGGCACCGCGGCCACGGGCATCTCCGGCGTCTCGACGCTGAGCGCCTTGGCGCCCGTCTCGGTGCAGCGCGCCCCCAGCGCCTCGCAGATGGCCTTGGTGATCTCGGTGTCGCCGATAGCCGGCACATTGCTGAAGGAGCAAGGCTCGGAGGTCAACATCGAAGCGGTCAAGAGCTTGCTCATCGAGTTTTTGGCGCCGGCGACCTCGATCTCGCCCCTGAGCGGAGTCGGCCCGTCTACGATCAGCGTGTCCATGGTGGTCCAATATAGGAAGCGCCGCGCGTAGCGACAAAAACGGCCCCCCGCGCAAACGGTGCCCATCCCGCCACAGGCGGTCTGCGCTCAGCCCTGCGCCGGCTCGAGCCCCAACAAGACCAGCAACCAGGTGTTGTGCCAGTACGCGCTATTGATATAGGGGTTCTTGGCCGTCGGCCAGTTTTTCCAGTAGGTCTCGTTGTGCGGAATACGGTGATACCACTGCACGATCGGAATTGACGGCAGCTCGCTGAGCCAGATCTCCATCGCCTGGCGGAACAGCCGCTGCAGCTCAGGATCATCGGGTGCGGTCTGCCCCATCTGATCGACCAAGGCATCGAACTCGGGGTTGGACCAGCGCCAGAACCGCTCGGCGTGGGTACCGGTGGGCTGCACGAAGCGGCTGTGGTATAACCGCAGCGTGAAGTACGGGTCGCGCACGCTGCCGCCATTGCCCATCAGATAGGCCCGCGCCACCCCCTGGGCCATGCGCGAGAATACGTCGGAGGTCATGCGGAAACTGGCGTCGAAGCCGGAGCGCGTCAGCTGCGCCGCCAATACCGGCGCCAAGTCGGTGAAGACATCGAAAATATCAATCACTACTTTGAGCCGCTCGCCGTCCTTGACCCACAAACCTTCGCCGTCCCGGGTCCAGCCCTTGCGTTCGAGAATCGCCGCCGATTTAGCCGGGTCGTAGACGCCGACCTCGTATTTTTCCACCAGATCCTGTATCGAGTCGGTAAATTGCCGCAGGGGTGGAAAATCGGGCAGTGGGAGGTGAGATTTCGTACCGGCCCCCTGCCAGCCGACCGCCACTAGTTCGTCGCGGTCGATGGCGTAGTTTATCGCGCGGCGGATCTCCGGATCGTCAAAGGGCGGCTCGAGGTTGTTAAATCCCAGGCACACCGGCCACCAGTCGAGATAACCGTGCGGCAGCTCGCGCCCGGAAAAGGTCGACACGTTGGGGTTGGCATCCAGGATCGAACGAATGTTGGGCGGACGGATATCGAGGCTGGTATCCATGGCGTTTGAAATCAGATTCTGCACCCGCTTCGATTCTTCCATATGGGTCAGGTATATAACCCTTTCGACCCTGGGCATCTGCTTGAACCCGATCTTGTGCGCCCACCATTCTTCGCGCAGATCCCATACCCGGTTCTGCGGGTCCGAGATTGCGATTTGATACGGCCCGCTGACTACTGGCCAGCCCCTGGCGAGGTCGAAGTTGCTGAACTGCTCGGGATCCTCGCCTTCCCAGATGTGCCTGGGAACGATCGGTATGCCATTGTCGAAATTGTTGGTGAAGTAGCTGAAGATGAAACGCGGATTGGCCTTGTTGAGAACGATCTTCGCCGTCAGGTCATCGAGTGCGGTCGCCTCCCGGACCCAGGCCTCCATGTCGGTGGAGAAGGCCAGCTTCGGCGCATTGTCCTTGAGCATGTTGATCGTAAAGACCAGATCGTGCGCCGTCCACGGCTGTCCGTCGCTCCACTCGACGCCCGCGCGGATATCGATGGTTACTTCGGTATAGTCATCGTTGTACTCGTGTCCGGTCGCAATCCAGGGGATTATGTTTTCTGCGTCGGTGGCGTAGGCATTGTAGAAATAGAGCGGCTCGTAGAGAAAATTCCAACCGGTCTTGGAGACGCCGATCAACAGGAAGGGGTTGAACGTGTTGTAATCCTTGATCTGCCCACCGCAATCCTGCAGACTCGAACAGTCCATGATCAGCGTCCGTTCGCGGGGAACCCCATTCTGCCCGCCCCCATCGCCACCGCAACCCGTGAGCATGGCGCCGACCGCCAGACCCCATAGCAATCTTTTCATCTCTCTCCCTCCCCAAGCGGAGACTCTGTCGTCAATTGACGGCATTTCCGGTAGGTTCGCTCAGACATTTCCGAGCACATAGAAGATTCGTCCGTTCGGCAGCAAAAGGGGCAATCCCCCTCGGTAGCTATCGCGGTCAGCAGCAAGATGAGCGAGGTCATACCCCTGGAATTCCGGTCCAACGGTGTCTGCTACTTGTCCCGCTCCTGAAACACCTCGTCCAAATCCCCACTGCCCAGCACCGGCTTGTCATCGTACAAAAAGCACGATACCGCCCGGTCGCCCTCCGTCCGGTAAAATGGCGGCGACGCAGCGCACCGATCCATCGCCTGCGGGCAGCGCAACGCATAACGACATCCCTGTGCCTGCTCCTCGGCGTCGGGATCGTCGACGATCTTTTCCTCGACCGCCTCCTCGATCCAGCCGCTGCCCGGCTCGGGCACCGGGATCGAATGAATCAACTCGCGCGTATAGGGGTGCTGCGGGTCCTTGATCACCCGCTCGGTATTGCCGGCCTCGGCCACGGTACCGTGAAACAGGATAACGATATTTTCGCTGACCTGGTAGGCGGTGGTCAGGTCGTGGGTAATGTAGATAAAGGAAATGCCGAAGTCGCGATACAGCGTGTGCAGGCTGGCCAGGATCGTCGCCCTGAGCGAGGCGTCTACCATCGACACCGGCTCGTCGGCGATGATCAGCTTGGGTTTGAGCAGCAGCGCGCGAGCGATGGTGATGCGCTGGCGCTGGCCGCCAGACAACTGATGCGGGTAGCGGCCCAAAGTCTCCTCCGGCCGCAGGCCCACCGTGCGCAACGCCTGGTGGATCTGGTCATAGGCCTCAGCCTTGGAGGCGGCCAAGCCGAACTTCTGGATCGGCGTGGTCAGGATGTGATCAATCTTGTAAAAGGGATTGTAGACCTCGAAGGGGTCCTGGAAGATCGCCTGCACATCCTTGCGGAATGCTCTTTGCCCTTCCTTTTCCAACTCGTTCACATCCCGCCCCCGGTACAGCACCTGGCCAGCGCTGGGGTCGAGCACGCCCAACAGCATCCGCGCGATGGTGGTCTTGCCGCTGCCCGACTCGCCGGCAATGGTGGTGAAGGTCGGATTGTCGGCGTCGATCAACAGCGAGAAGTCGTCACAGGCCACGGTCTCGGAGGCCTGGCCGCCGAAGAGCTGGCCACCGCCGCGGAAGACCTTGCGGATATGGCGTGCCTCAAGAAGCGGGGGCATGCTCGTCCTCCTCGTGCAGCAGGCACGACGCCAGCTGGTTGGGAGCGACTTCCGCCAGCCGCGGCTCCTCTGCTTTGCAGCGCTCAGTAGCCTGCGGACAGCGCGGATGGAACAGGCAACCCGAAGGCGGGTCCAATAGCGACAGCGCCACGCCGGGTATGCCCTTGAATTCGCCCTTGGTCTCGAACGAGGGGATACTCGAGATCAGCAACTGGGTATAGGGGTGCTGCGGGTTGTGGAAGATATCATGTACGGTGCCGACCTCGACCAGCTTGCCGCCGTACATGATCCCCACCCGCTCGGCGAATTGCGCCATCAGCCCCATATCGTGGCCGACCAGCAGCACCGTGGCGCCGAGTTCGTGCTGCAACTGGCGCAGCGTCTGCATGATCTGCCGCTGCACGACCACGTCGAGCGCCGAGGTCGGCTCGTCGGCCAGAATCAGCTGCGGGTTGAGCGAAATAGCCTGGGCAATGCAGACGCGCTGCTTCATGCCACCGCTCAACTCATGCGGGTAGAGCCGGGCGGCCTCGGGCTTGAGCCCGACCTTGTCGAGCAATTCCTCGACGCGTTTGAGCCATTGCTCGCGCTCGCCCTCAATGCCGTGCTCGCGCATGGTCAGGATCAGCTGGTCGCCGATGCGCATCACGGGGTTGAGCGAGTTCATCGCGCCCTGCGGCACCATCGCCACCCGCGCCAACCGCGCCTGCCTGACATCCGCCTGGCTGAGTTGGATCAGGTCGGTGCCGTCGTCGAAAGTGGCACTGCCGCCGGCGATAAAGCCCGGTGTCTTGATCATCCGCAACAGCGCCAGAATCAGCGTGGTCTTGCCGCTGCCCGACTCGCCCACCAGCCCGAAGCGCTCGCCCTTGTAGAGGGTGAGATCGACTTCGTTGACCGCGCGGGCGATGCCGCGCCGGGTCTCGAAGTGGACCTCCATCCCGCGGATATCGAGCAGGGCCTCTTTGCCGTTGTCGCTCATACGGCCTTCCGCTGTTTGGGATTGGCGAGTTCGTCCAATCCAGCCGCTATCATCAGCAGGCCGACGAAGATCAGACCGATGAAAATTATCGGTATCGCCCACCACCACCACATGCCGCGGATCAGCGCGCTGAAAGTGATCGCCCAGTAGATCGTCATCCCCACAGTGGGATCGTTCTGCGGACCGAGCCCCAGGGCCTCGAGGCCAATAGACGAGAGGATCGCCCAGTTGACGGCATTGGTAAAATTGGCGGCCAGATAGGGCAGGAGGTTGGGAAAGAGTTCCTTCCAGATAATCTCGCCATTGCTCATGCCGTTGAGCTTGGCCATTTGCACGTAGGCCCGCTCGCGCATCGTCAGCACCTGCGAGCGGATCGTGCGCGTCGGCCACATCCAGGCCAGCGAAGCTACCACCAGCGCCATGATATTGACGCTGATCTCCTCGCGGATCGTCGAGGCGATCGAGACCAGCACCACCAGCCCGGGCACCGTCAGCAGCGTATCGACCGTGCCGCGAATCGCGGTGTCGATTTTACCGCCCAAATAGCCGCTGGTGAAGCCGAGAAAAATGCCCAGACCCATGCCCACCGTCCCCGCCAGCAAGCCGATGCGCATCGTCAGCGGCACACCCACTACCATCACCGACAGCAGGTCGCGACCCGAGTCGTCGGTGCCGAAGGGATGTTCCCACGAGGGCTCCAGCCGCGGCGTGGTAGCCAGCGGCTGTGCCTTGGAGGTATCGACGAAGATCGGCCCCAGAACCCCAAACATCAGCACCAGCAGGATCATGCACAGCCCCGCCGCCAGCATCGGGCTCTCGCGCAGATAGTAGGAGATCTGGCTCAGGCGTTCCATATCAGTATCAGTTCTGGCGACCGGCGGAAATCCGCGGATCCAGGAGCGGATAGAGGAAGTCCATCAGCATGGTGACCAGGCCGATAGACATGATCAAAATCAGCACCACTCCATTGATCACCGTGTAATCGGAAGCCTGTATCGCCTGAAACAGCACCGTGCCGATGCCCGGATAGGCGAATATCACTTCGACGATGACCTGTCCGGCGACGACATTGGCNAGCGACAGCCCCAGCGCTGTCAACTGCGGCAAGAGCGCNTTGCGCAGGCCGAAGCGAAAGAAGATGGTGCGGTTGCGCAGGCCGTTNGCCTCGGCCAGNGTGATATANTCCTCGCCCGAAGTCGTCACCATCATCCCGCGCATGCCCAGCGCCCAGAAACCGACCTGCTGCAACACGATNGCCANCGCCGGCAGCACGGAGTGGTGCAATACATCGAGATAGAAATCGACACTGGCNATAGCCAGCATGCCCGGCGAGTAGCCGCCCGACAACGGGAAGAGCTGTAGTTTGAGGCCGAGGATGTAAAGGACGATCAGACCGAGCAGGTAGGGCGGGATCGCTGACATCGTCATCAACGGCACCGCCATATTGCGCATAAAGCGCGGCGCCGAGGGCCANGCNGANANAGCNCCNANCAAAGTGCCCAGCNNGAANCCNATCANNACNGAGACNACCATCANNCCGATGGTCCACGGAATGGCATTGCCGATCATCTGGCCGACGCGGGCCGGGTAGTTGGCCAGCGAATAGCCCAGATCTAACGTAAAGGTGTCGCCGAGAAAATTGAAATACTGGATGTAGAGCGGCTTATCGAGGCCAAACTTGGTCTGGTAGGCCTTGACCATCGCCTCGATACCGTCCTGACGCAGNCCGCCACTGGCGGCGAGTTGGCCGAGCTTCTCGCGGATGGGGTCGCGCCCGGTGCCCAGGCGTGGCACGAAGAAGTTTACGCTGGCCGCGGCCCAGACCACGATCAGAAACANCGCGACTCTTTTTACGATAAAATTCCAGGACATAGGCAGGTNTTGCGAAGAGGTATAAANTCGCCAATAATAGAGATCGTGTCAAATTTGACTGNACCTATCGCAAATCCACCGCCTCGTACCCGCGCCCCTGGCGCACAATGAGCAATTTGTTGGCGGGCGGATAATCTATGCGGTCGCGCNCNCCGTCGGGCCACTGCACATCGACGCGTTCGACAAAGCCCATATCCCCCAGACCGAAGTAGAGCCGCGTGTCGTTGTGGCCCAAATAACCCGCCGCNCCGTTTACCCGCGCCGTCTGCACCCGTTCCTCCGTCGCNACACTGACCCGCGCGCCGAGCTTCGTCCCTTCGAGTTGCACCGCCAGCCAAGCGCCCGGCGCCGCGTCGTTGCGCAATAGCGTCGGGCGGGCGTCGATATTGGTCACCAGCAAATCGACATCGCCGTCGTTGTCGTAATCGCCACTGGCGATGCCCCGGCTAGACTTCTCAACCGCCAGGCCGGGGCCGCCATCGACTTCCTCGTAACGGCCGAAAGCTGCGGAAACGACATCGCCGCGCGCTGCGCCCAGTTCCGATACACCCCGGTTGGCGAAGAGCTGGTTGCGCTGGACGTAACGCCCCCCCGCCGAGGCTTCGTCTACCTGCGGGTAGACGTGGCCATTGGCGACAAAGAGGTCGAGGGCNCCGTCGAGGTCGTAGTCGAAAAAGCGCACGCCCCAGCCCAGATAACCGACGCTGGGGGCAGCCAGTCCGCGCTCGGCAGTGCGGTCGGCAAAGGTGCCGTCACCGGCGTTTTCGTAGAAGGTGTTGGTCTCNCCATAGAAGTTGCTCACGAAGAGGTCGATGTCGCCATCGCCATCTGGATCGCCAGCATCGACGCCCATNCCTGCCTCCGGCTCTCCGTCGCCGTTGAAAGCCACCCCCGCCTCGACCGCCACATCGACAAAGACGCCGACTATATTGCTGTCGTTGCGAAAAAGCGCGTTGGCGGTTTCGTCGTTGGCGACGAAGAGGTCCAGATCGCCGTCGCCGTCGAAGTCCTCGGGCACCACCCCGAGGCCATAGTTGAAATTGGCCGTGGCTATCCCGGACGANGATGTGATGTCGGCAAAAGTGCCGTTGCCGTCGTTGCGGTAAAGCCGGTCGCGCCCACCCTCCATCCCCTGCGGCCCGCAGAACACCCGCAGCCCACCGAGGTAAATACACGGATCGTCGAGCGCGGGATCGGCCAGCACCGGTGCAATATCGAATTCGACGTAATTGGCCACGTAGAGATCGAGGTCGCCGTCGCGGTCGTAGTCGAAAAACGCCGCGCTGGCGCTGTAGTCATCGCCGGCTGTTCCTGCCGCGATAGCCNCGAAAGTCCCGTCGCCTTTATTGCGATAGAGCGCATTGGCCCCGTAGTTGGTCACATAGAGGTCGTCGTGGCCATCCCCGTCTACATCTCCCACGGCCGCGCCGATGCCCCAACCGCGATCTTCGGCGCCGACCGCAGTCTCGCTGAAAGCCCCGCCGCCCTCGTTGCGGTAGAGCACATTACCCGCCCCTTGCCCATAGTGCTCGTAGGTCGAGCCATCGACCAAATAGAGGTCGAGGTCACCGTCCGCATCGCAGTCGAAAAACGCCGCNCCGCTGCCGGTCGATTCGAGAATCCAGCGCTTGTGCAAACCGCCGNTGGTATTGCGCCGCTCGATACCCGCTTCGTCGGCAACATCGACAAAGACCGGCNCGGCCCGCAGACCACTGGCGAGGAGCAACAAGACGGCGAAGAATTTCATCTACCGGGCGCAGCGGAAGCCGAGGGTATTGCCGCGTATATAGGAGTGCGAACTACTCGCATCGGCCANCTTGCCGCACTGCGCCTGCTTGTGTCCGGTAATCCACNAGCCACCGCCCAAAAACTGCACCTTNTCACCGCCCTNNGNCCACTCCCAGACATTGCCCGCCATGTCCAACACCCCGGACGGACTAGCCCCCTTGGGAAACGACCCCACCGGCGCCGTGCGCACAAAGCCGTCCTTGTCGCCGTAGACATTGGCCAACCCCAACTCATAAGTATCCCCCCACGGATAGCGCCGCCCCTCGTCGCCCTCGCAAGCCCGCCGCCACTCGCGAAAATCCGGCAAGCGCTTTCCGGCCCAGGCGCAAAAAGCCNCTGCCCCGTGCCACGATACCTCAACAGCCGGATGCCGTTCAAACCCTTCCTGGGCCGCGTATTGCCCCTCTTTCTCCGCGACCATCGCATAGCGACTCTTCAACTCCATCCACAACACCCCCTCGACCTTCTCATTGCCCCGCGCATTCAGGAACGCCGCAAAGTCTTCGTTGGTCACCTCGTGCTTATCGATATGAAAACTACTATCCCCCCACGCCACCCTCACCATCTCCCCTCCCTTGAGCGAATCGACAACCGCTTCCCGGGCTGAAACCGCACTGGCCATTGACAGCAAAACCAACAACAATCTCATCTTCTCCCAACTCCTTCCAAAGGGACTGTAACGATCTATTTTTCACTCGCGAGGTTTGGACCGGGGTATGCCCCCGTAACGGCTTGCTATCCTCGGAGCCGACCAGGAATGATCGGCGAGAATGAGCGCAGGGGCATNCCCCGGTCCAAACCGTCAACCGCCCAGAACAACCTCGCGTACAATCCGTGCAAACCCACCCTCCGCAAACGCCGGTCCCACCCGCACATTCCCCCACTCCGCCACCGCCGTCTTCACCTCTTCCTGTGCATTCCCCATCAACACCCCCNCCCCCGCCACCCGCAACATCGGCAAATCATTATCCGCATCCCCAATCGCCAANACTCGCTCCACGCNTCCCCCTACGCTCGCCGCCAGCGCCCGCACCGCCACCCCCTTATCNACCCCCTTCTTCATAATTTCCACCCGATCCGGCAGCGCCCAACTCACGTACACCGACTCCCCGCATAGCGCCGCGATGTCCGCGAGCATCGCCTCCCGCCGCGCTGGGTCCACCACGTACATGATCTTCGGCGGCGGTCCCAGTTCGCCATCTAAACAACGCGCATACAAATCTCCATCCAGCACAAAGCCCGGGCCGCCCAGCACGTCCAGATGATCCACAGGTGCAACGTGCTTGTATTCCTCTATGATCCCGTCCGCGTTTTGCTCAAACATGCAGTAGAGCAAATTCAANCCCTGCCCCCGCCCGTATTCGACCAACTGCCGAAAGACCGCCGCGTCCAATCGCTCCTCGTGNAGCACCGTCCGCCCCGCANCCGCGTCCGGCCCCACGACTACCGCNCCGTTGTAGCCACCCATATAGAGCGCCCGCGCCAGCTCGGGATGGGACGCGAAAGGCTCCAGACTGCGGCGGATACTGCGGCCGCTGACACTGGCCGTCGGCACGCCGCGCGCAATCAGTTCGGCGATCACCTCCACCGCCGAATCCGCCATCCGGCTCTGCTCGTCGAGCACTGTTCCGTCCATGTCGAATGCCACCAGATCGATCACTGTTCCTCCTTTTTCAATTCGTGCAGGCGCTCGCGCGCAAAATCCAGGCGCGGCGCTTCTGTCTCGTCGTCCTGCGCCAATTCGAGATAGCGCCGCCATTCGGCCCGCGCCTGCGTTGCATCGAGACGCTCGTAAGTAGACGCCAGGTAAAAACGCCATAGCGCCCGCGCGGGTTCGATTGCGACGGCGCGCTCGCCGGCGCTCTGCGCCGCACTGACCAGCCCCAGCTGCCGGTAGACATCGCCCAGCGCAGCAAAGAGCTCGGCGTGGTCGGGATGCGCGGCGGTGGCGGCCTTTAACACCTGCAACGCCGGGCGCAACCGCCGCTGGTGCACATAGAGCCCCCCCAATTTCAATGCGGCATCGCCGCCCGTCCCACCCAGAGCCACGGCCTCTTTGAACGCCGCCTCCGCCGCCCCAAGATCGCCCGTCTGGCTGTGGACGATACCGATATTGACGTGTGCCGATGCGTCGTCGGAACGCCGTGCGACCAGTGCGCCAAACGACTTGAGCGCGGCCTGCGCCCTGCCCGCCGCGCTGTGAATCAGCCCCGCGTAGCGATAGCACAGAGTCAAGTCCGGATCGAGTACCAGCGCCTGTTCGAATTGCGCCAGCGCCCGCGCGCCGTCGCCGTCCTCCCACAACAGCCGTCCCATCTCCTGATGCAAGAGCGGTTCGGCGCCGCCCTGCGCCAGACCATCGGCCAGCACCCCGCGCGCTAGCTGCATCCGCCCGGCGTTGCGGTGCAAGGCGGCGAGGTCGATGCGAATGCCGACGTCCTGCGGCGCCAGCGCCAGCGCCTGTTCCAGCAACTGGCGCGCTGCTTCGGCCTCGCCCAGCCGAGCCTCGACCCGTGCCAACTGGTACAGCGCGCCGGGCTGCTCGCGCGCCAATTGCAAGGACGCCCGGTAGGCCGCCCGCGCCGAATGCAGATGCTCCTCCTGATGGCCCAACGCCTGGTAAGCATGGCCCAACCGCGCATAGACCAGCGCCGATTTCTCACCGCGGCGCAATGCATCCTGATAGGCGCGCATCGCCCCGCTGTAGCGGCCCTGGGCCGCGAGGCTAAAACCCAACTCGGCATAGGCGCGGCCCTCGTCGGGCCGGGCTTCCACCAGGCGGCGATAAAGCGCCGTCGCCTCCTCGTAAGCCCCGCCCGCCACGTGGAGCGCCGCCAGCGCAAAAGCCGCCTCGGCGTGCGCCGGATCGCGTTCGAGCGCATGCGCCGCCCATTGCTTTGCCTGTGCCAACTCGCTCCGCGTCAGGCTTCGCAGTGNCCGCTCACCGATGATTTCCCGCGCCTTGCGCTGCGCGGTCGGCGCATCGACATCAGCGCACCCGGCAAGCAATACCACCAGCAACCACCCCCTCACCGCGCCGCCCCCTCTCTGAGCACCAGGTGCTGATCGGCGTCGATATCGCGGTAGACGTCCACCTGCCCGCTCGGCCACGCCACTTCGATCCGCTCGACCTTGTCCCGCGAACCAAGTCCAAATTCCAGTTCCAGGCTCGAGCTATTGCCAAAGCTGTATCCGGACGCCACCTCGGCGTATTGCAGCAGCTCGCCCGCCTGCACTTTGACCCTGGCGCCAATGCCATCGCGATTGCTGCGCGTCCCCTCCAGTGCCAACACCAGATAGTGGTGGCCGNTGCCCTCGTTGCGATAGAGCGCGTTGGGCCACTGGTCGCCGGGTTGGGCGCCGCCTACGGGAGCATAGAGGTCGAGATCGCCGTCGCGGTCGAAGTCGGCAAAACTCACACCGTGCGACTTGCCAACGTGGCCCAGACCCGCAGCCTCGGTGGCATCGACGAAGGTGCCGTCGCCCCGGTTGCGGTAGAGCGTGTCGGGGTCGCGCCGGCCCATTTGCGGACCGCCATTGCCCAGATAAATATCAGTCCAGCCGTCGTTATCGACATCGGCGGGTACGCCGCTCATCGTACCGAGGGCGCGCAGCAGACCGGCAGCCTCGGTGGCGTCGATGAAGGTGCCATCGCCCTTATTGCGGTAGAGCGCCGGACGATCCCGCTCGCTAGTCAGCCGCCCGGCGGTGCGATCGGCCAGCACCGTCTCGTACTGACTCCAGTTGCCGACGAAAAGATCCAGCGCGCCGTCGTTGTCGTAGTCGAGAACGAAGGTGATAAAGCCATCGATATGCGCGGCGGCGACCCCGGCGTGCGCCGTCGCGTCGGCGAAAGTCCCGTCGCCCTCGTTGCGATAGAGCGCATTGGGCTCGGTGAAATTGCAGGCGTAGAGATCGGGCCAACCGTCGGCGTCGAAATCGCCCCATGCCGCACTCAGGGTCTGGCGCCGGTCGGCCACACCCGCTTGCTCGGCAACATCAGCGAAGGTCCCGTCGCCACCGCTCCTATAGAGCACATTGGTCGAGTCGCCGGTCGTCCCCGTGCCATTGGCCACGTATATATCGAGCCAGCCGTCGCGGTCGAAATCGCCCCACGCCGCGCAGAAGCTCGATCCCGTATCACCGGCGCCCGCGGCAGCAGTTATATCGGCGAACCAAACGCCGGTATTAGAGGAAACACCCGCTCCGTCGTTGCGNTAGAGCACATTCGCCCCGCCGCCGAACCACCCATCGCGCGTGATGTAGAGATCGGCGTCGCCATCGTTGTCGTAGTCGGCAGTCTGCACTCCGATGCCGCCCGACGGCAACGCCAATCCGGCAGCCTGGGCACGCTCGGTAAAACGCGTGCCATCATTTCGATAATACGCCAGGTCGGGATGCCCGATTACCGCCAGATCGAGGTCGCCATCCCCGTCGTAGTCCGCCCAGGCACTGGCACGACCCCCGTCGAATTTATCGACGCCCAATGCCGCGCCGACCTCGCTGAAGCGCCCACCGCTCTGCCCTGCGACGCTTGCATCGACAAAGCGCAGCGAATCGGGCAGCGGCGCCGTCGCGCCCAGCGCCCGCTGTACCAATTGCAAATGCCAGCGCAGCTCCAGCGGCTCGGGATGCCGGGTCACCGCCGTCCGCAATAGCGAGTCCGCCCGCCCATAGTCCTCGCGCCACAGCGCGGTGACGGCCGCCCAGTAGAGCGGCTCATATCCCCCGGCGTCGATGGTCAGCGCGCGGCCAAAATAGTCTGCAGCTTGCGCGAAACGCCCTTCCTCCAACGCCTCTTTGCCGCGACCGAGAAAAGTCTCCAAAACCAGCGCCCGCGCCGCGTCGAGCTCGGGATCCAGCACCAGCGTTTTTTCGAGCAGTGCGACGCCCTCTTCGACCCGCCCCTGCAGCAGCTGCACCCGCCCCAGTTGCCAATGGCCCTCCGCCGCTTGCGGCGCCATCCGCACGCAGCCGGCAAAGGCGCGCTCGGCCTCGCGCAAGCGATAGCGCTCGAGCAGGTCAAGCCCCCGGTAATAGGCCTGTATAAACTCAGCCGAGCGCGGTGCCACTACGACGCCCTGTTGGCGACAGGCACCCAGTGCCCAGAGCAAAAATATCAGAGTGGAGAGTATTCGCATTGGTTCATCACAGCGGTCATTTCGCGTGCCAAAACAACATCACCCTCCTTTTGCCATCTGTCAATTAATCTAGTAGATTGCCCCCCATTCACGCCCATAAAAGGAGCGCTTCCCAATGCGACTTATCCTCATCCCCACTATCCTACTCTGGACCACCGCTATGCACGCCGCTGACCGCCCACTGCTCAAACTCGACGGCCAGGCCGCCAAACTCGTAGTCGATCTCGGCGGCGGCTCGATTTCCGACTTTCACCTCAAGGACAACCCCCTCAACCCCCTGCAGTGGGACTCCTGGGACTTCAGCCCCGATCCCAGCGCCGAGCCGCCACTGGAACCCCGCTCGATGGGGCACTTCCTCTGCCTGGACCGCTGGGGGCCGGCCACCGAGGCCGAAATAGCGCACGGCATGGGCTGGCACGGCGAAGCCACCCGCGTGTGGTGGACCATCGATGAGAAAGCCGAGAAAAAAGACGGCCAGCTCACCGCCACCATGTCGGCCGAACTGCCCCTGGCCGGCCTCAGGGTAGCGCGAACGATCCGCATGGCCGACCAAGCCGCCGTTTTCACCGTCTCCGAGGCCGTCACCAACACCCGCCACCTCGGCCGCATTTACAATATCGTCCAGCATCCCACCATCGGCCCCCCCTTCCTCGACGAGAGCACCGTCGTCGATGCCAACGGCACCCGTGGCTTTATGCAGGAAACGCCGATGCCGACGCCCGAAGACCCGGAGGTGCGCTGGCCCAAGGCCCTACAAAAAGACGGCACCGAAGTAGATATCCGCTTCCTCACCGACGACGCGACCCCCGGCGTGGTCTCCTATATCGTCGAAGCAGAATACGGCTGGACCACTGCCATTAACGCGTCCCGGGGCCTGCTCATCGGCTATATCTGGCCAAGGGTCGACTATCCGTGGTTCGACGCCTGGCGCCACGCCAAGGACGGCAAGCCCTTCGCGCGCGGTCTCGAATTCGGCACCACGGGTCTGCACCAGCCCGGCCCGGTACTGGTCGAAAAGGGCAAGATCTTTGGCGAAAAAATCTTCCGCTTTATCGACGCCGACGAAACCCAGACCTTTTCCTACGCCAACTTCCTCATGGAGATTCCCAGCGACTTCGCCGGCGTTGCGGAAGTCGCCTACGACGGCGACGCGCTGGTCGTCCGCGAAGACGGCGACAAGGACCGCGCGTTGACGATGAAAGTCGGGGCGCTCTTCCCAGCCGACTGAGATGACGCCGGTCGCAATCCGCCCTTGGGCGCCGCATCCG
>PBOD01000150.1 GCA_002724215.1 Gemmatimonadota bacterium | reverse complement strand
CAGGCGCTCGAGGTACTCCGCCTCTTCTTTGCCGACCGAGATACCCGGAATAATCGCTTCGCGGTTGTCGGCGATGCTGCCGGTCGCTGGGCCCAGGCCGTCGTAGTGATTGGCGAAGATGAAACCCGCCGCACCGGCCAGCGCACTGCGGCCGTATTTTTCTGAGCGATGGACAAAACGCCCCAGATCCGCCGGCGTCTTGCTGGTGGCCATCGCAAACTTGCCTTTGAGACGGCGCCCGGCCGCAACAAAATCATCGGGCGTGCCGTCTCCCACCGAGACCAGTTCGGCCTCAATGCGAGCCGAAGGACAGTAGGGCAATGCGATGCAGGGGATCTCGCGCTGGACGGGTGCGGTGATCTCTAGCGTCGTTTCTCCGCGGGCCCACGCCGCATATCGGTACGGCTCCATTTTGACATTGGCAAGACCATAGGTGGTGAATTTATCGCGAAAAAATCGCGCCGCCAGACGCTCGCCCTCGCTGCCGCCAAATCGGGAACCATAGTCGTCGCAGAGGATCTCGAGATTGTCCATCATTTCGCGCGAGGTGTGAATATCGCCGAGCATTTTGCGGTCTATATCGAGATAGGGATTCACAGCCATCAGATTGCTCCTCGTTCTTTGTTCTTGCACTAGTTGCCAGCCTGCAGCGATTCGCCGAAGCGAGATTCGCAACCGATGGGGATAGGGTACGGTTCGCCGCAGCCGCGGACAAGGTCCCGTTCGGCATCTGCTCATTGCCGCACCNCGTCGCTGGCGTAGCGGGGAGCTGTCGCCGAATGCCATGACTGNAGCGCGATTNCACCTTGCGCTCAGATCCACACCAGAAACCTTTCAAGAGGTTTGGGCATACCCTATATTCANCAATTCGCAGCTTTGACAGAGAGGGTTNTATGGCGCAACCAGCGGGAAAATTACAGGNCCAGGTAGCGATAATAACCGGTGCCGCGCAGGGCATGGGCGCGACCAGCGCCCGCGTCCTGGCGCGGGAAGGGGCNCGGNTGGTGGTNTGCGATCTCGATGGCGCAAAGGCCGCAGCGGTGGCACGGNAAATCGATCCNGCAGGCGAGCGAGTACTGGGATTGCACACCGATGTGACCAATCAGCGCGACGTGGCAACATTGATCGACCACACCCTGACACACTTTGGCACAATCAGCATCCTGGTCAATAATGCCGGCGTCCTGCGCTCGACCCGGGTCGAGGAGATCAGCGCCGAAGAATGGGATCTGGTGCTTGACGCCAACCTGAAGGGTACCTTCTTCTGCTCGCAGGCCGTACTCGCCCCCATGCAGGCCGAGCNCTACGGCCGGATCATCAATATGTCCTCTTCGGCCGGGCGCAGTGTCAGCACGCTGGGCGGAGCACATTATACCACCGCCAAGGCCGGAATACTCGGCTTTACCCGGGCCCTGGCCAAAGAGATGGCCCCATACGGGATCACCGCCAATTCGATCTGCCCGGGTTTGATCGACACCGAGATGGCGCGGGAAAATTGCACGCCCGAGCGGCTACAGGCCTACGAGCAGAGCTTCCCCATATCCAGGCTGGGAACCCAGGACGAGGTCGCGCGCCTGGTGCTCTTCCTCGCGGCGGACGCCGCCTATATCACCGGCGCGGCATTCGATATTAATGGCGGCGACTTGATGCTTTAGTACGGGAGGTCACCACGATGGATCAGNGCAAAAAGGATATACCATGCTGGGTGCAATGAAAGATCACCTGAGCCAGCAACTCTCGACAATTGCCGAGAGCGGGCTCTACAAAACGGAGCGCATCATCACCAGTCCGCAACAGGCTCGGATCGAGGTAACCAGCGGCGAACGCGTGCTCAATATGTGCGCCAACAACTATCTGGGACTGGCCAATCATCCCGAAATTATCGCCGCGGCCCGGGCGAGCCTGGACCAGTGGGGATACGGGCTCTCGTCGGTGCGCTTCATCTGCGGCACCCAGGAGATCCACCGACAGCTGGAAGCACAGATATCCGCCCTGCTCGGCACCGAGGACACCCTGCTCTACAGCTCCTGCTTTGATGCCAACGGAGGGCTTTTCGAAACCCTGCTCACCGAAGACGATGCCGTCATCAGCGACGCGCTCAACCACGCGAGCATCATCGACGGGATCCGCCTCTGCAAGGCCAAACGCCTGCGCTACAAAAATTCCGANATGGCCGACCTTGAAGCCAAACTCGAGGAAGCCGCCAGCAGTCGTTTCCGCCTGGTGGTCAGCGATGGCGTATTTTCGATGGACGGCACCATCGCCAATTTGCAGGGGATCTGCGACCTGGCCGANCGCCACCAGGCGCTGGTCGCCATCGACGATTCGCACGCCGTGGGTTTTATGGGCGAAAACGGTCGCGGCACGCACGAGTACTGCCAGGTCATGGGCCGGGTCGACATCATCACCGGNACCCTCGGCAAGGCACTCGGCGGAGCCAGCGGCGGCTATACCAGCGGCCGCAGGGAAATCATCGATCTGCTCCGCCAGCGCTCGCGGCCCTACCTCTTTTCCAACAGCCTGGCCCCCAGCATCGCCAGCGCTTCGCTCAAAGCACTGGAGCTCATCGGCGCATCAACCGAATTGCGCGACAAGCTCGNGGCGAATACGCGCTATTTCAAAAAAGCAATGTCGGCGCGGGGCTTTGCGCTCAATCCCGGCGAGCACCCAATCGTGCCGATCATGCTCGGCGATGCAGTGCTGGCACAACGGGTCGCCGCGCGACTGCTCGAAAAAGGCGTCTACGCCATCGGCTTCTTTTATCCGGTGGTGCCCGAAGGCACCGCGCGCATCCGCACCCAGATTTCTGCAGCCCACTCGCGCGAGGATCTCGACTTTGCCATCGGCGTCTTTGCCGACGTCAAAGCGGAATTCGGTTTTTGAACTCGCCGGCAGATCGCATGCCCAGTACTGTCGCGCCCTCCTTCAGCACGGAGTACTTCACCGCGCTGCTGGACGGGGTGACCGCAGCCCGAAACGTCTTGGCGCAAATGGCCTCTCCAGCCGCAGAGGTGGCAGAGCGGCTGCTCGCCGGAGGCCGGCTTTTCATCGCCAGCGCTCGGCCCGATTTCGTTTCGGAAGGTTTCGTGCGTTCGGGAGGCCTGATGCTCTTAGAGGAGTGCGGGGCCGACGGCTCGGGGCCCGGGCCAGGGGATGCAGTCCTCCTCGGCTGGACCGACACCGAGCCGGAGGCCGAGCAGATGCTGTTTAGTCGCCTGGCCGAGAGCGGATCCTTCATCGTCGGTATCGGACCNCGGCCAATCGCCCCGCCCGGACAGACGCAGAGTACGGTACTGGATTCTTTGCTCGCCAGCGCCCCCCCACTGCCGGCCGATCTGCTCCGCGCTTTCGACGGCGCCGCCTATCCGCTGGTCTCGCTGCAAAATCTAATGCTCTTGTGGGCCTTTACCGGCGAGCTGGTGGCCGCGCTAACCCGCCGGGGCCATATGCCGGCAATGTACCAGAGCGTGCTGGTCCCCGGGGCGCGCCAGCGCAACGAGCGGCGCGGCCGGCGCCGCATCGAAGCTGCTCCTGAAATTCCTCCGCTGGCTCCGAGCCAGCTGGGCAGCGCCTATCTGGATCGCCTGAGTGACATTCTGCAAGTCCTGACCAGGCGGGAAACCACAGCCATAGAGAACGTCGCCCGGACCGNAACTATGGCCCTGCGCCAGGGTCACAGGATCTGCGCCTTCCTCATTTCGCACTTCCCCGTACACCAGTGGGGCGCGCCAGGAGATCCATTGGTGATGCACAGGCTATCTCAGGTCCACGGAGAGACGCCATCGATCGAGGAACTGGAGCGCGAGCTCCGCNCAGGCGATCTCTTCTTCTTCCTCGGCTACTACAACCGGCCGCGCGAGGCCTATGCGCTTGCCCGCAAGCGCGGCGCAACCATCGCCGAAATCATCACCGGCCCNGCGACCGACGCCGGACCGGCTCCCGACCAGNTCATTCGCCCCGCTTGGCCCTACGGCGATGCNCTNGTAGCGGTACCNCAGTACGATATCCCAATCCTNCCGGCCTCGGGCATTGTCCAGACAGCGATTTACTGGGCGGTGGTAGGCACACTGGCGATCTCTGGCATCGCCAGTGACAACCGTGGGTGAGTTGAATCGATCGTTTTACATTGTGCCGACAACGCCCCCTGCCGGAAGCACCTCGCCCAATCGCACCAAGCGGCAATACCCCTCGCCATTCTAACACCGTCGCCCTTTGGCCATCTATCGTTACATGAGTGTCGGTCCCCAAAAAACTCCCCCCGCTGCCGCCGCAACGACTGCAGAAAATTCAACTTGACATTTGACGATTTTTAAAGCTATATAATTACAATAACTTATCTTATCTCTGGCAGGAGACCAACTCATGCTGCGCCCGCTCGACTTACAGGACAACTTCTCCAAGGCGCCCCTGGCGGCCCGCGAGCAGAATATCCAGCAGATCCGTGGCGAGGTCACCCAGCACAATGTGGCCCAGCAGATGGACCAGGAGCACGTGCTCGACCACAGCCGCATCCGCGAGTCCGGCGAAGCCGACGGCGCCGAAACGCGCGTCGATGATCACGACCGTCAGCCCGGCAAGCAAAAGCGCCAGCGGCGCCAGCAGCAGGACGACGAAGCCGCAGCGGACCAGGAGCGACCTCGCCCCTTAGTCGTCGGCGACGGCCATATCGACATTACGGTATAAAAAAGCCCCGGCAAACCGGGGCTTGTACAATTGCTACTCCTGCCTATTTGATGTTTGTAATCGCCTACTCCTCATCGCCCGGATACTCGTCGTATTCGTCGGCCTGCCCGTCGTTTGTGACGCTCGGCGTATAATCGTCGTCCCCATCTGTTTCCAACTGCGTGAGCTGGTGCTGCAGAGCGTCGTTCTGTTCGTTGGCCGCTAACAGTCTCTCGCTCAGGATCTCGACGACATTCTTGAGGATAATGATGTGGAGGGCCTGATTCGATGCCAGCACCGACACCAGCGCATCGCGACCGATCACCACCACCACCGAATTCTCCACCGACGCGATATTGGCCGAGCGCGGCTGGTTGGTCAGTACGCCCATCTCGCCGGTGGGCATCCCCGGCTTGATCTCGCCCAACACATCGCCCGCGGCGCTGGTGACCACCAGCCGCCCCTGCAATAGCACCAGCATATCGGTGCTTTCCTCGCCAATGCTGTATATCGTCTCGCCGATGCCGTAGCGCTGCGAAGTGCCGACTTTGAGCAAGCGCTGAATGTGGCCCAGTTCCAGCCCCTTGAAGATCGAGATCTTTTGCAGCACCTGCATCAGGCTGTGTTGCTTTTGGTTCATCGGAAATTGTCCTCTTCTACCTTGCGTTTGATTTGTCCCCAGCGCTGCGTCGTTACCGCCGTGGATGCGAGCGCGGTCGCGGCGCAGCGGAATCCCACGATCAGATACGTGGCCGTTGGCGGCAATCCGCTGCGGTCGGTGGCGCGCAGGCGGTAGGGGTCACTGCTCATCGATCCGCCGCGCAACACCCGGCTAATCCCGGCCTGGGGGCCCGGCGGATCGCGCGGCGGACTCCGCGCGTAGTAATCCTCCCCGTACCAATCGACCACCCATTCCCAGACATTGCCGCCCATATCGTGGACGCCGTAGGGCGAGACGCCAGCCCAAAACGAGCCGACCGGCGCCGAATCGAAAAAACCATCACTGTCGTCGCCCCGACAACAGCCCTCCTTGCCGTAATTGGCGCGCGCGCGGTCGATGCCCTCGCCCCAGGGATAGGTGCGGCCATCGGTACCGCGCGCGGCCTTCTCCCACATCGCTTCGGTCGGCAACTGCATCCCGGCCCATTGGCAATAGGCGTGAGCGCCGTACCAGGAGACCTCGGCGACCGGATGCCTAGCGGTGCCGGGCAACGGCGCATAGCCTGCGGCGGCGGGGCGAATCTGGGCATCGGCGTCCAAGCCGTCGAGCAGCAAATGCCCCGCGTCGTCGGCATTGCGCCCAAACGCGGTCAAAAAACGTGCGTACTGCGCGTTGCTGACCTCGAAGCGGTCGATATAATACTCGGCCAGATAAACCGCGTGGACCGGCCGCTCGTCGGCCCGCCCCTCGGTCGTGCCCATCGGAAAGGGACCGGCGGGCACCCGCACCATCTCGTGCACGGTCCCGGCCGGTGTCCGCACCCGCACCACTTCCTCGGCCCAGACGGCCGGCGCCAGAGCCGCTGCGAACCAGCTAATCCACCTCAGCGCCATACCAATTGCCCTCTCGCCGCGCACGCCGTTCATTTATCCATTCTATATAACCCACAACGCCACTTTGGTCAAAAAAAATTATGTTGGTCTCGACCCACCGCGAGGCACTGCCGCTCTTCAATCGCGACGTGCGCCTGATGCTCTTCAGCCAGGCCCTGATCGGTTTCACCATCTTCGGCGGCATCTACACCGTCCTGCTCAATCTCTATTTGCTACGCCTGGGCTACGGCCCGCAGTTGATCGGACAGATCAACGCCGCGGGGGCCCTCTCCTTCGCGCTCCTGAGTATACCTGCGGGCATGCTGGCCGACCGCTGGGGCGCACGCCGTTGCATGATCCTGGGGCTGCTCCTCGCCGCGCTGGGCTTCGGTCTGTTGCCCCTGGGCGAATTTATCCAAAATCAGACGCCCTGGATCATGGGCAGTTACGCCCTCGGCGTCCTCGGCAACACCTTCTATATCATCTGCTCGATCCCCTACCTGACCCTGATTTGCCCGCCCCAATTGCGCAACCACGTGTTTTCGACCCAGGTCGCCATATGGCCTCTGGCGGGCTTCGCCGGCAGCTTGTGTGGTGGATTTCTGCCCGGTTTCTTCTCCGCTCTACTGGAACTGCCCGACACCCACCCCGCACCCTATCGCTATCCGCTATTGCTCGCCTCCGCTATCTTGCTCGTCA
>PBOD01000149.1 GCA_002724215.1 Gemmatimonadota bacterium | reverse complement strand
TGGAACTGCTGATTAAGTGTCCCAAGCGCAGGGGGTGGCCGCGGCCACCCCCTGCGCTTGGGACACTTAATCAGCAGTTCCAAGCCTACAGGCGAAATCTGACCCAACCGACCTCCGCGAATCGATCGTGCCCCCGCAGCACACACATTCTAATGCCCCAACCCCCGCAAGTACTCCCGCATCTCCGCGCTCCGCTTGGCCTCGGCCACCGCGTCCTCGCCCTCGTAGGCCGGCTCGCCGGGACAACTGGTGACCCAGCGATTGAAATCGCGGTCTACCAGCGTCTTGAGTACCGCGGGAAAGTCCAGGCACTCGGCTCGGCCGACCGATACCCACTGGGGATTGTACTGGCCCGGCTCGCGCACCGTACACGAGGCGTAGTCCTGCAGGTGGACGTAGTTGAGCTGGTCCCAGAAATCGACGAGCGACTGCACCGGGTCGTAGCCCCACAACTCCGCGTGCGAGACGTCGATACAGAGCCTGGCTTTGTCGAGCAGACTCATATAGAGCGTCCAGTCTTCCTTGGAATCGACCAGCAAATTGGTGTGGATGTGGTAGCTGAGCTCTAGGCCGTACTGCGCCGCATACTCGGCCCACTGCTCTGCCCCCTCAGCCGCTTGCTCTATGTCCTCCCGCGTCGTCTCCCGGCCTTCGGGCTTGCGCCCGCTCATAAACATAAAGCAATCGACGCCCATCTCGGCGGCGAAGTCCATCCGCCGCTTATTGCGCTCGACGTGCTCCCAGTCGCGATCCTCAGGCGAGCCGCTGGCGGTAAAGGCGCACAGCGGCATATCGGCATCCTCACACACCTGTTTGAGGCGCCTGGGCGGCCCCAACCAATCGAGCGGGAGGCGTCCCTCCCAACCGTCCCAACCGGCCTTTTTGAGTTCGGGTAGGGCCTTTGCCAGGTCGGGCTGCCGCCAGCGCAGAGTCGCGTATCCCATTTTCAGTGCCATTGCATTCTCCTCTTTTTGCCTATAACTAACGCACAACGGAGTACTGTGGGCAAATTCCGTTGACCTTTGTCGGGGTTGCCGCGATATTTTTTCATCCGCTCCTCACATCCGGACACCATGAAAAACACATCGACTCTCTCGCGTGGCCAGATCCACCGCGCGCTCAATTCCTTCGTCGTCGCCAGCGGTGCGTGGGGCGCCTGGGGCCAGTCCTGTAGCCTGGGGACGGCGGCCTTCACCGGCTTCGCGCTGCACCTGGGGGCCGACGATTCCTTTATCGCACTCTTTACCTCGGCCGCCTACTTCCTGGCCCTGACCCAGTTACTGGCACCGATGTTGAGCGCGCGGGTCAGCGACAAAAAGCGCTTCGTCGTCGGCGCCGGCTGCGCCGAGATCCTCTTCCGCGGTCTGCCGCTGGTCATCCCCTTCTTCGTCCCCGATCCCTATCGGTTGCCAACCCTGGTGGCAATGGTCTGCCTGAGCCTGTTCTGCGGCTATCTGATCTCGCCATTTTACAGTACCTGGATTGCCAACGCGGTGCCCGAAAACATCCGCGCCCGCTTCTCCAGTCGCCAGACCATCGTCAGTACCATCGTGGCGATGGTCGCCGGCTTTGCCATCGGCCAATTCCTCGACCTCTTTCCCGCCNGCGGCAAGGAAAACGGATTCGTCTGGGTCTTCGCCGCCGGCACGNTGTTCGGCCTCATCGGCTACCTCTATCTATTGCGGGCCCCCTTTCCGCAACAGAGCGCGGCCACTGACGAGCAAGGCGCCCGTCTGCGCGACCTCATCCAACCCTTCCACGACGCCAANTTCCGCCGCGCAGCGCTCTTTTACGGGCTGTGGACCTTCGGCATCGGNCTGGCNGGCCCGCTCTACAGCGTCTTCATGCTCGATCGCCTGCAAATATCGTATACGGAAATCTCGATATTCAACGCCCTCTTCATGCTCACCAGCATCGGCGGATATCGGCTGTGGGCCGGCCTCATCGACCGCTTTGGCTCGAAGCCGGTCTTGCAGATTTTGATGGTCCCGGCCTGTTTGCTGCCCTTCATCTGGGCCTTCAACCAACCGGGCTCCTACTATCTGGTCCCGGCGGCGCTAATATTGAGCGGCATACTGTTCTCGGGAATCGGCGTCGGCATNAACCCACTGCTCTACGGCTTGCTGCCCNCAGGCGAGCAGCGCACAATCTACCTCGCCACGTGGTCGGTGTCGGTCAACCTGATGGGCGCCCTCGGCCCGCTTTTGGGTGGCATTCTGGTTTTCCAGCTCAAGGACCTGCAATTCTCCGTCCTCGGCGTCCCTATGGGCAATCTGCAGGTGGTATTTGCACTGAGCGCNCTGATCCGNCTGGTGCCGCTGTGGATCCTGCGCGGCGTCGACGACAAAAAGGGCACCACCTCGCGCAGTCTGCTNTCGCGCATGCTGCGCGGCAATGTGCTCAGCTACGCCTACAACGCGACGATCTTCAGCCTCGCCACCACCGAATCGACCCGNGCACGCGCCGCAGAAGCCCTGGGNCGCTCGGGCAACCCCCTAGCCATCGAGCAACTGGTCCAGGCCCTGGCCGACGCCAGCCCCCGGGTCCGCCGCAGCGCCGCCCGCGCCCTCGGTGAGAGCGGTTCGGCCAGCGCCACCGAGCCGCTGATGCGCGAATTGCTCGACGGCGCCTCGGATATCCGCAGCGAAGCCGCCGAGGCTCTGGGCCGGCTCGGCCAGCCCTCCAGCATCGATCCCCTGGTCGATGCGCTCGACGACGCCGATCCCCGGGTCCGCATCAGTGCCATCCGCGGTCTGGCCAGCATCCGCGGCGAGGAAGTCCACGAGCTGCTGTTCTGGTATTTCGGCGAAGAATTCGACCCGTTGACCTTCCCCACTCTCGTCGATGTACTCGGCGAGCGCGAAGACCGGCGCATCGTCAAACCGGCGCTGCTACGACTCGGCGACTTCCCCTCACCGGCGGTGCGTCTGCAATTGCTCAACGGCGTCTGTAAAGCCCTTGGCGCCGGCGACCAATTCTACCGCCTGCTCTCGCGCGAAGATACCGACCGCGTCGCAACCCTCACCCGGCTCTTGCAACGGACGGCATCCGCCCTGGGCTCAGCCCGCTGCATCGCCNCTGAACACCGCNTGCAACTCAAGGAACTATGCAGCAAAATNGCATTGGCGTACGAGGAAGAACGAGCGGAGGATATGGTCGCTGCGGCGCAGCAGATCTCCAAGGCCGTACGCGACGGGCTCGGAGCCGACGGCGCGCAGGCCTACGAAGTGCTCTCGGCCTACGTGGTCATCGTCGCCATCGCCGACTTTACCGCCAATCCAGGCGCCGACAACACACCCGTGGCGAAGGAGATCTTTCTCGCCGTGGTTTTGGCGCGGCTAGCGGCGCTAGTGCGCCGAATCGACGGAGGTTAGGGTAGGTCTTCNCGGCGGCGGGCCACCTGCTGCNGCGGCCAGCCTTGCTCTGGCTCTTCCAGCGCATAGGTATAGGGCACGGCACCATTTTTCCCCTCTACTGCATAACCATAGCGTTCGAGATAGCGCGCCCGCGGCTCGAAATCGTCGCCCGTCCGCCCCAACCACCCGCCCAATTCGCGCTTGAGCTCGACCTGAAGGTCCGCGTGCTCCGCCCGGCCTGCCAGATTGTCGAGCTGGTCGGGGTCGACCGTGTTGTCGTAGAGCAGCCAGGNGCCTTCCAAGGTTTCGGCATAGGTGTGGCGCGCCGTGCGAACGGCCCGCCACTCGCGTTCGACCTGCTCGGCGAAGGGGGCGATGACTTGCAAAAAAGCCGAGGTAGGCCCGGCTGCCGCTCCAGCGATAGCCGGGCCCAGATCCATTCCCTCCACGGTCTGTGGACACTCGACCCCCATCCAACCCAGGAGCGTCGGCACAAAGTCGACGGTATTGAACAGCACCGGTGAGATCTCNCCCTGCGGCAGCCCGCCGGGCCAGCGCANGANCAGCGGCACCAGCGCCGAATCGTCCCACGGCCACTGTTTGCGCTGCTTGCCGTGCGAACCGAGCATATCGCCGTGGTCGGACCAGAACACCACGATGGTATTGGGATCGTCGCCAACCGCTGCAAGCAAGCGCCCGATATTCTCGTCGATTGCCGCGATATGCGCATAGTAGCCAGCCAGATCGCGACGATTTTCTTCCGTGTCGGGCGTATTGGGCGATAGTTGCAATGCCGCCGGGTCTATTTGTCCCCGCCAGCGCTCGGGTAGTTGCTGGTAGGGATTGTGCGGCGGCGAATAAGAGAGGAAAAGGCTGTAGGGCCCGTNGCGATNTTCGCTATAGCGCAGCGCCACGTCGGTCTCATAGTCGGTGGCATACTGCTCGGGCCAGATCTGCTCGTCGGAATCTTCGTAGTAGAGCGGGTTNAAGTAGTCGCGGTGGTCGCAGTTGAGCGCGTGCCAGTAATNGAAGCCCTGGCGCCGGGGCCCCGGCGGCGTGAAACCGAAGCGGCGGCTGCCGTCGAGGTGCCACTTGCCGATGTAAGCCGTATCGTAACCCGCATCCCGCAATACATGCGCGATCGTCGTCTCCGCAATCGACATCTGGATGTCGTTGAGAAACATCCCCGTGCTCAGCGGATAGCGGCCCGTCAATAGCGCCGCCCGTGCCGGCGTGCACACCGGGATCATTGACGTGGCATTGGTGAAGCGCACGCCTTCTCGAGCCATGCGGTCCAGATTGGGGGTCGCTACATTAGGATCGCCGGCGCAACCCATGTCGCGGGCGCGCATCTGGTCGGCGAAGATGAATATCAGGTTGGGAGACTGCCGTGCCATATACTATTGCCGTTTTGTAGAAATGGGTGCAATGTGAGCGCGGACTCAGCGGTGCATCCAGCGGATCCGCACCAGATCCTTAAAATTTGCGATCGTCCCCGTCACCGGGTTGAAGCGGCTGTCCGGATCGAAACTCCACTTCACTGGAATCTTTGCGATATTGTAGCCCTGCTTGTTGGCCAGCATCAGGATTTCGACATCGAACATAAAGCCATCGACCTTTTGCCGCGCGAATAGGTCGCGCACAACGTCTGCGCGAAAGAACTTGAAGCCGCACTGGGTATCGTCGAAGCCCTGCAAACCCATCAGCGTCCGCAGCAGAGATTTGAACACTCGCGACCCAACCTCGCGATAGGCCTTGCGCTCAACTACGAACTCTGTATCGCCCAGCGTCCGGTCACCGATCACCCCGTCCCGGCCTGCATCCAGGAGCGGCACAACGGCATCTAGGGCCGCAATATCGGTCTTGTAGTCGCCGTCCATATAGCCGATGTATTTGCCTCTGGCCTCCTCGATTCCGTGGCGCACTGAATAGCCCTTGCCGCGATTGCGGTCGTTTTGCACACAGCGTACCTCGGGGTGATCTTGCGCATACTCCTCAACGAGGGCGACCGTGCGGTCGGCGCTGCCGTCATCGACGGGTAGGAGCTCGTACGTCCACGCGCGCTGCTGGAGAAATTCAATGGTTTTATCCAGCGCAATGAGGATGCGCTTTTCTTCGTTATAGGCGGGTATGACGATGCTCAGATCCATGCCGAGTAGAAAGTTATTATCGCTCTATGTAACGGTCAATCATCGGCAATAGCCCATGCCGCAACTTGACACCTCACCGTCGATGCTCATATACTTCGCCCCGACAACCAGCCCTTTATGCCCTTTGTAAACAATGACCGATGAGTGAAGAAACCATTTTCAGCAAGATCATCCGCCGCGAAATCCCCGCCGATATCGTCCATGAGGACGACCAGTGCCTGGCTTTCCGCGACATCCAGCCACAAGCACCAACGCACATACTCGTCATACCCAAAAAAATCATCGCCGGCGTACAGTGCGCCGCAGCTGATGATGCCGCCTTACTCGGACATCTGCTGGTCACCGCGCGGCAAATCGCCAGAGCCGAAGGCATTGCCGCCGACGGCTTTCGACTGGTAATAAACGCCGGCGACAATGGCGGCCAGACCGTCGATC
>PBOD01000148.1 GCA_002724215.1 Gemmatimonadota bacterium | reverse complement strand
CGAGAAGACCGAAGATAGTCTGATCGCGCTGGCGCAGAATACCGCGGATGGTCCCGCCTACGAAGTTCTGGTGATCGACAACGCCTCGCGCGACTGGACGCATTATCTTCTACACGCTTTTGAAGGCGACCTCCGCGTCCACTACAACGACGATAAGGCGAACTTGGCGCGGGTCTGCAACCAGGCGGCGGCACTGGCGCAGGGCGAGTATCTGGTCTTTCTCGCCCAGGGCGCGGCACCGCAACCGGAGTGGCTCGCAGAAATGGTGCGCTTGGCCGAGACCGATCCGTCGATCGGCATCGTCGGTGCCCGGTTGCAGCACCCAGTAACCGGCGCGGTGCAATGCGTCGGGATCGAAGTCGTCGATGGGGCGCCCGCCCCGGTGCGGTGCGCGGTCGCGGCCATCGACCCGAGCGTCGCTGCGGTGGGCGATCGCGANATTGTGAGCGGGGCTTGCATGCTGGTNCGCCGNTCGCTTTTTGCCGAACTGGACGGATTCGACGACGGTGGATTCGATGGCTTGGAAGATGCCGATTTGTGCCTGCGGGCCCGCGAGCGCGGGTGGCGCATCGTCTATTGTCCCACCAGTGTGGTGATGGGGTCCGCCGATGGGGAAACCGCCGCGACGGAGGAGGCNCTGCGGCTTTTTGGCACGCGCTGGCAGGGCGTGGCCGCTGGTGGGGAAGATGAGGCCGCACNGCAATTGCGCGGCAATTGGGAAGGCCCCTTCCTCGTCTATTCGAGCCTGGCTGCGGTCAATCGCGAAATGGTCGCGGCGCTGCTNGCCGCGGGGCGTTGTGATTTGGGTTTGCTGCCGAGCGAGCCCGACCAAATCGCCGCCGCTGAGTTCGATTCGCGCCTCGACGCCGTCGTCNAGCGCCTGGGCCAGCCGCTCGACGGGAATCCAGATTTCCATCTGCGCCACTACTGGCCACCGGACTTCAGCCGGCCTCCAAGTGGCAAACTGGTGGTGATGCAACCCTGGGAGTTTGGGCGCATTCCNCGCGAGTGGGTCGAACCGATCTGCGAGAATGTCGATCAGATCTGGGCCTACACTAANNATGTCCGCGATTGCTATATCGCCAGCGGCATCGATCCGGGCCTGATCGAGGTNGTGCGNCTGGGCGTGGACACCGAGCGCTTTAAACCCGNCCTNGCNCCGCTGGAGTTGCCGACGGAAAAGACCTTCAAATGGCTCTATGTCGGCGGCACCGTGCACCGCAAGGGCATCGANCANCTNCTGGNGGCCTACCGCCGNGCTTTCGANCCCGCCGCCGACGTGTGCTTGGTCATCAAGGATATCGGCACTCGCACCTTCTATCAGAACCAGCACGCCGGCGAGGCAATACGCGCCCTGCAAAACGATCCGTCCTGCCCGGAGATCCTCTATATAACCGAAGATTTGCCCGACGCAGACGTGCCGCGCCTCTACGCCGCCTGCGACGCGCTGGTCCACCCCTACAGGGGCGAGGGCTTTGGGCTGCCGGTGGCCGAGGCAATGGCTTGCGCTTTGCCGGTAGTGGTTACGGCGGGTGGAGCGTGCGATGACTTCTGCGACGAAGAGACCGCCTATATGGTATCGGCCGAGCGCGTGCCGGTAGTATTTCCCGACGGCACCGAATTTGCCGGCCAGGCGTGGTTGCTCGAGCCCGACACTGAGGCGCTGGTCGCGCAAATGCGACGGGTCTGCGCCGACCGTGGCGCAGCGCGCGCAAGGGGCCGCCGGGCCGCCNCGCGNATCGCCGGTAATTTCACCTGGCGCCACGCCGCGCTCGACGCGCTTGCCGCGCTCGACAAATTGCTNCCTGGGAAAGGCGTCGCGACGGCACCGCTGGAACCTGCGGCGACCGCACNGATTCAACCGGCTGCTGCAGAGNCGTTGCCGCCGGTGGCGTTGGTGACNATGGGGTCCACATCCGCAGAGNTTGCCGNGGCCATAGCCGCCCGGCTCGGNGCAGAGGTGATCGCGGTCGGAGGTGAGGAGGGGGTGGCGGACTGGGGCGCGCGGCTGGATGGGGTGTGGAGCGCAGCGCCGGGGGATTTGCTGATATTTCTCGGCGAGGGGATCGAGGTCGATGCCGCGGGTGTGCAGCAGCTGGTCGAGAGTTTGCAGCGGCAGCCGGATGCCGGCCTGGCNGTGCCGCAAGCACCCGNNGCGGCGGAGGGGGCGGATATTGCGGCGGAAGGCCTGTGGGTTTTTCGCCGCCAGGCGCTTGCGGCCATCGGCGGCTTCGACCACAGCTTCGGCTCGGCGGCGGCGCTGGCCGAAGCCGGGCGTCTGCTCGACCGCCAGGGCTGGCCGATGATTCGGGTGGCCGACTGCGCTATCGGTGGAATCTATAGTCCGCTCGGCGCCGACTGCGCCGCCGAGTTTGCCGCGGTGCGGCATCTGGCTACTGGCGACCAGTGGCGCGCGCTGGCCGCCGACGATGCCGCGCTCGAAGCCTATCGCCAGGCGGTGGCGGCCAAGGGGAATTTCGTCGAACCGATCGTCGTGCTGTCGGCGCTGTTGATGGAAATGGGGCGGGCGGCGGAGGCGGCGGATTATCTGGAGCGGCTGGTGGCGCTGGACCAGGCTTCGTTTCAGGCGCATAACTACCTGGGGCTGGCCCGCTATCAGGCGGGAGAGGTAGAGGCGGCGCGGATGCATATGTTGCGGGCGGTCGAGCTCAATCCGACCTACGTCGAAACCCTGGTCAATCTGGCGGTGCTCGAGTGGGAACAGGACCGGGCGGCGGAGGCCATCGGCTATCTCGAGCAGGCGGCCGAATTCGAGCCGGACAATCGCGATGTCATCGTCAATACTGGCATTATGCACGCCCAGTCGGGCAACCCCGCGGCGGGCATCGGNCTGTTGCGCGACTATCTCGAGCACAACCCGCGCGACGGGGATGCGGCGGCGGCGCTGGCCGATATATTAATTCAATGCGGAGAACTGGCGGCGGCGCGCCAGTTGGCCGAGGCCCTGCTCGCGCTCGATCCGCAATACCCGGCGGCACAGGCTATATTGGAGAGAATTCGTGGGCAAGAAGAAGAATAAGGGCAAGCGCAAGAGAGCCGGTCGCAGCAAGCGGCCGCGCAAACCGCTGTTGTCGCTCTGCGTGATCGCCAAAGACGAGGCGGCTTTTCTGCAGCGGTGTCTGGCCAGCGTCGCGGGGCTGGTCGATGAGATCGTCGTCGTTGATACTGGCTCGTGCGATAACACGCCGCAAGTCGCGCGCGGTGCCGGGGCTCGGGTATTNAGCCAGCCCTGGCAGGACGACTTTTCGCAGGCGCGCAATCGCTCGCTCGCCGCCGCGCGCGGCGAGTGGATCCTGGTGCTCGATTGCGATGAAGTGCTGGCGCGCGCCGATCACGACCGCCTGCGTGACCTCTTGGCCAATCCGGGCGCTGATGCCTATCGCATGACGACGCGCAATTACTGCGCCGAGGAAAATCGCTCGGGTTGGGTCGCTTGCCGCGGNGAGGCCGAAGAGCAGCGGGGCCATCCAGGTTATTTTCCGACTACCAAGGTGCGGTTGTGGCGCAACCGGCCGGCGTTGCGCTTTACCGGAGCGGTGCACGAACTGGTGGAGCCGGCCCTGATNCAGGCGGGCATGGTCATCGGCGACTGCCTGGTGCCGGTCCACCACTACGGCCANGTCGAAAAAGCGCGNCCAGACGACTTCTATCTTGAAGCCGGCGAGCGCAAGGTNCGCGAAAANCCCGACGACTTGCGCGCCCACTACGAATTGGCCGTGGCCTATCGCAATGCCGACCGGCTCGATGTGGCGCTGGCCAGCATCGACCACGCCCTGTCCGGGACGAGCGCCACCGGGGTACATGAGCGAATCTATCTGCAGCGCGATCTGGCCCTGCTGGTTCGCGCCGATATTCTCGGGCGCATGGGGCGGGCGGACGAGGCCCTCGCCGCCTATGACGGCATTGTCGCCGAATTTCCCGCCGCCTTCGAGGCGTTTAACAACAAGGGCTTGCTGCTCGAACGAGCCGGTCGGCTCGACGAAGCGCTGGCGTGTTTCGAGCGGGGGGCGGTACTGGCGCCGAACAATCAGGTGCTGGCCGACAATCTGCGGCGCCTCCAGCGCTCCGGTCAGCGGCTGAGCGTCTGTATTATCGCCCGAGATGAAGAAGCCGTACTCGGCCGTTGTCTCGAGAGCGTGGATGGGATCGCTGACGAGATCGTGGTGGTCGATACCGGCTCTTCCGACGGCACGGTGGCGCTGGCCGAACGCTATGGTGCGACCATCGGCCACTTCCCGTGGCGGGACGATTTCGCCGCGGCGCGCAACGTCTCGCTCGAATTGGCCACCGGTGACTGGGTGCTCTGGCTTGACGCCGACGACTATCTATTGCCGGAAGACGGCGAAAAGGTGCGGCGCGCCAAGGCTTTGAGCACCGACCAGGCCTTCTATTGCACCTTGGTTAACGAGGGCGGGGAGAAGACGCGTTTTCGCCAGTTGAAAATGTTTCCCAATCGCCCGGATATTCGCTTCGAACTGCCGGTACACGAAAATGTAGCCGCCGCCTTGAAACGGGCCGGATTGCCCATCTGTGACACCGATATTGAGGTGCGGCACAGCCGCGTCGCCGACGCGGCTGCGGTCGCGCGTAAAAACGACTACTACCTAGAGTTGATGAACAAGTGGTTAGTCGACCATCCGGACGATTGGGAGACGTATTTTCGCGTCGGTCACGGTCTGTTCGTAACGGGCGAACGCGAGGCCGCCCACAGCTATTTTGCGCGGATCCTCGACGCAGGTGCTGCGATACCCGCCGGGGGATCTGTGCGGCGCCTAGCCGCGACTTTCGCCGGGCGATGTCTGCTGGAAATGGAGCGTTACGACGAGGCGCTGGCGCCGCTGGAGACGGCCCGCGAGATGGTGCCAGATGAGCGGTTGACACTGCTCTCGCTGGGCGATGCCCATTTGAAATTGGGTCATGCCGCGCAGGCACTCGAATTCTTACAAGCCGCCGCTGCGGGAAAATTGGAAGAGCACGTATCTCTCGACGTGCAGGTCATAGACTATTCGCTGTTTTTCTTTACCGGGCAAGCCCTGCACAAACTGGGGCGCGCGGGTGAGGCCAGGGCGGCGTTTTCGCGCGCCGCCGAGATCGCCCCCGAGCGCACCGAGGCGGCCCAGGCGCTCAATATGCTGGACAACTCCTCCGGCACCGGGCTCTATATGACTAAGCCGACTGCGCCGCCCGCGCCGACCGCAGCATCCGCGCCCGCCACGCTCGTCGCGACTCCGGCCGGGGCCGGGCGCTTGACGCTGTGCATGATCGTGCGCGACGAGGAACATCGGCTCGGCCACTGCCTCGACAGCGTCCAGGGTCTGGTCGACGAGATCGTGGTGGTCGATACCGGCTCTTCCGACGGCACGGTGGCGCTGGCCGAGCGCTATGGTGCGACCATCGGTCACTTTCCGTGGTGTGACAATTTCGCCCTGGCGCGCAACGCTTCGCTCGAACTGGCTACCGGCGACTTTATCATGTGGCTAGATGCCGACGATATCTTGCCGCGCGAATGCCACGCTGAGATACGCAGGCTGGTCGATCAGGGCGGGCGCAAGAGTTATTTCTTCGTCCTCGACGATCAGGGCCACGAACACGTCTCCTGTCTGCAGATGCGGCTCTTTCCCAATCTGCCGGGTGTCGGATTCGAGATGCCGGTCCATGAGCAGGTCACCCCGTCTCTGGGCAGATTGGGGGTCGAGATGGTCTCGACCGAGATTCGGGTAGAGCATACGGGCTATACCACCCCACAGGTGGTCAAGGGCAAGAAGGACCGCTATCTCAAAATCATGGAGCGATGGCTGGAGGAGCATCCCGCAGACTATATGACCCGCTCGCACGTGGCGTTGACCTACTATGCGGCCGAGCGTCTGCCCGAGGCCGAGGCGGCCTATCGCCACATCGCCGAAGAAAGCACCTGTCGCCAGGATCGCAATTGGGTCATCTACACCACGGCGTTGCTCTTTCTGGGACGGACCCTGATGAAGATGGATCGATTCGGCGAAGCGCGCGATGCGATGCGCCGTGCTGAAGAGGTCGATCCGCAGTACTTGCTAACCCGCTTGTCGCTGGCCGAGGTCAACGCCCGACTCGGCGAGTGGGAAGAAGCGCGGCGCTACGGGCGCGCGACGCTGGAAGTAGACGGGCAGATGACCTTTTTTCCCATCGAATACGAGGAAGTTCGCTACTCGGCCCAGCTCATTTGTGGGCAGGCCGCCCAGGCCCTAGAGCAGTGGGACGAGGCCGAGGCGGCCTTTCGCGGCGCGGCCGAGGTCGAGGTCGATCGCCGCAGCGACGCGTTGGGCAATCTGGCCAATATGTTCAAGGCGAAAAATCGCGGTAAGGATGCGCTGGCGGTGCTGGACGAGGCGCTGGCCATTGCCCCGGGCAATCCGCAGCATTTGTTCAACAAAGGTGTCGCCTATTTGGATGCTCAGGATATGGATCGGGCGGCGGCACATTTTAACCAGGCGCTTGAGGGGAAACCCGACTTTGCCCTCGCCCTGCTCAATTTGGGGTATATCGCCAAGAGCCGCGGGCAATTCGACGAGGCCGAAACTTGTTACCGCCGCGCCATGGCCTGTGATCCCGACGGAGTGGAGGCGCGAGCCAATCTCGGCCACCTCTGTCTCGATATGGAGCGCTTCGCCGCCGCTGCCGAGCTATTTGCAGAGGTGCGCCGGCGCCAGCAGGGCTTGGTCGATATCGATCTCGGTCTGCTCGTCGCCCACGCCCAGCAAGGGGATTTTGGCGCTGCTGGCCCCCTATTGGCGGAGATCGTGCTGCCGTTTGACGAGTTACAGCGCGCGCCCGGCGATGTTGCGTCTCCCGACCAGGCCGCCCGTACCGCTATGGCCCTGGGCGCGGCTCTGTTGCGGCGCCAACTCACCAAGTGTGCGGAATTGGCACTGTGGGCCGCCGTCCTGCTCGATGGCGAGTTGGTGGATGCCCGCCGGGCGCTCGCCGAAGTGCTCTTCGCTCAAGGGCAATTTTGGAAGGTCGTAACCCAACTGGAGGCCGTGCTGCTGGCCGTGCCCCAGGACGGGGCGGCGTTCATGCGGCTGGGTGATTGCTATCGCCAACTGGGGGTGGACGAAGCAGCGCAAATGTGCTACGCCCAGAGCCGACGGGCCTCGGCCTCCTGAGGAGGCACCGGCGGACCCGCCCCCTCTGCTACAAGTCGCTCCTATGGAGAGCGATGCGTCCCTGGCCTCACTGCCGCTATAGCATGGGGCAGGGAAGCAAGCGGGCAAAAACTTCTCCGAACGATTCCAATCTTTCTCCTTCTTTATTTTTCACGCCGCCATCGGTCCGGACAANAGATGAAATCACAATTGGAATTANATTTATAAATTGTTGTTTATTAANGANATAAANTTATTGTGGNCATATTGTAACCTGCCTGGCACACCACTTGCTATAGGTGGATCAAGATAATCTTCGAATCCACTATGCATGCCGGTTCGAAGTGCGAGGGTCTAGCTACGGAAGGCCCGGCCAGTCCGGCTACGAAGGAGGATCACGATGCCGATACGTCTCGGTAACAACATCACGGCGATGAATGCAATGCGGCACATGAATAACAATAGTGCCGACTTCACCACACGCGTCGAACGGCTTTCATCCGGTTTGCGGATCAACCGGGGTGCCGACGACGCTGCCGGTCTCTCGGTNTCCGAGGGTATGCGCTCGGAAATTCTGGGCATGCGCCAGGGCGCCAGGAATGCGTTAGCGGGCATNAACCTAATCCAGTTGGCCGAGGGATCGCTCAACGAGGTCAGCAGCATGCTGCGGCGTATGAAGGAGCTTGCCGTGCAGTCGGCCAACTCGACGATCAACGATTCCAACCGCGAAGGTCTTTCGGCCGAATTCAATCAACTCAGCTCCGAAATCGACCGCATCGCCCTTTCGACTACCTACAACGACCAGGTGCTGCTGACGGGTTTCGGCAATGCGGTATCGCAGACNAAGACTGTGTCGACCGCCTTCGACGGTTTTTCCGGGGTCAAAGAAGTGGGGATTACCGGCGCGATGCCCGGAACCTATACCTTTACGGATGACGATCTCGACGACAATCAGATCACTCTGAGGGTGGAACTGGCCGACGGNAGCGAACTCATTCAGACTATTGANGCCGGTACGGCGCTTGATCGCGATGATGGCCAGAATCTGGTCGCCACCAANACNACATTCGTGGCCAATTTCGATCGTCTAGGCGTCCAGGTGACGCTGGCCGGTCCCGGTGTGGACACTNCTGGNGAGACGCTTAAGAGCACGACGGTNGACAGCGGCGCCGGCGGCTCGTTTTTGGTCGGCACCGACCTCATTACCATCGCCGCCAATCAATCTCTTGAGGATGTCGCCNCGCTTTTGNATGATGTGCTGGCCCAGCAATCGCCTCCGGGTTCGGCGNATTGGAATGCGAGGTTAAACGAAATACAGATCGATACCGCTGGTCATGAGATAGTCACGGATCCCGATGACTTTTTGGGTCTCGAGTCGGCCAATAGCTATATCGACGGGCGTCTCGACGGCAAGGAGATCATTGTCAGCGAGGCGACGGGTGGCGTATTGCAGATAGGGCCCGACAACCAGGCCACCAACCGNATCTTCCTCAATATCGGCGATATGCGCGCCACCGGTGGGGAATTGAACCTATCGGGTTTGTCGGTGGCCAACCTCGAAAGCGCGCATGGTGTCATAGAGCGAATCGATGAGGCCATTCTGGTGGTAAGCCGCCAGCGCGGCTCGCTCGGCGCGACTCAGAACCGCTTAAATTATGTTACCGCCAGCCTCGAAAATGCCATCGAAAACTTGACGGCTGCCGAATCGTCGATTCGCGATGCGGACGTCGCGGAGGAGATGGCACAATTTACGCGGTCGCAGATCTTGACCCAGGCTTCGACGGCGATGCTTGCACAAGCTAATGCGCTGCCGCAAAGTGCATTGCAGCTACTCCAGTAGCGGCAATAAATGATTAAAGAGTCGCTGAGGGCGGACGATAAATCAAGTATTACTTAGTATTAAAGAGTCACTGGGAGCGGAAGATAAATAAAGTTACTTAGTGACATTAACCAAATATTACGAACGAATACGGTAGAAAGGATTCTACCACAGAGCGCCACCAGACAAGGAGGTTTTGGTTATGGCCCTTCGAATCAACACGAATGTAGCCGCGATGAGTACTGCTCATATCATGGGCGACAATAATGGCGATTTAGGCACGCGGCTCGAACGAATTTCCTCTGGAAAGCGGATCAACACCGCAGCGGACGATGCCGCGGGGCTCGTTATCTCGGAGGGTTTCCGCGCCCTGATCACGGGACTTACGATGGGGGTTCGCAACGCCGAAATGGGATCCAATCTGGTGCAGGTGGCTGAAGGATCGCTGAACGAAGTCAGCGCGATGCTGATTCGGATGCGGGAATTAGCCGTGCAGTCAGCGTCGAGTACGATGTCCGACCTGAACCGGGAGGCCATTGAGGCAGAAGTCACCCAGCTCAAGCAGGAAATCGACCGCTTCGCCCACTCCACCGTTTATAATGATCAAGCCCTGCTTACCGGTTTTGGCAATTCGCTTGACGAAAATGCGTCCACTGCATTG
>PBOD01000002.1 GCA_002724215.1 Gemmatimonadota bacterium | reverse complement strand
GGAGTGACCATTCTGGCTCTGGAGCCATTGATGGCCGGTGCGAAGACTGTCGAAGAGCGCTGACAGGCGGGGCGTCATAGGTACGACCCGGAACTGCTTGGACTTGCTCTTACATATGTATAGTCGGCGCCCGACGGTATCGACATCCTGCCACCGTATCCGGTGCAACTCGCTCATGCGAAGGCCCGTATTCACCAGGATACAGACGATATGTTGTTTCAGTGCTCGTTCGGGGACGACCCCGAGGCCAGAATCGTCCGAGAGCCACTGCACCACTATGGATTGATTATCAATAGGGCCAGGCTGGTGAAAGCCGGATCCCATCTTTTTGTAGCTGGCGCTGGGCGAATCCATGTTATCGGGATTCGGTTTCTGAATAAATCGGTGAAGTGTGTGTATGGTTAGTCGGGTAGTCATTGGGAAGCCTGAGTAGCCCACTAAATTCGCCATGACGTATTCGGGATCGAGTGCTGCAAAAAATATACTTGCGCTGCGCAAAAATATTAAATAAATAAACCGCAAGATTTAATTCGGTGTCGATGCATAAAATAGTATGGCCCAGTGATAGTGCCCAGTGTTGATGTATAAGGTCGAAAATACAAGTAGGTCTTGGAAAAGGCGATAATCCAATATGGCGTTCCCGGCTACATCCGCAGTGATAATGGCTCCGAATTTATCGCCCACAAAGTCCAGGCATGCCTAAAAGACTACCATATCAAGACGATTTACATTGATCCCGGAAGTCCCTGGCAAAATGGCTACATCGAAAGTTTCCATAGCCGATTTCGAGACGAATGTCTCAACCGAGAGTGGTTATTGAATCTAAGCGAAGCTCGGGTCGTTATTGAGGATTGGCGACCGAAAGAGCTCATAGTCGACTGGGCTACCTCGGCCCGGAAGAGTTTATACAATACCAAAAAAACTCACACCCTAAATGGACCAATTCGTAGGTCCCATTCAGAGGTTAAGGTATGAATATCCCCGCAGTACTCGACACCGACGAACACATCCCCTTTGCCGGCGCGAACGGTCGGGAAATATGGGCTATGGCATCAGCATCATCGTCCGGCGATATTGGTGCATTGGAGGCGCTTCTCGGCCAGAATCCCGATCTCATTCACTGCGGACACTACGGCTGTCTGCCCTCCGACTGCTACCGGCCGCTGCACTTCGCCGTCAAGGGCAATCAAACGGAGGCTGTGGCATTTCTGCTGAGCCATGGGGCGCATGTAATGGACGAGTTTCTACTTAATTCTATCAATCAGAGCCTGCACATCGCCCGCGATCTCGGCCACGATGCGATCTACGAAATGCTGGATGCCGATCGTCGGGAACGCTTCGGTTTTCGCGATGAGGCCGCGGCGGTGGCCAAGGCGATCAATGCGCGCGATCGTGACGCCGCTCTCGCTTTGCTGGACGGCGACCCTACTCTGGTGCGGGCGACCGACGAAACTGGCAACGCGCCAATCCACTGGGCAGTCATGACGCGTCAGTGGTCAATCATACGGGGACTCAGCGAGCGCGGCGCGAACCTCGACCACACGCGCTTCGAAGGATCAAGGCCCGTGGACCTGGTGCACGGCGATTACTGGTTCAACCACAACGAACACAATATGGATGCCGCGATGCAGGAGCCCTCGACACTTATCGGCTACCTGCTGGGGCTTAACGCCGAATATGGGCTATGCACCGCAATAGAGCTGGGCGACTGCGAACGTGTCCAATGGCTGATCAAAGAGGCCCCGGACCAGGTAAACGCCCTGTCGAACGCTCCACACCCCCTCTCCTCAGCGAGTGAACACGGCCGGCGGCGGCCCATTGTGGTCGCCGCGCAAAACGAGCGCGTCGAGATTGCCCGCCTGCTGATTGAAGCGGGTGCGGACGTAAACCTAGGGGTGCCACTGTGGTCCCCATATGGACAGGCGCTCTTCGCGGCATGCGCCAAGGGTAATGTCGAGCTGGCGCGAATGCTGTTGGAGGCCGGTGCGCACCCGAACGTGGAAGTGGAATCGAGCGGCGATTGCTTCTCGATCATGGGCCACACATCGGCGCCCAACCGCGAGGCGCTACACGAGCTCCTCAAGCAGTACGGCGGCGTACCGGTGAAGTTCGGCTCTGACGATGATTAGCCCGAGCCGCTTAGTCGGCCAATCATGGCTGCGGCCGTGCCACCCAAACCCCGACACCGAATAGATGGACGTTCGTGAACGCTTTGAGCAGTCGCTGCACCAGCTCGTCGAGCTCGTGCGTGAAGACCGCCACATTCTCGCGGTCATCCTGGGCGGTAGCCTGTCGCACGATCAGGTGTGGGAAAAGTCAGACATCGATCTGGTGCTGATCCGCACCGACGAAAAGAAGGGCAAAGAGCGCACAGCGCTAGCTCTGACNGTGGACGGCGTAAACATTCATGCGTGGATCTGGTCGCGCGACCAGTTTCGCAAGGCGATAGAAGGGAAGACGCGAAACTCTTTCGAGCACTCTTTCTTCGCNAAAGCGCGTCTGTTATACACGCACGATCCGACGATCGAGCAGTCGATGGCGGATCTCCGTACGATCGGCGACCGAGACCGTCAGGTGCAGCTGATGCATTCCGGCTGCGCGGTGATGGTCAGTCTCGACAAGGCGAAGAAATGGCTCGTGGTGCATGACGACNCGGCGTATTCGGCGCTGTGGCTGCTTTACTGTGCCACGCCGCTGGCGCAGATCGCGGCCAACCTCGCGGGCGAACTGGTCAGCCGCGAGGTGATTCAACAGGGCCTGCGTCTCAATCCGGAGCTACTNAATCTGGTCTACACGCAGATTCTCAACCGCAAGGTTTCGCGGCGCGCCCTTCAGCTTGCATTCACGGCGGTCGATGCCTACCTGCGAGACCATGCCGCGATCCTGTTCGCACCGCTGCTCGAATATCTCGAATCGGCCGGCGATATCCGCTCCGTTACCGAAATCGACGACCACTTTTCCCGCCANTTCGACGTCGAGCATCTGGCCGTGGCGTGCGAATGGCTGGCCGATATTGAATGGATCGACAAGGCGTCTGTGCCGGCCCGGTTGACGCGGCGCAGCCAGATCGAAGTNCCCGAAATGGCGTTCTTTCGTTCNCCCGNGGAGTAACCGATGCCCAANTCACGAAAGACGCGCTCCGCCGATTCGGGCGCGGCAAAAGCTAGGCCGCAAGGCAGCGGACCNAAGGCGGACGCCGGCAAGCGCGTAGCAAAGAGCTCCGCGAAGACGGCAGGTAAAAGTACGGCCAAAGCCGGGAGCTCCAAGGCGAAGGCCAAAAATAGCAGGGCCAAAGCCAAGCGTATGCCGGCGAAGGCTAACAACGGGAACGAAGAAGCCAGAAGCCGCATCGCCAACGAGGGTAGCGGAGCAAAAGCTACCTCTACGAGGACANANCCTAAGGCCGATGCCGGCCGCATTGAGCAGTCGNCTGCCACCAATCGTAAAGCACGGANACGAACAGGGGCGACGGGTCATTCGCGTGTGGGAGAGCCACCTCCGAAAAAGGGCCCCACCGTAGCCAACGTAGATCCGGCAGCGATCAATTCGCGCGCCGTGAAGCTGGTCGGCGTTTAGTAGACAAGGAGCGGATATGACAAAAGAAGCAAAACCGGACGAGAGCACAGCTGGGAAGGTGATGCATGCCGCTATTCAAANCGGTGATCATGAGGCCATTGCGCGTTACCGTAACGCGTTCCCGATTCTCGANCCCTTCAGCGATGCGGCTATTCAAGAAGGTGCAACGCCACACAACTGTTCCATCGCCCTTGCNCGGGAACGTGGATTTGAGGGGCCCTATCANCTCACTCGATGCTTTTCGGAGAATATTTCTGTCGCACCCCGCGAAACGTTTGAAGCGCTTAAGGTAGCCGTAAAAGCGCTGGATCTTAGCACGGTCGCCGAGATCCTCGATGCGTTTCCCTATCTCGCACGGGCACGGGTCTACAATAAGGAGCTTGGCGTCGAGCGTGGGGCGTCACTTCTCCATCTGGCGATGCCACGATGGGTAAAGGACGGCGGAGACCAGACGACGGACCAGCACATTGCGATGGCGTCACTCTTGATTGATCGCGGCACCCCAATAAATACGATTGGGGATGGCGGCGAGACGCCGCTCGGTTANGTCGGTTGGTTGGGCATGAAACGATTCGCCAGGTATTTATTCGAACGGGGCGCAGATCCCACCGAGACGACCGAGTGGGGTTTCGACGCACTCGGCACCATCGCCGACCACGGTCACGTCGATCTCATGGAGGTCTTCGCANNGGCGGGNGTCTCGNTGACACCCAGGCATCTCGTNCAAGCGCAGATGACCGAACGNCTGGATGCGTTGGAGGACGCAGATCTACATGCAAGATGCAATATCGGCCACTTTGATGGCGAGCGGGGCACGTTGATGCACGTTGCGGCCGGCGAGAATCTTCCTGCAATGATCGAGTACCTGCACAGGCGGGGCGTTTCGCTTGATGACCAGGATAACTTCGGTCGTTCACCAGCGCAGTTCGCCGTCGAAAGAGGCCGGCTTGAGGCCCTACATGCGTTAGCGGACTGTTCTGCGACGCTCGATGCCGAGGCAACCCAGTTCCTCGATGAGCGACGGTCTTGAGAAGGCCTGCAAAGGACGATCACTTTGCTACAAAACTGAAGCATCCCATATATCAGATATCATCACGGTTTGCGAGCCCGGAGCGAATAGATAGCCTGATTGATGCTTNTTGCCACAGGTCCACATGCACCACTCCGGCGATGCCTAATCCGTTTCACGGCTCAGGACCTCGGTGCCTCAACTCGCGAGCCGCTACGGCTACGCGGCACTTGAGTAAAGGAGGACCACATGAACAGGGAAACACTGCGCTTCTGGCAAAAGGCCTTTATGGCGGACTTCGCCCGGCCGTTCACCGCCAAAGAGCGGGAATTAGTATCCCTATTTAAACAGGGTGATAGCCGCTGGGACGGCGAAGTCGACATACGGCAAGTCAAAAGCCTGCTCGATAAAACCCCGGACCTGCTCAAATCGATCGGTCCGGCGCTGGTCAATATATGCGTCGGCACCCGCGGCTACGCCGACGCCCTGCGCTTACTGCTCAAACGCGGCGTGCCCTTCCTCATCGAGGAGTATCGCGCCAAGGAGGGCAAGAAATACGAATACGACGTGGTGCACGAAGCCTCGTGGGCGGGGGCTGTCGACAACTTGCGGGCCCTGTTCGAGTCCGGCGCCGATGACGCCACCCGCCTGGCCAATCCGCACACCGGCTGGCCCGACAATGTCTCGCTGCTCTACTGGCCGGCCAATTCGGGCGGTCCCGAATCGCCCGGTTTGGTCGAACTGCTGCTCGACTATGGCGCAGATCCGGAAGTCAAATTCAAAGGTAATGGCGAGCGCGGTAACACGGCCCTGCAAGAAGCGGTTTCGCCGGGCTCGGAAGGCAAGCGGCGGGTGGCTGAGGTGCTGATGCAACGCGGGGCGAACTACGACCTCTTTACCGCCTGCGCGCTCAACGACCTCGACCGAGTGCGCGAACTGGTGGGCAGATCCGGCGACGTCAACGCGCGCGGCGAAATGCAGACCACGCCCCTGCACTGGGCCGCCCGCGCCAACGCCACCAAGGTGATGCGCTGGCTCCTGCGCCGCGGCGCCGAGGTCGACGCCGCCACCACCATACACCGCACCCCGTTGCACCTGGCGGCGGACACCGGCGCGACCGAGGCGATATGGCTGCTCGCCGATCACGGCGCCGGCCTCGACTTGCCCGATCTAAAAGGTCGCACGCCACTGCACCGGGCTACCTATCGAGGCCAGGCCGAGGCGGCGGAGGCGCTCATCGTACTCGGCGCCGATACCCGCGCCGAAAACGACAAGGGCAAAACGCCGCTGGAGATCGCGCAAAAAGACTGCAAATTTCTCAAGCAGCGGCGATGAGGGCGCTTGAGACCTACGAGTCAGGCGAGCAAGTCCCTGACGGAGAAACCAACCCGGTAGAGCCTCTCATACTGCCGCCTTTCGACATGGCCCCGGGCTGCCATCCCTACTGGGTGCGGGTGGTGTAGACAGACGGAGCTAAGGCGTGGGCGAGTCCGATTTACGTCACTATCGAATGGGGGGTTTTGCCGTGGAATATGTAGAGAACAGTCCATTTTACCGTCTGCTCGCCACCAAATACGAAAAAGAACGGGAGCAAGAGGCGCTCGACATCCTGGAAGAGCATCCGGAACTGGCCCGGCTCGAATGGCCGGGGCCAGACGAAGGCGGGCGGCCCTTCGTATGGGGCAGTACCGCGCTGCACTACGCCGCCAACGACGGCAAGCTCAAACTTATCGAGCGGCTCGTCGAGTGCGGGGCCGATCCCAACGCGTCCAATGCCGCCTGGTACCAGTCGGTGCTTTCGTGGGCTGCCAACAACGCGCAAAACGCGGCGATTGGCCTGTTGCTCGGCCTCGGAGCACGGGCGGATTCGAAGCACGTACTGCACGCGGCCGCGTTCGGCGGCTCGAGTCGCGGCAAGGGAGAGGAAGCGGCTTATGCTGAGTCGCTCAGGCTGCTGGTCGAAGCGGGAGCCGATATCGACGACCGCAGGCACAAGGGCGACAAGACGCCGCTGGCGATCGCACTGGAGAGCGGGAACGCGGGGGCGATCGAGTTTTTGCGGGCGCGGGGTGCGGCCGAACAATGAAAAGGCTTGGTGTTATAAGGGCAGCGTCTCCATCGCCACTTCGGCCGGATAGCCGGACCACAGGTACATTGCTTTTTCTACGGGAGAGAAGGCCACGGCGTAGTCGGTGTGCACATCGCTCTCGCCGCGCTGGCATATGACACCTGCACGATTGCGGTTGCCAAGAATGTCCTGTTGCGAGGTGCCTGCGGCGAGCAGGGCGCGGGCGAATACAAGACTGGAACACACAAATAAAGGAGGAGCAGTGGAAATGGCACTGACCAATGAGCAAATCAAAGAGGAAGTGCGCCAGGGCTATACCGAACGCGTCGAGCAAGGCGGTGGCTGCGGGCGTGGCGACTGCGAGGCCGAGGCGCACTTGATCGACAATCTCGGCTATACGCCCGACCAGCTCGACGACGTGCCCGCGGACGCGGTAGAGAGCGCCTTTGGTTGCGGCAATCCGCTGTCCTGCGCCGGGGTTGCATCAGGGGACGTGGTGTTGGACATCGGCTCGGGGGCCGGGATCGACTGCCTGATCGCCGCGCGCAAGGTCGGCGACACCGGCTAGGTGATCGGGCTCGATATGACGCCGGCGATGGTCGGGCGGGCGCGGNACAATGCGCGGGAAGCCGGTGTTGCCAATGCGGAGTTTCGCATGGGTGATGCCGAGGATATGCCGATCGACGATCAGAGCGTCGATTGGGTGATCTCCAATTGCGTGATCAATCTGGCGCCCGACAAGCAAAGGGTTTTCGCGGAGGTCTGCCGCGTACTCAAGCCCGGCGGCCGGGTGGCGATTTCGGATNTCGNGCTCGGCGACGAGTTGCCCGACGAAGTCGTGGCCAGCGTCGACGCACTGGTCGGCTGTCTGGCCGGCGCGATTCGCGAGAGCGAATATCTCGAGGCCATGCGTGCGGCGGGGTTGCAGGACGTAGTGGTGAGCGCGCGGCGGGTCTATGGCGCGGGCGAGATCGAGGGGCTTCTCGACTGCGGGTGCGGCAGCGATGCGGAGGATCTATTCCAACGCTGCAAAGACCGCATCGTCGACAAGGTGTGGAGCGCGCGACTGGAGGCGCGCAAGCCGCAGTGATATCGCGGCGCCTCGGGGGTGTGGGGGGATGGAGGTTTCTGGAACGTTGCGTCTGTTGCGCTCCCCGGTCGTGGTGCCTGCGTACTGCGCTGGTCAGGGCTTTGATCGCGCGGGCCAAACGTCTCGATTTACGGCAAGCCTATGCGGTGACGATGATGCTCTGTCGAGGTATGCCGCGGCGCCAACTCATCCCGTAAAGGCATGCGCGTAAGCTACTGCGAAGGCTACTACGTCTCTCTGCCCGAGCAACATCCCTTCCCGATGGGTAAGTTTCCCGCTTTGCGGGACATCTTGCTGCGCGAAGGGTTGATCCAAGAAAAAGACATAGTCGGGCCCGAGCAAGCCGCCTGGGACGATCTGCGCCTGATCCATAGCGAGGACTATCTCGACAAACTGGCGCGGGGGGGCCTGTCGCGCAAAGAAGAGCGGCGCTTAGGGCTACCGTGGTCGGAGGCGCTGGTCAGGCGCTCGCGGCTGGCGGTGGGCGGTACGCTGCAGGCGGCGCGGATGGCGCTCGAAGATGCCATCGCCGCCAATCTGGCCGGGGGAACGCACCACGCGTTTCCAGGCTTTGGCGAGGGTTTTTGCGTGCTCAACGATGTGGCGGTGACGATTGCGGTATTGCGGCGCGAAGAGGTGATCGAGCGCGCCCTGGTCATCGACCTCGATGTACATCAGGGCAATGGCACGGCCGCCGCCTGCCAGGGCGAGGAAGCGGTATTCACCTTCTCGATGCACGGCGAGAAAAACTTCCCCTTTGTCAAGGAGTGCTCGTCTCTCGATGTGGGCTTGGGCGATGGGTTAACCGATGGGGAATACGCGGAAATTCTGGCGGCGCACTTGCCGCAGGTGCTGGAAGCAGCGCGGGCGGATATCGTCTTCTATCTGGCCGGGGTCGATCCGGTGGTAGGCGACCGCTACGGGCGTTTGGCGCTGAGCCGGTCTGGTTTGCGCGCGCGCGAGCGGATGGTGTTGGAGCAGGTTAAGGCCACGGGTGCGGCGCTGGTGTTGTTGCTGTCGGGCGGCTACGCGCCGACGCCGCAGCAGACCGCGGATTTGCACGCTGAGGTCCACCGCGTCGCGCGCGAACTTTACGGAACCAACGAAAGGAAAAAANAGGGTGAGCAGCGAAAAACCGCTGCTGGCTTTCATNGGTCTCGGTGATATGGGTGGGCCGAAGGGGCGCAATCTACGGGNGGCGAGCTACTAGNTGGTGGNCTTTGACCTAGAGGAGCAGAAAGTGGCGGCCTGTGCGGGAACGCGTGGCGCGGTGGGTGCGGAGGACGTGGTCGCGACGTATGCGATTGCCGGGGATCGCCCGTTGATATCGACGCGCCCGCTTTAGTCGGCAGCGGGAATTACGGTAAAGCCCACCGAGTCTACCGCCGCCGAGGCAAAGAGGCCGATGCCGCCTTCGATATTGAAAATCGGCCGCTGAAACTGGTCGCCCAACAGCCCGCCGAAGCCNCCCCCGCCCTCATCGGGATCGGTGCGGATAAAATCGAACCAATTCTCATCNACCGCGTAGATTTTGAACTTNTGCCGCCCGGCGAAAGCTACTGCAAACCACGGCAGTCGCGCCTGCCCGTCGCGCACCGCCAGCGCCGGCGAAGCTCCCTGGCGTTCTAATTCCTCAAAGTCGGCGTCTATCAACAGCGGCGAATCTTCTTCCAAATTGAAAATGGCCAATTGGTAGGCCGGGATATCCAGCTGTTCTTCGAGTATCGCTTCGATCAGGCCCTGCTGGTAGACGANCTGGTTTTCCGGTGCCTGATAGACGGCGTCGCCCAGTTCGGCGAAGAGCTTGAGGCGGCGCAGGGGNGTCAGGGTCNNGTCGTCGCGCAGCAGCAATTCGACTACGCGCAGGCGCCCGGGGGTAGTCGTCTGCGCCCTGAGACGGCGGTNNTCGGCGGTGGCAATGGCGAGGTCGTAGACGGTTGCNGGGGCCACGNATGGGNCNGGTGCAGAGGGTAGGTAGCGGCCGGGCGNTTGCGGGTCTTCCGTATAGTCGAAGGTCTGACCGTCGCNGCTGATCGCGACCTGGGCGCCTTCTACGGCAGCGGTGGTGTAGANGCGTCCTGGCGCCTGGGTCTGGCTCAGATAGACGGGCGGCAGGGAGGCATCGACGATGAGCTGGGCGTCGACGACCAGCAGGCCATCCTGGGCCGGGCCGAAGAGGGCGCCGGGATCGCGCTCGGCAGCGCAGGCGCAAAGCAGGGGGATGATCGACAGCAGCCGGCGGCTCAAAACGCGAAATCCAGGCCAAAGGTGGGGACGATCGGCAGCATTTTTATCACCTGTGGATCGGTTGCCGGCTCGTCGGTATTGTACTGTACGAACCACTCGTTGCGGCGGCTGTAGAGGTTAAATATTTGCAGGTGGACCTGGGCGTCGCTACCGAGCAAAACCAGCTCGCGGCGCAGGCCGATGTCGAGGCGGTGGTAGGGCAGCAGCCGGGCGCTATTGCGGCTGGCAGGCAGGGCGCGGTCGGTGAAGAGGCCCGTCGCCGGAGTGCGCAGGGTGTAGCGGGCGGCGGCCGGCGTGAAGGCCTGGCCGGTGGCGTAGACGAAGCTGGCATTCGAAGTCCATTTGCCGCGTTTATAGGAGGCATTGACGGAGATGTCGTGGCGGCGGTCGTACTTGGGCGGGAAGGCGCGGCCCCCATTAATGTCGGAGAATTGGCGCCGGGTCCAGCCCAGGGTGTAGCCGAGCCAGCCGCGTAGGCGGCCGCGGCGGCGCTCGGCAAAGAGTTCGAGGCCGGTAGCGTAGCCCTCGCCGCCGGTTTTGAAGATGTCGCGCGAGCGCGTCTCTTCGCTGTCGGCGACGGTATCGTTGTCGAGCAGCGCCAATTCAGCCATATCCGTGTAGTAGGCCTCGGCCGAGAGGCGGTAGCGCGGCGTGGGCTCCCACTCTATGCCGAGGACCGATTGGTAGGAGCGGCTCGGCTCGACGGTGTCGTCAAGCGGCAGCCAGAAGTCGCCGCCGCTGTAGGCCTCGGTGGTCACCAGTTGCAGATACTGGCGGTAGATGCCGCCGCCGGCTTTGAGCCGCCAGCCCGGTTGCAATTCGTAGTTGAGCGAAAAGCGCGGTTCGAGCGAGAGGTGCGGGCCAGCGGTGAAGTAATTGGCGCGGCCGCCCAGGCGCAGACGCAGCAGGGGCGTCGCCTGCCAGTCGTCCTGCAGGTAGGCGGCCAATAGCTGCGGCTGCTGGTCGAGATCGATCTGTTGCCGCTGGTTGAAAGCCTGGCGGAAGGTGAATTCGTAGCGGGTCAGCAGTACGCCACCGGCCAGGGTGTGATCTTTGCGGAAGTGGTCGAGGTCGGCGCGGAACGAGAGGTCGCGCACGCCATTGCCGAAATCGATCGGCGTATCGAACAAGTTCAGCGCGGTATCGCTGTCGTAGGTGGAGTAGGCGGCGATAAAGCGGCCGAAGAGCGTCGGCGAGAAGATGTGATTCCAGCGGCTGGTGAGGGTGCGGTTGCCCCAGTCGATATTGAAAGAGGTCTCGGCCTCGAGGTCTAAATCGAGCACATCCCGTCCGAAGTAGCTGCTGATGACGATTTCGTCGGCGGGGCCAAGCCGCTGGCTGAATTTGCCGTTGAAATCGTAAAAATAATATGCCGGGACGTCGATGCCGGAGGTGCGCAGCGCGGAGAGCACCGGGTCGAGATAGGTGCGGCGGCCCGAGATCATCCAGGCGCCCTGGCCGACGGGGCCTTCCAGCAGCAGGCGACCGGAGATCAGGCTCATGCCGCCGCGGCCGCTGAAGGTCTGGCGATTGCCCTCGCGGTTTTGCACGTCGAGCACCGCGCCGAGATTGCCACCGTAGGGAGCGGGATAGGCCCCCTTGTAAAGCGACACATCTTTGACCGCATCGGGATTGAAGGTCGAGAAGAAGCCGAAGGCGTGGGCGGGGTTGTAGAGGGGCACCTGGTCTAGGAGGATGCGCGTTTGATCGGGGCCGCCACCGCGCACGTAGAGCCCGCTGCTGATATCGGACGCGGCCTGGATGCCGGGCAGCATTTGCAAGCTGCGCAGGAGATCGGCTTCGCCAGCGGCGGGCATCTGCTGCAGGTCTTTGGCCTCGAGTGCGCTAAAGCCGATCTGGCGGCGGGCCTCCTCGATCTGGCGGTCGGCGGTGATGACGGTTTCCTCGGCGAGGCGGATGGATTCGGTCGCCAGCGCGATATCGAGGCGCAGGTCCTGGTCGGCGATCAGATCGACGGAGTCGGTGCGGGTGCGGTAGCCGATATGCGAGATGGTTACCGCATAGCGGCCCGATGGCAATCCGGTGACGGCATAATAGCCGCTGGCGTTGCTCAGGGCACCGGTGTTGAGCTGGGGCAGGGCAATGGTGGCGTTGGGTAGCGACTCGCCATCGCTGGCATCCTGGACGAAGCCGCTGAGGGTGGTAGCCCGCAGCGGGCCGGGCAGGGCCAGTAGTGCAATGGCGAGTATTTTAGCGGCGGGTTTCTGCCAGTTGTAGCTCATGCAGGTGCGGGCGCAGGTCGGACAATATGTTGAGTTCGATGGCGTCTATGCGTTTGAGGATGTGGCTATAACTGGGCACGGCGCGGCCGCCAACGAAGAGATATGTATCGTCGCCGAGGGCCTGGCGTAACTTTATAAGCTCGCGGCCGAGGTAGGGGTCGTCGAGGGGGTAGACGATGCTCAACGCCACGGCGCG